>NZ_JADEXO010000006.1 GCF_015207105.1 cf. Phormidesmis sp. LEGE 11477
CTGCAAGATTGTTCAAACGCCAAATAACCACTTTCTGTGGTCTACAGCAGAGTTTGAAGCCTGGGCCACTGCTCGCAAAAGTCTCCTGATGGAGTCGTTTTATCGGGAGGGGCGGAAGCGGTTTGATATTTTGATGGATGGCAAGAAGCCAGTCGGTGGACAATGGAACTTTGATAAGGAAAACCGTAAACCGCCAAAAGGCAAAATTTCGCCGCCGAAGCCACTGAGATTTGAACCAGACGAGATCACGCAAGCCGTGATGAAAACAGTACAAACGGCTGACTATCAAACCTTTGGCGAGTCTGATAGCTTTAGCTGGGCGGTGACTAGAGAGCAGGCGTTGCAGGTGCTAGACAATTTTGTGCGCGATCGCCTTACCACTTTTGGCCCCTACCAAGATGCCATGGTCACCGGTCAAGACACGATGTGGCATGCGCTACTCTCACCCTATCTAAACATCGGACTGCTGCAGCCCATGGAAGTGATTGAGGCGATCGCCACTGCCTATGAGTCCGCTGCCGATTCAGACCAGCCCATTCCGCTCAATAGCGTAGAAGGCTTTATCCGTCAGGTTCTTGGCTGGCGCGAATATATGCGCGGTATCTACAACCACGTAGACGCAGACTATCCCGCTCGCAACTACTTCGAGCATATCCATTCTCTACCTGACTTTTTTTGGACTGGCGACACCCCGCTAAATTGCCTTCACCAAACCATCGATACGCTCAAACGCACTGGCTACGCCCACCATATTCAGCGGCTGATGATCCTGGCCAATTTTTCTTTGATCTCTGGGCTTTCACCTCAAGCAGTAGAAGATTGGTTCCACGCCGCCTTCATTGATGGCTATGATTGGGTGATGCAAACCAACGTGATTGGCATGGGTCTTTTTGCCGACGGTGGGGTGCTAGCCACCAAACCATATGCCTCTAGTGCTAACTATGTCAACAAGATGAGTGACTATTGCAAAGGATGCCGCTATGACAACAAAGCTCGAACCGGGGAGAATGCCTGCCCATTCAACTTCTTCTATTGGGATTTCTTGAACCGTCATCGGGAGAAACTGAGTTCTCAGGGTCGAATGAACTTTATCTTGAAGAATCTAGATCGGATGACAGCAGAAGAACTATCTGAAATTAAGCAGCTTGCTAACCGCTGGCGTGAGGATAATTGAGTCCACTCACCTCTTAGACATCTATTACTCAGACATCTACAACCCAGACATCTATAACAATGAACAGTTCCTTAGAAACTAAGATTACTGCAGTAGGTCTTACTCTACTCATAGCGGGTCTAGCGGGCTGTGGTACTCGGGCTACAACCGGAGAAGATTCACTAGCAACAGAACTGTCAGCAGATGAGACGCCTGCTAGCGTTGTCGCTGTAGAAACAACAGAAGAGGCAGCAGGCTATCTTTTTGCGGTGACGGTGCGTAGTCTTGATACGGGATGCGATCGCTATGCCAACTGGTGGGAAGTCGTCACCGAAGAGGGCGACTTGATCTACAGGCGCATTCTTGCTCACAGCCATATTGAAGAGCAGCCCTTTACGCGATCGGGTGGGCCGATTGACTCTGACCTGGTGAGGAATCAGCCTGTGATTGTACGGGTTCATATGCACCCTGATGGCTATAGCGATCGCGCGATGGCTGGCACCGTTGGTGAACCCTTTAGTCAAACTACACTCCCAGCCGATTTTGCGACAGAGCTGGCCGAAATGATGCCCTGGCCCAAAGGCTGTGCATTTTGAAGCTTGACTAAGCAGATTGACTAAGCAGCCTGTTAATCAGGCGTTTCGTTAACCGGAAACCGGTTAAGCAAATAGGCAGCTTGCCTAGCACTGCTGCGAACGTCTTCAGAAAGATAGGGAACGTGGGGAATCTGAGAAAGAAAGTCTAGAGTCCGACGCAGCAACCTGACGATATCGCCTTCGTCGAGGCTGGTATTGTTACAAAGCTCTTGCCAGTCCGTTTCTAATGCCCACTGTTCTACGATGGCAATCAAGTCTTCTTCTAGCCAAACTGGAATCTGAATATCCTGTCTTCTTTGTTCTTGAAAAACACGCCGCCTAAGACCACGCAGGCCGCCTAGCGCGTCTAACACCGGACGAGTAGCGTGATAGCGAATCCAGGTGTCGGGGCGGTTGTTTTCCATCAAGATGCCAGCACAGGCAGCGGCAAACTGCTGAGGCTCTAGCGCGTCAAATTCTCCAGAAGCCAAGGCCATGCCTAGCCAGAGTTCGTTGTCGCCACGAATGGCCGCGCACATCTGGCCCATCTCAGTGGGGGCGTTGTCTTCTAAACACTCAAAGTTTTCGAGTACTTGCATGAGGCTAACGAATTCTAGCCAGTAGTGATGCGTGTGGTCCTCGTATTTTTGCAGGCGATCGCGTCTCTCTGCTTGCAATCGAAGCAATCGCTGCTGCTGCTTGACCACCGCCTTTGGATTTTCCAGTTGCGCCACCGGATTTTTCGCCAGCCTTTGCGCGACGGCTTCAGCCTTTTCTTGCTGTTCCTTGACTTCAGGGGCCTGCGTCTCTATTGTTGGAATTTCGGGTATTTTCGCAGCCACAGCAGCAGAGGCTTCGTCACCTTTACGAGATTTTCCAGGTGAATGGATCAACTCTACAGGCGGCGTCAGATCGTCTGCTGAGCGAAGGCGATTATCCGCTTGACTAGTAGATTCCTCATGTATCGCTACTACGTCCTTTACCGTCGCCACATACCAGCGATTGTTCGCCCCTAGACAGATCAAGAAAGGAAACTGGCCAGGCCCTGGCACTTTGCTAACTAGTACGGCAGGTAGGGGCGTTGCTACCTTAATATTCTTACCTTTCAAAGAAAGAACGGTTCCTGCCATCGCAAAAGAGATAGCAACCGGATCGCTGCTGCCCAGTCTTTCTTCTGCTTGCTGTCGCAGGATTTTCAACAATCTTTCTTCTTCTCGTAGCCAGCCGCGTAGCTTCTCATACTCTGCTAGTGCTGTCTCATCGATATAGGCTAGCTGATCTTGCAGCACAGCGATGTCTTGTTCTAACTTAGTAATTGCACCCTTTTGAGGAGCCAAATGCAGCGTTGCGAGATACTGCCCAAAGCTTCTCTCAATTAGCTCTTGGGCTTCTTCTACCGTATGAATCTGCAACAGATTTAGCACCATGCCATAGCTCGGCGTAAACTGACTCACTAACGGATCCGGCGGCGCAATGGCTAGTCCAGCGGCTTCTTTTGCGCCTTCAAAAGGAGATTCCACAGTAACCACATGGCCTTCTATGTCCATGCCTCGGCGACCTGCTCGTCCCGACATTTGCAAGAATTCGGACGCATGCAGCAGCCTGTGACCGTTGTCAGTCCGCTTAGAAAGGCTCGCAATCACCGTCGTTCGCGCCGGCATATTGATGCCCGCTGCTAGCGTTTCAGTCGCAAAGACAACCTTGATTAGCCCTGCTTGAAACAGCTCTTCTACCAGACTCTTCCAAGCCGGCAAAATGCCCGCATGATGAGCGGCAATGCCACGATACAGCGGCTCTAGCTGATTAGCACGGATCGCTTCTGGATTGCGATCGACAAACCTATCGATTCGCCGTTTCAACAGCTCGGCTTCAGCAGCACTGACCAGGTTCATGCTAGCGACGGTCTGTACAGCGTTGTCACACCCCTTTCGGCTGAAAATAAAGTAGATAGCGGGCAGCATGTCCTTGGAGCGAAGCTGACTGACAACGCCTGGAAGCGTCGCACCTGCTTTTTGTTTCTTTTGACCGCGCTGTCTACGAGGGGGTTTGCGATAGTTCTTCAGCCGAGGATGAATGCCCGTTTGCTGATTGTTCAAGAGCGGAAAGATGCCCTTTTCTACTGCAAAGTGAAAGTTGAGCGGCACCGGACGATAGTCTGAGTAGATTAGCTGAGTCGGGCCGTGAACTTCGTCGATCCAGTCAGTCAGTTGGCCGCCGTTGGCTACGGTAGCAGAAAGCCCTACTAGCTGAATTTCGGGTGGGCAATAGATGACGGATTCTTCCCAGACGGTGCCCCGCTGCCGGTCGTTCATGTAGTGGCATTCGTCTAATATGACTACTTGTACATCCTGCAGTGAGGTTCCCACTTCACCGATGGTGGTGCCATAGAGCATATTACGAAAGATTTCTGTGGTCATCACCACTACAGACGCATCGCGATTGACAGAGCTATCGCCTGTGAGCAACCCGACATTTTCTTCACCAAACTCTTGCTGAAAGTCTCGCAGCTTCTGATTAGAGAGTGCCTTTAGTGGCGTAGTGTAGAAAACGCGGCGTCCCATCTCTAGGGCACGGTGGATAGCATATTCGCCGACGAGAGTCTTGCCAGAACCAGTGGGCGCACAAACGATGACTGACTGACCCTGGTTTAGAGCCGCGATCGCGTCCAACTGAAAATCGTCTAACTGAAAGGGAAATAGGGTTTCAGGCGCTAACACGAAGGCATCTATCAATAGAGGAACCTCTCTATTGTGTCAGCCCCTGGAAAAGTCGGCGAAAAGTCCGCAAAAAATTAGCTCTCGATGTGAGTATCTAGCAGAATATCCGCATTCATCAGCCTAGAAATAGGGCAGTTCTCCTTGGCACTCTTAGCTGCCTTTTCAAAAGCATCTTTGCTATCAGCTGGTATTTTGGCAGTGATATCCAAGTGGATCTGAGTTACTTCAGGCTCGTTGCCTGCGGTACTAAGCGTTACCTTTGCAACCGTGGTAAGCTGCTCTGGCTCAATGCCAGCGCTGCCCATTTCATCCGCTGTCGCCATCGTAAAGCAAGCGGCATGAGCAGCGGCGATCAGCTCTTCTGGGTTCGTGCCAGGATTATCTTCAAAGCGAGTGCCGTAGGTATAGACAGACTCGGTTAGCACGCCGCTTTCGGTGGTAATTTTGCCTGTACCGGTCTTAGCGCTTCCCTGCCAAACAACTGTCGATTTGCTATCCATGAAAATTCCTTAGACTCCTTAATTTAATTGGCAGATGCGGGCGACAAAATCATTTCAAACTGTGCAGACTGTCTTGTCTAGCCCTTTCGGCTGGCCACTCAATCAGCCTTTTCATCAGTAGAGCAGTTGCTAGCTAAGCGACCATCCATCGTTGGAAAGACATCAGCGGCCAAACGTCCAGCGGCCAGATACCAACAAGATGCGTAGGTTTCACACGATCGCCACACCGTCGTCATCCCGTTGTCAAAACCACTCGGTATCTTGAGGATGTTCCTCGATAAAGCCGTAATTCATGACAGTTGATCGCTCCGAACATAAGTCTAGTCAGCCCTCCTCGCGAAGAGGCGCTAAGCTGGCCAAGTCATTGGCGTTGGTACTCTTGGGTGCAGGCACGGCGACGGCTGGCACCTACGCAGCCACCTCCACAGCCATAAGTCCACTAAGTCGAACTGCCGCCGAAAATTCTGCCATCGTTGAGCCGTCTGCCGCCGCCGTGCCCGTCAGCCTGACAGTCCCAGCCGAAGCAACCTCTGTAGCTGAAGTCGTTCAGGCGGTAGGACCCGCAGTGGTTCGCATCAACGCATCACGGACGGTGACTCAGCAATCGCCTAATGTGCCCGAGAGCTTCCGTCGTTTCTTTGGCGACCAGATGCGCCCACAAATACCTAGAGAAAGAACGCGAAGTGGCGTCGGTTCTGGCTTCATCGTCAGTGAGGACGGTCAGATCTTGACTAATGCTCACGTGGTAGAAGGCGCTGATACCGTACAGGTGACGCTGAAAGATGGCCGTACGTTTGAAGGGACAGTGCTAGGGAGCGATCCGGTGACGGACGTGGCAGTGATCGACCTAGAGGCCAACGATCTGCCGACGCTGGTGGTGAGTGAGGCGGAACTGCTGCCTGGAGAAGTTGCGATCGCCATCGGCAACCCGCTCGGGCTAGACAATACCGTTACTGTGGGCATCGTTAGCGCGACTGGTCGCACCAGCGGTCAAGTCGGCATTCCTGACAAGCGCGTAGACTTCATTCAGACGGATGCGGCGATCAATCCAGGTAATTCCGGCGGCCCTTTGCTCAACGCTCGTGGCGAAGTGATCGGCATGAATACGGCAATCATTCAGGGTGCCAACGGTATCGGGTTCGCCATCCCGATCAACGACGTACAGCGCATCTCGACTCAGCTAGTCGCTAATGGCCGAGTAGACCATCCCTTTATTGGTATCAGGATGGTGAATCTGACTGCTGATGTGCGTGACTCTATTAATCAAGATCCAAGTAACGGCTTTAGAGTTTCGGCTGACAGCGGTGTGCTAGTAGCAGACGTTGTGCCGGGTTCACCTGCAGCAAGAGCAGGCATGCGGTCTGGCGATGTCGTTAGCCAAGTAAACGGTACCGTCATCTCGACCGGGCAAGAGGTTCAGCAAGCGGTCGAAGACAACGGTCTAGACAGAGAATTGCGATTAGATATTGACCGCAATGGCGATACTAGAACGCTCTCATTGCGCCCACAGCCGCTACCTACCCAGAGCTAAACCGCTGAAGCTGGATCGCTGAAGCTGGATCGCTGAAGCTTTAGACAGCAGCGTCCTCTTCCCATCAGATCAAACTTAATTCCCACACTCCCAGCCGTGACCTGCTCTACCAGCGTCACGGCTTTTCTATAGCGTTGGTCACTAGCTGAGATATAGCAAGGAATAAGCAAACACCTCTCGGAAGTAGATCAAAGTGTTCACACAGGTGACATCTGCACGGCGTCTGCATGATAGAGGAAAATTAGTGAAAAAGTGGCTTTGGATAATCTCTGCAGTTGGTTTAATAACGATTGGTTGTAGCGGCCTACAGGCTGGTAGTTCATTGATTTCATCTCCAACTGTCAATCGGATTGTTGGTGAAAGTGACACCGAATCTGAATCTGCCGAAGCTGAAGTCGAACAGAATGAACAACGAGCGAAACAAGATGCTTTTCTATCTGGATCTAGCGAAGCTGAGACTGAGACAGTTCATAGCCCTGAGCCACTGACTGAGCTAGAAATCCGATACGACACGCCTAGTTTGAACAGTGTCACTCTCTCTAGAGGTCCGATAGAAGTCAAAGTCTCTTACACCGCTCGCGAAGACATTACACCAGAGAATCGTCCGCTATTGAGATATGAGATTTTTCATGAGGGCGAATTGAGTGTAAAAGACGCTGCGATCGCAGTCGGCAGCGGTAGTGTCTTGATTGGAGACTTCGATCAAGATGGGGGAATGGAGGTCGCCGTACAGGCGTTTACTGGGGGGGCGCACTGCTGCCTATCCACGACTGTCTACAGTTGGAATGGTCGCAATTTTAACAAGCTCAGTTTAGACGAGATGCTGGGCGGAGAATTTGAAGATATTGATGGCGATGGTTCGTATGAGTTCGTCACTATCGACAGTGATTTTCTCGCAAAATTTTCTAGCTACGCAGGCTCAGTAGCACCGCCCATGATCTTTTCTCTAGTCGATGGTGAGTTTATCAATTCAACTCAAGACTATCCAGACTATATCTACTCAAAAATTGCTGATCTTGAGCATCGAAATCAACAGCAGATGAATGCTCATAGCCTGCTTGCCGCCTACGTAGCAAGTAAGAGTTTAGTCGGCGAAGTAGAGTCGGGCTGGGCGTATATGCTCAATCACTACAGCCAAGATCCAGCGCTGGGTCTTGGCATGAGCATCCGCGATCAAAATGGTGAGGTAGTTGATCGACACCCCAATTTTCCTACTGCACTCGAAGCATTCTTGATAGAACAAGGCTATTTATGATGACAGGCTGTTTGTAACGAGGTAATCCACCTCGTCCCCTTTAGTTAAGTTTTCCTCGCACTCCCGTCGCGTTTCTCCTTCACTACTGAAGCGCGATGGGTTTCTTGCGATCGCATCCAAACATACGAAAAATCCCTCGCACTGAATCAGCTAGCTGACCCATCTATTCAGTAGTATCAGGCATTTCCTTTGTACTTTTGGACTCTCTAGGCGGGGAAAACTGTAGGCAGGCGTCTACTGTCGATCAGCTTCTCCTCGCTAACTAGGGATCTAAACTATGCATCTGCTTTCAGCCGCGAAGATCAAACAGCATCTGATGACGTCACCAAAAGCACTGCTAAGTACGTTCATTTGTCTGTGTATCAGCGGCTGGATAGTCTTTTCCACCCTGCCTAGCCTCGCTGTACCCATCAGCGCCGTACCCAACCCTCAGCAGCAAAACGGCACCTGGGTAACTGACATGGCCAACATGCTCAGCGACAGCGCCGAAGCTGAACTTAACTGGATGATCACCGCCTTAGAAGCGGCTGACGGCACAGAGATTGCGGTGGTCACCGTCCCAGATACCCAGCCGTCTCCGACGCCCAAAGCTTTTGCCACCGAACTTTTCAATACTTGGGGGATTGGCAAAGCAGGTGAAGACAACGGTTTACTATTCTTGGTTTCTAAAGGCGATCGCCGCAACGAAATCGAAACTGGCTATGGTATCGAAGGGCGCTTGCCCGATGCCAAAGTAGGTGCAATTCTCAACCGCGAAGTCACCCCTCAGTTCAAAGCGGGCAACTTTGATGCTGGGATTATTGCAGGCACTAGGGCAATGATTGTGGCCCTCAACAGTGAAGTTGATGTGACCTATACATCCTCGCAGCCTCAGTCCACCTCACCACCAGCATCCGACCCTGGCTCACAGACTGCCTCTCAACCTATCTCTCCACAACCTACCTCTCAACCGGTACAGCCCGCACCTAGCCCTGCGCCTGCCAGTCCAGAGCCGCGATCAGTTAATAGACCATCAAACCAAGGCTCCTTGGGCGGAGTGACGCTAGCTTTGATGCTGATTGCAGCAATACTAAAAATATGGCTAAAGTCGCTGTCTCAAAGAAAGCACCCAGAAATTGCGATCGCACCGACTGGAACAACCAGATTACGTGAGTCAGGCAATCCCATGGGCAACTGGTTTTATCGAATATCTCCTAAAATGCCTGGTAAAAACGGAAAGAGCCTGGTAGCTTGGATGACGCCAGAGCTAACTATTCGCGGTAGCGAAAGGCCTATTCAAGGTGGCTTTCTAGATGCCTATCACATGCACAAGCGGTTAGTCCATACAGGATGGTATGCCTTCTGGCTGTTGTTTTTGCTATCTATATTTACCTGGCCTTTCACCGGAATAAAAATCGTTTTTGTTCCAATTTGCTTTGGACTATGGCTAGGCTATGAGCTTTTCTTGAGCGCTAAATGGGATAAATACTTTTCTATTTCTCTCGCACCGAACCCGATAGTGCATACGATTGCACAGCTAACTCGCTTAGCACTTCTGTGTTTTATTGGCCTGTTTCTGGCGGTGTTCACAGGTCCACTCATTCTTCTGGTACCCCCTGTGTTAATTGGCTTTCTAGGGGCTTATGCGATCATGCTAAGGCTGTTGCGATCGCCCGCTTACCAAAGCGCTGTTGTCTGCGGAGACTGCGCTCATCCAATGCTCCCCCTAGACTTCGAACAGCTATATCCCTTACTAAGCAAAGCGCAAACGGTCGAATTCGGAATTAAAAGCAGAATGTACGAAGCATGGCATTGTCCATCCTGTTCTACCCATGCTCATATAGACGAGAGCAATACGCATCTTGTCTCTTTTAATTGCAAGAATCCTAAGTTCACGACCTGTGAAGTCGCTGCATGCGGTGCGCTAGCGGTAGAGACGACCTCCAAAGTAACCAAGTACGCCACAACCTATTCCACTGGCACCCGCCAGACTACTCAAAAATGCCACGCCTGCGGTCGTACAAAGAACACTTACTCCACGATCCCGAGAGTTCAGACTTCTTCTAGCAGCAGCTCTAGCTCTAGCAGTTCTAGCTCTAGCAGTTCTAGCAGTAGCTCCGGTAGTTCTGGCGGCAGCTACGGCGGCGGCTCTAGCGGTGGCGGCGGGGCTGGCAGTAGCTGGTAGATAGTCAGAAATCATATTTCAACAAAAACAATGAACTCAAATAGCGCAATTCCAGAAGAGTGGGTGCCTGCGGTTTTAGAAAAAGCTAGCAGGCTGTACCAGCAGCAAAATCAGTCCTATTCGCTAGAGCAGCTACAGGCGGCTGGATCAGAGGTCGAGATTCCAGCAGAACTGATGCAGCAGGCCCTCAAAGAGCTAAAAGCTGAGCAAGCAGCCGCTGAGCAAGCTCAACGCCAGAAAAAACAAGTGCTGAAAATAGCAGGGGTTGCGGCGATGGGACTGGCGATCGCTACGGCGGTGTGGATAGGCGGCGTGTACAATTCGCTAAACGCGGCGCGTTCTACCGTGGACGGCAAATGGGCACAGGTCGAGAACCAAATGCAGCGGCGAGCCGATCTAATTCCCCAGATCACTCAGGTTGCTCAAAATTTTGCGAGTCACGAAAAAGACGTGATTTCAGCGCTGAGCAGTGCTAGAGAAACTTTTTTATCAGCGCAGACGATCGCCGAACGCCAGGCCGCAGATGAGCAGATGAAAAGCGCGATCGCCCAGTTCCAAACCTTTGCAACCAACAGCCAGCAGCTTCAGTCCAGTCAGCTATTCGTTAATTTGCAATACGAAATTGCTGGCACCGAAAACCGCATCGCCACAGAACGCATGCGCTACAACCAGGCAGTCGCTGACTACAACCAATCCGTCACAGGCTTCCCAACGGTTATAGTCGCTAGCCTGCTGGGATTTGAGCCTCAGTCTTGACTTCCTGTCTAGGGAGCTATTACTCTTATACGCCTCGTGATCTGTCAATGCTAGTCTTCTGAGGTCGAGACCTGACGCTGCACTAGGCAACCAAATCTGGAAAAACCTTCTGCACAGCCGGATGCACTAGCCGATGGCTTTGCACGTTTAGCGCCGTTTTCAATCCCTTTCCGACTATAGAGGGCTGGTCTAGCGCCTTCATGCCAGAGGCTGCTAGCTGCAAAACGTAGGGCAGTGTGCTGTTGTTCAAAGCCTGCGTCGCTGTCCAAGGAACGGCACCTGGCATATTAGGTACGCCGTAATGCACGACACCGCACTCGGTATACACTGGTTCGCTATGCGAAGTGACCCTCAAGGTCTCAATGCAGCCGCCTTGATCGACAGCGACATCTACAATCACTGACCCAGTCCGCATATCACTTACCATTTCTTTCGTCACCAGCGTCGGCGCTTTGCGGTTGGGCACTAGCACTGAACCCACTACCAAATCAGCATCGGTCACAGCGGCGGCGATGTTAGGCGCATTGCTATACAGCAGATTCACTCTCGATCCAAATAGGGTCTCTAGATAAGACAGACGCTCTACGCTAATGTCGATTACGGTTACCTGAGCGCCTAATCCCACCGCCATCTTTGCGGCTTCTGTACCCACTACACCGCCGCCTAGAATGGCAACTTTACCTGCACTGACCCCTGGTATACCGCCAAGCAAGACGCCTCGTCCACCCTGCTGCTTTTCTAGAAAGCGCGCACCGAACTGTACAGATAATCTGCCAGCAATCACGCTCATAGGCATAAGTAATGGCAGCGTGCCGTCTTTTTCCACGCTTTCATAGGCGATCGCACTCACCCCACTTTCTACTAGTCTCTCTGTGAGCTGCCTACCAGCGGCCAAATGCAGATAGGTAAAGAGCAGTTGCCCGTTTTGAATCAGCTCATATTCTACCGGTAAGGGCTCTTTCACCTTGACCACCATTTCCTGCTGCCACGGCCCCGTCGCATCCGGCGCGATCGCCCCACCCGCTTCTACATAGTCCTCATCGCTAAAGCCTGCACCGACACCTGCTTGGGTTTCAACTACGACGCTGTGGCCGCGATCGCACAGCTCTTTTACACTTGCTGGACTTAGCCCCACCCGAAATTCCCTGTCCTTAACCTCTTTCGGAACGCCAATATCCATTGCTTCAATTCCTATGTGATCGGTAAACAAGAATTTATTTTAGACAACTCCATAACTAAGTACCCCTCGAATCAAACGATCCAAGGGGTAACTCAATGTATTAGGGGCGATCATACACACCAATCGCCTACAAGAATTGTCTAATAGAGCACTTACTGAGCGCCTGCTATCAAGCCGGTTAGTAGCGGCAGATTCGCGCTCAAAAAGTATGCAAAAATAGCACCACCGATGCCACCGATTAGAAAGCTGCCAGCGAACTCGCTCCAGCCTTCATCAGTGCTCAAAGCCTCAGGTGGTCTATAAGGCAGCGTATTCCGAGAAATCTCAGAGCTGACATTCGCTCCACTATAGATAGACAAACAGACGGTCAAAATCAGCACTAGACCAATAGCGGCAAGCAAACCCGCAATCCCAAGCACGTCGGTGTCCCTAAGTGGACCCAACAGCGCAAACGGGCCATACAGCAAATAGCCGTGGGCCATGCCGACTTCCAACCCTCGTCGCTGAGCGGAAAGCCCAGTGCGATAGGCCGGTAAATTCTCAAGCAAAGCTCTAGACAACCCAGACGAGTTTAAAGGGGTTTCTAGATTGCCAATTTGAGGATCGCCCGCGTAGGGCTTAATAAAATTCGATGATGCTGGCATATTTAATCTTTTAGTTCTCCAAACTTACTCAACACAGCTGCGTAATCACTAAAACAGACTACAGACTTGAAAGTCTGTCAAAGCCTACGGATGTAATAGCAAATCGGGAAAGAACCGATTGAATTCAATTAGGATGCCCGCTGCAACTACCGACGCAATAGTAGCCATTACAGGAGCGGTCGAAAGATAGCGCAAAAAATTGCTGCTCATAGATACTCCTCCTTGGAGTTCAACTGCTTAGTTCTATTAGAACTTCTGTATCTCTATTCTGTGATCCCCTGATAGAAAGACATTTGGTAAACCTAAGTACGTGCTTACACTGGCAAGCTAGTCAACCTAGGCTACCAAAAAGACTTTGCTAGCGAGGTGAAACTGTAATCTCGTCTTTCTTAGCAAACATTGCGCCAGACACAATTTCTTTGAAAGCTAATAGAGGCCAAGCAAACGCACCTAGAGTGCATTTAATAGCTAAAGGCACATCGATCACAATCTCCTTCTCCTCAGGGGACTTTTCACTGCGAACGGCAATGACATAAGACCGACCAGCCCAGCCAATCCAACCAGCAATCAGCAAGAACAATAGACTAGGAATCAAAAACTCACCTGCATGGGCTAGATCACCATCTACAACTAAATGAGGAAGTCCTTCAGGACCGCACAGAAGGCTAGTCCTGCCATAGAACTCAAAACGGGCTTTAGCTGAATCTGTAGGAGCGGCAGCGGCCCGCTTTTGGAAGGCGGGTGACTCGTTACAGGGAACTAGACCTGACACATCGTCACCTGCAATTCCGGCGGTTGCTGGCGCAGCAAAACCGAGGGAAAGGCAGAGAACTAAAGCCAGAGCAAACAATCGTCGCATATATAGGTTTCCTCTCTCATTAATAGAAGCTTTGGAGTAAGCTTATCTATTGATGAAATGCTTTCAAGAGCACGATGCCTTCAGGAGGTTTCATCAAAAATCCACAAGCCTAACCCAGCTTGTAGGCAATCATACTCCTCGGATGAGAGCCCCGTAAAGAAAGCGCTGCAACGCTTTACATCCCGATACATTCATCAACACATTATGTTAGGAACACTGGCATAGCCTGTCAAAACGTCTATCAAAAGACAGAATTTTCCTCGATTGAACGCCTGGACTATGGTTTCTAAATTCTCTTCTTTCGCTAAAAAACAACCTGCTAAAGAGCAGCTCATAGAACAAATCCAAACAGAACTACTGCAGTTAGAGCAATCTCAAACAACTGTTTTGGCTATCGAGACCAGCTGCGATGAGACAGCCGTAGCGATCGTGCGAGGCAGAACAGTATTGAGCAGCGTAGTATCCTCACAAATTGAGACTCATCAGCGCTACGGCGGGGTCGTTCCAGAGGTAGCTTCTAGGGAGCATGTGGGTGTGATTGGCGATGCGATCGCCCAGGCACTAGCTCAATCAGGACTAGCCTGGGAAGAAGTAGATGCGATCGCCACGACCTGTGCGCCGGGCCTAGTTGGCGCATTGATGGTAGGTATCACCGCTGCTAAAACTATAGCGATGATTCATGACAAACCGTTTCTAGGCGTTCATCATCTAGAAGGACATATTTATGCGTCTTATCTAAGTGATCCAAATCTGCAGCCGCCTTTCCTGTGCTTATTAGTATCAGGCGGACACACCAGTTTGATTCAAGTGCGCGATACGGGCGATTATGTGATCTTGGGCAAAACTCGCGACGATGCGGCAGGTGAGGCGTTTGATAAGGTGGCTCGGCTGCTTGATCTAGGCTATCCGGGCGGCCCGGTAATTGATCGATTAGCCAAGCAAGGTAATCCGAAGGCTTTTGCGCTACCAGAAGGGAAGATTTCGCTGCCGGGCGGTGGTTTTCATCGCTACGACGCCAGCTTCAGCGGCTTAAAAACAGCGGTACGACGGCTGATCGAAAAGCTGCAGGCCGAGGCGCTAGCCCAAGAAGGCAAAGTCGAAAAAGGCAAAGACCAAGAAGGCAGAGTACCGACAGCGGATGTAGCAGCGAGTTTTCAATTCACAGTGGTCAAAGCATTAGTTAAGAGAGCGATCGCCTGCGCGAGCGACTATAAGCTAGACACCATTGTGGTCGGTGGCGGGGTAGCGGCTAACAGCGAGCTGAGAAAGACATTAACTCAGGTCGCGACAGAACGCGGCATCAAAGTGCTCTTTCCACCCATGCAGTACTGTACAGATAATGCAGCAATGATCGCCTGCGCGGGAGTAGCACAGTTCGATAGAGGAGCGCGATCGCCGCTCACGCTGGGTGCCCAGTCAAAACTGCCGCTTACAGACATCAGCGAACTCTATGTAGCCGGACAAAAAGCCCTAGGCTGAAGGGCTGCTCGAACGATCTGTGCCACCCTCTCTGGCTGTTCAACCATAGCCATGTGGCCACAATTAGGTATCTCAGAGACCATTCGGCCTTGGGCAAATCCTGAATGAAAACTAGCCAGGTAGTCAACATAGCGCCGGGGCATGATGGTGTCTTCAGTAGCCGTAATAAAATGAAGCGGCTGCTCAAGCTGGCTGACGACTTGTGGCAATAGATAGACCTCCGCTGCGGTAGTAGATTCTAGCAGAGCACCTTTGGCAGCTTGTGCGTTGGCCCTGACGAAGTCGCGAACGCGCTGTTGACCCCAGCTAACCGATAGCGGCTGCTGAACCATCAGCCGGGCAAACGCTCTAGGCAGCAGCGGTAGCTGAGCTAGCCAGCCAGGTCGAAACTTCAGCATCTGCTGACCTGCCGTCCGAAACTTTTCAAATTCATCCTTAATATAGATACCGCCGCCAGCGTTGATACAAATAACGCCTTTGATCCGATCCGGTAGCAGATAGGCCGCCCAAAGCGCGACACTGCCGCCTAACGAATGCCCCAGCAGCCATACCTGATCGAGCGCTAGATGGTCGAGTAGAGATTCTAGATCTTTGGCGTAGGCGGCCAGACTGTAAGTAGACGCCTGATATGTTGCTTGCTTTGGACCATCGCGCCGCCCACGCAAAAAACGGCCCGCTGGTAAATCGATTGTCTGTAAGTTCGTTCCTGTCTGTTCATCGGACTGGTCACTGGGCTGTTCACCAGACTGGTCATCGGGCAAATCGGTAGGTAAAACTGACTCGCCAAACCCACGCATGTCATAGGTCAAACAGGGATAGCTTGTAGAAAGAGCTTGAACCAGAGGCTGCCAGTAAGTCCGGCTCAGCAGCCAGCCATGAATAAAGACTAAGGGACAAGCCCCTTCTTCAAGCTGGTCAGGCGGAAAATTGGTTCGCGCATCGGCCTTTGGATAGGTAAAGTCATAGGCGTGAGGAACGCCTCTAATACTCTTGGTCAGCATACTTCTATGCTAACGCCTCAGCGTATAGTCTCTGTCGAGACGCTGAGGACACTTTCATTGGCTAAAGCGTTACGAAGCGTGCCTAATCAGCTCATTTGCCCATCAGCCTTTGTCGTACGCCCTCTGCAATTTTTTGGCCTAGGTACTCTGGGATTACGCCTTCATTAGGCCCTAGTAGATAGAGAATTAGCCGGGTGCGGCCCCGCCAAACTAGCAGATTGGCGTTGAGCACCAGCAGATCTTCTTGCCAGATGGTGTACATCACCTTGTAGAACAGCCCTGGTCGATTCTCTGCCTCAATTAGCAGCGCGGGTAGATGAAAAACCGGATCGATATAGAATTCGGTTTCGACATCGGTTAGGCCATCTCCTAGGTTGAATTCTACGTTCAGCATCTCTTCGACTTCGAACCGACCAGACAAGGCTTCACGAACGGCACGACTGACGTTTTCAGCGGTTTTGGAGCTGAGTTCTTTTCCCCCTCTAGAGACTTCTAGCTTTGCGAAAACCAGCATAGGGGGATAGATCTGGCCGTAGAGACTGAGGCTGTGAATAGTGAGGCCGTAGGCAGCTAGCACGCCGAAAATATCGCTCAGGAGAAAAGACTGATTGCGATAGGCAAATTGAAGAATGGTGCGATCGCCCGCTGGGTGCAATTCGATCACCGCTTTTTCAGTTCTAAAAAGCTGATAGGCCAGCCGTAGATTTTGGAGCTGTATCTCGCTATCTACAAACTGCTCATAGAATTGAGGAAACGCTCGATTGAAACGCTTGAGCAGTTCCAAGGTAGATGGTTCTAAACCAGTTGCCATAGCTGGGCTAACGCTTTTTAGCTTGTTATTTATAAGGCTGATGCTGGGTTTAGATTGCCCGGATCTATGCGGATTAAGCAGTTTCTACAGAGCTGCCTTGAGGTTTTTCCTATACGACAACGATTATTACGTTCGATCAACTAGAGCAATATAGAGACGACAGAGCGCTTACTGCTCACAATTCTCACCAGTGAAAGTAAGCTTAATAAGTGAGCACTCAGACGATATACTTTTATCGAGCGCTGCTTAATTCGATCTTAAATCTACTCAAATTGCCTGCATGGGGTTCTGGAAAAGCCTGTTCACCACCTCTGATGCTGCTACGGCTTCCAAGCAAACTGCTGGTGTCGGATACATTGCAGAAGCTAAGAACACAGACGACAGTCGTATCTTTTTTAGCGTAGATCGCACAATCGACCTCTATGAATTGGAAGAGCTATGTGACGCTGTAGGTTGGTCTCGTAGACCCATCCGAAAGGTACGCAAAGCAATTCAAAACAGCTTTTTAGTGATCACAATGTGGGAGCAAAAGAGTAACCGCAAACGGCTAATTGGATTTTCAAGAGCAACCTCAGATCACGCTTTTAATGCCACTATTTGGGATGTTGTTGTCCACCCTGATTTTCAGGGCAAAGGGCTAGGCAGAGCTTTAATGAAGCAGCTGATCAAAAAGCTACGCAGCGAAGATATCAGCAATGTGACCCTTTTTGCCGACCCAGATGTGGTCAATTTCTATAAACAGTTAGGTTTTATGCCTGACCCTGAAGGGATCAAAGGCATGTTTTGGTATCCAGATTAGTTTATTCGTTTTGCCAAAAAATAGTGTTCTCAGGGCAGATAAAGTTCAGTCAGGCTAACTACAGTAAAGGCATAGCTGCTTCTGGTTTGGCCTGTTGCATCAATAGGCACCTATGCTTACGTCCGCTAGCGCTAGCGGACACAGATGCGCTTTTTGCCCTAACCGACGCCAACCGTAGCTATCTGAGGCAGTGGTTACCTTGGTTAGATTCAAACCTAAATTCAAAAGATACCCGTGCCTTCATCAAACAGAAAATCGAAAAAGCGTATCTATGCCAGGAGCTAGTGTCTGCCATTTTCTACGACCACATAATCGTTGGGCTAATAGGGCTTCACGACATCAACTGGAGTAACCGATCAAGCAGCATTGGCTACTGGCTAGATGCCGCCCACCAAGGCAAAGGCGTGATGACTCTGGCCTGTCAATCCATGATAGATTACGGCTTCACAACGCTGAATCTTAATCGGATAGATATCTGCTGCGCTGTAGGCAACGATCGAAGTGAAGCTGTTGCTAAAAGGTTAGGGCTGACCTATGAAGGCACCCTAAGAGAAGCAGAGTGGCTGTACGATCACTTTGTAGATCTGAAGGTGAATTCTATGCTGCGCTATGAATGGGATTTTTGCCTTTGAGCTAGCTATAGCAATTCGCTAATGCATAGTGAACTGCTATGGACTTAGCGTTTATACGATCAGGACTGTAGCTTCTATAGATGGCTGAGGCAAATAAGATGGCTGAGGCAAATAGCTAAGACGAAATGCGGACTGCCATATGTCAAGATCTACGGTTGGCCAGACCTATCGACATCAAGCTATCATCTGCTGAGCCTGCTGGATCCAGCTAGCAACCATGCCCATATCAGGTGCTAAATCAGCTCGCCGAAAAAGCTGAACCTGTAGTCGTAATAGCTGTGGATGCAGACGCTGCACAGTCATCTTTGCTAGCTGCTGAGGCGTACTTATCCCGGCATGTAGTAGCAGGCCACAGTGCTGACAACCTACACTCGGAACTCTGGCTAGATTCGCTAAAGCCGTCCACTTATTGATGTGCTTAATATTAGTGCTCAGCCGCGTAGATAGCTGCTGTCTTTGGGCCACGCTATTTCCGTGGCGTAACAGATCAAATGTCGTCAAAATACCCAGCTCGTTTAGCTGTTGCACCTGCACCTTTGTTAGTCCAGGTAGCTGATCGAGAGGATGGTTGATAGATGTCACCATACTGAGCGCTATTCTCACCTATTTCGTCTAGTCTAATTGCTTTAATCATCTCACTCGCTGCCGAAAAGGCTAATAACCCATGCTAGTATGAAGGCCGGGATGTAGCGCAGCTTGGTAGCGCGCCTGCTTTGGGAGCAGGATGTCGCAGGTTCGAATCCTGTCATCCCGATAGCTGCCATCTAGTGCTATCTTGCGACTGATATAGTTGACTGTGCCAATTATTTTTATTGTCTACCGCCGCTTGAGCGATATAGGGCGGCTCGACATGATAAGGGTGAAAATCTGCCTATATATGAGAACTTATGAAGCTGTCTATTCGCCGCATCTTCGCGCAAGCACTAGCTGTTAGCACTCTAGGTATAGGGTTAATAGGAACGAAATGGCTAAGTGAGCCAGTTTTGGCTTTAACAGAAGAGCAAATTGTTCAGCAGCGTGAAGCAGTTCTCTCTTTTATTCTAGAAGATGAGGAAGGGCCTATCGCTGGGCCAGATGGCATTCTAGTCTTTGTGTCTTTGCAAAGTGCCAGCGACTACATTGCCGCCAATCGGCCCGAAGACACTGAGACTCTCAAAGTAATTCCAACGAACTTAGAGCGCATTCATCAGGTAGCTGAAGAAATAGAGGGAGAGCCGCTGCGGATCACCCTAGTACCTGAAGAAGCAGAAGTCGCCAATGCTCGCACCATTGATCCAGACTATCAGGGAGGGGTGCCTCTATTCTATGCCCAGTTGCCTAACGGAGCTTTCGCACCGCTATGGCAGCCCGATGGCGAACCAGTTTTCCCAATGTATTTTTCGCGTTCTGACCTAGACGAGTCTCTAGCCGGCTTGCCCCAGGAGGATCTAGGCATTGAAGTTGCGGTCATTCCACTTCAGGTGATCCTGCAAGAGATCCATACTAGTGATGATGAAATGCTCAGCCGGATCCGGCTATTGCCTCCTCAAGTGGTTGACGCTATCAGGGCTGCAGAAGCAGAAGAAGCTGAGAGCGCTACGCCGCCAGAGGTACCCGATGCTCAATCACCTGACGCTCAGTAGAAATTCCTCAATTCAGCAGGCATGAAGATGTCATACCAAATCCTGACTGCGTAAGCTTTGGAGCGTCGAAGGGCGTACTAATTAGCAGGCGTCTTTGCGACCAAAGACGACTGCAACTGTCTTGAAGATAATTTGAAGGTCAAGCCAGATAGACCAGTCGGCTTGATAGTCTAGATCCATTTCAACAATTTGTTCAAAATCTTTGATGCTAGAGCGCCCGCTGGTTTGCCACCGCCCGGTTATGCCGGGTTTGACGGCCAGACGCTGCCAGTGGTAACGATTGTAGTGAGTGACTTCGTGAATCACGGGCGGACGGGTTCCAACCAGGCTCATATCACCGACTAGCACGTTAAAAAATTGAGGTAGCTCATCTAGGCTAGTACGGCGAAGAAAGCGGCCAATCCGGGTAATGCGGGGATCTTCTTCATTTTTAAAGATCAGTCCTTCGGCTTCATTTTTAACAGTGTGCTTTTGAGCTTCGGCGTCTGGAATCATGGAGCGAAATTTCCAGATGCGAAAAGGACGACCTCTGTAGCCGTAGCGAGTTTGGCTGAAGAAGATAGCGCCAGGATGATCGATTTGGATGGCGATCGCAATCGGAACTAGCAAAATAGCAACGATGCCCAGTCCGACCACAGCGCCAACAATATCGAGTAGTCTTTTGACTTTACTGGTCACAGGCGGTAGGGGCAGACCCCAGGCGATATCTCTAGCTGCGATCGCCACCTCTCGCTGCTCAAGTGAAAGTTGTTGTTGCCTAAAGCGAGTCAATATGCCACCCAGAAATCCGCTTGCCTGCTGATAGTCTGCATACGAGCTACTGACTGATGGACCTTTTAGTTTTGTATGAACCATGCCAAAAACTGAGCTAACTACCCGGTAAGTCACGGTCATCATATAAATTTTGTCTAAAGGTTAGTGCTTTACATAAGTGACTTCTTAGAATCTTAGAGATCGCTCCTGCTCATATAAAGCTATCAACAGGATCGAACAGTCATTACTTGACACGACTTTCCCTCAAAAGAGCTCATCAGAGGAGCTTATCAGATAAGCTTCGTAGCGATTGCTACAGTTATTCTACTTCGAGTTTCTATTGACAATACGTCGCTAGGCAGTCATAGAGCTGATGAGCAAAAGACAGCTTGCTGCCATTATCAATCCGCCTCTGCTGACCGTTTGCCAAGAGAATGACAGCCTGATTATTAGCGCTGCCAAACCCGCTGTCTGGTTTGTCAATAGGATTGGTGACGATAGCATCTAGCTGTTTACCTTTGAGCTTGCTAAGCGCTGGGGTGACAATATCACCTGTTTGGGCCGCAAAGCCGATAATTCGCTGGCCGGGTGACTTTTGTTGAGCAAGCTGGGCGACGATATCTGGAACGGGAGACAAAGATAGGTGAGTAGGGAGCTCTGCTTTTGGCAGCTTGTAAGTGGCGCTATGGGTAGGACGAATGTCGGCAACAGCGGCAGACATAATTGTCCAGTCGGCTGACGGCTGCGCCGATCGCATAGCGCTTTCCATGTCAGCGGCGGCGGTGACGGCAATCGTACGGATAGGCGCTGGAATTGTGTTTGCCAGATCGCCAGCAAGCGGTCCATGCACTAAGGTCACCTCTGCACCTCTATGACTAGCAGCTTGCGCCAGAGCAATACCCATGCGGCCCGTCGCCGGATTACCGATAAACCTAACAGGGTCTAAGTATTCTTGAGTAGTGCCGCCGCTGATCAACAAGTGTTTCCCTAGCAGATCTCTTCGCCCTTTGGTGTGGGACAGGGAGTAGATCGCGGTGACGATTTCGCTCGGCTCTGCCATGCGTCCAGTGCCGATGCGATCGCACGCAAGTCGCCCTACATCAGGCCCCACCGAGTGATATCGCGATGCTAGTTGGCAAGTCTCTAGCTGCTGCCAGTTGCGTTGAACGGCAGCCTGCTGCCACATATCAGTGTTCATAGCGGGCGCGAGTAAGACTGGGCAAGTCGAGGCTAGAACCGTGTTTGTCAACAAGTTATCAGCCAGTCCATGAGCTAGCTTCGCTAGCGTATTCGCACTCAAAGGCGCGATCACAAAGACATCAGCCCACTCACCTAGCTCGATATGTAGAGGTCTCGCCTGCTTAGCAGACCAAAAGTCATCGTCGGTATAAACCGGATGTCGAGACAGCGCCGCAAACGTAAGCGCGCTGACAAAGCTCTGAGACTGCCGCGTCATCATTACTCTGACCTCGATTCCAGCTTTGGCTAGCGTCGAGGTCACTTCGCACAGTTTGTAAGCGGCAACGCCACCCGTTATGCCAATTAAGATCTTCGAGGGCTTACTAGCTGCCAAGCCGCCATTTGCTGGACTACCTTTTGCAGAAAGGCTGATTGAAGAAGAAGCCTGCAGAGACATGGACAAAAGTGCCTGATAAAAGCGCCTACGACTCGTCGAAAGCTTCGAGATCGAGTAGGTGCATGTAGGGTTCTACCAGCTCTGAACGCTGGAAAGCAACGGCTCGCAGGCGGTGCCAATCTTGTAGCCCTTCAAACGGAGTCGCGTATTCGTCTTGCTCTAGTCGCTGGGCTAGCTGCGCTACGTCTTCTGGTGTCATCTGGGCAATATCTTGTGACCAGATGTGATTGTTGGTCTGGGGGGCTGAGTTGACAGCGGCCTCGTTGTGTGCGCTAGTGTCAAGCGATTCGGTGGATTGCATGGCGGCCCATTCCCTACAAGCTGGTATAAACGGAGTTGGTGTAAAGCGACTAGCAAGCGGAAATAATGTATCCAATGCCAGCCAATATACGTGTTTCAAGTGTAATCTTTCTCGCGGCGTCTGATAGATTCTATTAACTAAATAGAGTTAAACGTTATAGAGATAAACAAAACCGACTGGCGACTCTAAGGGCATCTATAGAGACTTCGTGGCCCATATCAAATTCGTGATAGGTCACAGCCAGTCCCTGATTCTCTAACTGAGATTTGGTCTCTAATGCTCTAGCGATTGGGACGACAGGATCTTGTCTACCATGCATTAGTAAAATCGGACGTGGCGTAATACACGTAGGAATAGGCGCATGGCTGTAGCTACTGAGGATCAGCATGGCAGCTAAAGGTAGCTGCGGCGCGATATCTAAGGTCATTGCGCCGCCCTGTGAAAAGCCGCCCATGATGGTTTTTTCGAGGGGAATGCCAGTCTTTTCGGCCAGCGATCGCATCCAGTACAAAAGCCGCTGACGACTCTCGCGCAAATCGGCTTGCGCCTCAAAATCATGCGCCTTGCGAAAGTCATAGTTTGCCGGAAAGCTATACCAGGCAAGTCCTCCTGGCACCATCGGATGGGCGAACGGAGCATCTGGTAACAGCGCCCGAGTCGGCGAGCTGACCATGTTAATGGCATTGATTAGCCCAGCTACATCCTGCGCGTTTGCACCCCATCCGTGAAGCAAGACAATTAGCCGTTCGCCTGCACCTTCTGGCGTAATTGCGATCGCATCCAAACCCAACTGCTCTACCATCGTTCTAGTCTCTTTAACCAATCTCTCAGGCCGGTCTTTCAGGCCGATATCTCAGACCGATATTTCAGGTCAATCTCTTAGGCACAGACCCAGCCAATCATATAGCAACCGCCGGATGCTAGCCACTTCTCCCCGCTCCCCCCTTCGATCCTCAAAGGCTGTACTCTTTAAACCTGTCCCATAGCCACGAAGATAGCCCATGTCCCGCCTTGCCCTGCTAAGTGTTTCAGATAAAACCGGTCTGATTGAGTTAGCCAAGTCGCTCACCGAAGAGCTTGATTTTGAAATCGTCAGTAGCGGCGGTACTGCAAAGGCGATTAGCGACGCGGGTATTCCAGTCATTAAAGTTGCTGACTACACAGGCTCTCCTGAAATTCTAGGAGGGCGCGTCAAGACCCTACATCCCAAAGTTCACGGCGGTATATTAGCCAGACCAGACCAGGCAGCAGATCAAGGTGATCTGACCGACAATGATATTCGCGCCTTCGATTTAGTCGTCGTCAATCTCTATCCTTTTGAGCAAACAGTCGCTCAGCCCGCAGTCACCTTAACAGCAGCCATCGAGAAAATTGACATTGGCGGTCCAACGATGATCCGAGCAGCGGCCAAGAATCACCGCTATGTCACTGTGCTGTGCAACCCCAACCAATATGACGACTATCTGACGGTAGCAAAGGCAAACCAGGGCAGGCCATCCCAAGAATTTCGCGCTTCCTGCGCCCAGCAGGCGTTCTGGCATACGGCAAGCTATGACTGTGCGATCGCGCAATATCTCACCGAGCAGCAAACCCTAGTAAATCAGCCAGACGAAGCGGCTGCCCTACCCGCTAGCTACGCCATCAACGGTCATTTGAAGCAGACCCTACGCTATGGCGAGAACCCTCATCAGAGCGCAGGCTGGTATCAAAGCGGTGCGATCGCCAGCGGCTGGGCAGCGGCCAAGCAGCTACAGGGCAAAGCGCTCAGCTACAACAACCTAGTGGATTTAGAAGGGGCTCGCCGAATTATTGCCGAATTTCCAAATGACGAGCGTCCGGCTGCAGCGGTCTTAAAGCACACGAATCCTTGTGGTGTGGCTATCGCCGACTCGCTATCAAAAGCGTATCAGCAGGCTTTTGACGCCGATAATGTTTCTGCTTTCGGCGGCATCGTAGCGCTTAACCAATCAATCGATGCAGAAACGGCTCAGGCACTAACAGGCACGTTTTTAGAGTGCGTAGTGGCACCAGCCTGCAGTGAGGAGGCCAAAGCAATTTTGGCTAGCAAAAAGAACTTACGGATATTGTTACTGCCAGATTTGGTGACTGGGCCAAGGCAGACTGTGCGAGCGATCGCAGGGGGATTTTTGACCCAAGCTTCAGACGACTTAACCGCAAATCCGACTCAATGGACCATCGTCACCCAAAAGAAACCTAGCGAAGCCGAGCTGGCCGAACTGCTTTTCTCTTGGCGAGTCGTCAAGCATGTTAAGTCTAATGCCATCTTGATTACTCGCGATCGCACCACTCTTGGCGTCGGTGCTGGGCAAATGAACCGAGTTGGAGCAGTCAAGATCGCCCTAGAGCAAGCGGGCAAACAGTCTGAAGGTGCGATTCTAGCGAGTGACGGATTCTTTCCCTTCGACGATTCTGTTAGAACAGCCGCAGCCGCAGGCATCAAAGCCATTGTGCAGCCCGGTGGCAGCATCCGCGATGAAGCGTCAATCACGGCTGCCGACGAACTAGGACTAGTTATGGCTTTCACAGGAACGCGCCACTTTCTTCACTAGAGGCTTTCCGCACTGAGGGCCTTCAAGCCAAAAACTCCAGGGCAAGCTTTGGACTGAGGATTTCGACCCTTCGTTCTCACTTTGCCGACGAAACAATACATCTGACGTACGTATTCAAGAATGCCAGAAGCATAAAAAAGATGATCTGAGGCGATAGCTGTCAATAATACGCATGTCTACGTGTGCCCAGATCTTCATAAGTATAGAATGCTGCTGGCGCTGGGTGCCTTCATACGCTAGCTAGCCGTTTTGCGCTAGGTATCCCCAATGGATAACACGTTAGGTTTCTTCGCTATGTTGACCTATGTAGCGACTCTTCTACCGAGTAACTTCAGGGCCGTTTTTCCTGCCTTCAGGTACACCTTTCTCTACAGGACTCTTCTAAAGAATCGTCGTTCTATTGGTCTTTGGACTTTTGCCCTCTCGGTTTGTCATGCGTGTGTTGTGTTCTATCAACACCACTCATCCCTAGCGGACATAGAGTTCTACCGCAAAAGCATCAGCGGTCTTTTGCTGCTATTCATTTTCGCGCTGCTCGCAGCTACATCCAATAACTGGAGCATTCGCAAACTTCAAAAGAACTGGAAGCGGCTTCATTCGCTAACCTATGTAGCAGCCTTTCTAATCCCCTGGCACATCACCGCTAAGATGTCCGACCAGTGGTCTGTAGTCACCGCTATCTGCATGACCCTAGCCATCAACGTCATCTGCCTATGGATGTTTAGAAAATATCAGGAGTTGCTTGGGTGAGACAGTATTGGACGAATCGTTAGACAAATCTCACTGGCCTCGCCTATCACAGCCGATGCAAAAAACTCCAGAACAGAAAGCTCAGTTCCGAGTCAGCCACTTCTGACCATTCAATCGCTGCAGCGTGTATAGCACCATCAGATCTAATGTAATTCGGCGCTCATCGCCCATGAACTGCTCAACCGTGCTGGGCACTGCACCGTTAGAGGTTAGCGTGAACACTTTTTGACCTGAGATGTCTTCGTCAATAAAGGCAATGTTGAATTGGCGATCGCCTTCACTGGCCTCTGTCCACTGCCCTTGAACCTGCCAATAGGGATCGTCACCGCTCTGACCCATCACCTCTAGCTTGCGCTTAGCAAACTCTAGGTTCAGCTCTTCAATGCCCTCCTTTGCCATAGCCTCTTTCAAACTAGGCAAATAGTGCTGCTCCATAAACTCATTAAAAGGTTTGTCCTCAAGCTTAGGCGGCTTCTTCTTCTTCGCAGGCTTTTTATCTGCGGTTTTGTCTGCCGCTTTCTTATCTGCCGGCTTTTTATCCGCAGTTTTTTTATCTGCCGGCTTTTTATCTGCGGGCTTCGCCTTAGAGTCAGCGGCTGGCTTTTTATCTGCCTCACCCGAGCCTTCCGAGCCTGCGGTCTTACCTGCTGGCTGATTGCCGGCCTTAGCGGTGTCCTCTCCAGAAGACTCTTCTACTTTGGCAACGGGTTCGTCTGGCTTCTTGTCATCCGACTGTTCTAGCCCCTTCGCATCGGCATCAGGCTTTGCAGTTTCTGCAACCGTATCTTCAGGCTTCGCACCTTCTACGATATTCTCAGCGTTTTGGTTCGACGGGTTTTGCTCTTCTGCCATGCTATTTCGCTTCTAGTTCGCTAGGGCACTGCGCCATAATTATAATAGACCCGCCTCACTTCGAGTAAAACCAAAATTCAATCTCGGAAGTCGCTTCATCGAACCGGGCAGAATGAGTAACCTGAGCCGGAACGTGATACCACTCACCGATTCTATAGCGGGTTTCTTTCCCATTCATAAGGAGTACAAGCTCACCCTGTGTAATCACACCGACATTATCCGTTTCATGGGTATGGGGAGGGATGACTGTTGCTGCTGGATATGATGCAAATAGCACGTCGCAGTCTTTCGCTTCCAATTTGAATGCGTCGAATGGTCCATCGAACTTTTGTAAAGACTGAAGCTGCTCTGGAAAATGCGTCATTTACTTTTCCCTTTTAGGCTGGCTGAAGCGTTTTTGCATGCTGGCGATACCACTCGACCGTCTTTTTTAGCCCTTCACGAAAATCGACTTGGGCTTCAAATCCAAAAGCCTGCTTAGCCCGCTCTGTGTCTAAGCAGCGACGAGGCTGACCGTTTGGCTTGTCAGCTTGCCAGACCAGATCACCTTCAAAGTCCATCACTTCACAGACTAGCTCTGCCAAATCTTTGATCGAAATCTCAGAGTTAGTACCTAAATTGACAGGAGCAGCATCTGAGTAGCGCTGAGTCGCCATCACGATGCCGCGAGCAGCGTCCGTGGAGTAGAGAAATTCGCGCGTGGGACTGCCATCACCCCAAACGGCCAGCGTCTTATCTCCGTTGACTTGAGCTGCGTGAACCTTGTGAATGAGCGCCGGGATAACGTGCGAGCTGCGCGGGTCAAAGTTGTCTTCAGGTCCGTAGAGATTGACAGGCAGTAGATAGATGCCGTCAAAGCCGTATTGCTGGCGATAGGCTTCGAGCTGTACAAGCAAAGCCTTTTTGGCGATGCCGTAGGGAGCATTGGTCTCTTCAGGGTAGCCTGCCCACAGATCGTCTTCTTTAAAGGGAACAGGGGTGAAT
Organism: cf. Phormidesmis sp. LEGE 11477; assembly: GCF_015207105.1. GTDB lineage: Bacteria > Cyanobacteriota > Cyanobacteriia > Phormidesmidales > Phormidesmidaceae > Phormidesmis. The sequence goes on from NZ_JADEXO010000006.1 coordinate 27,525, forward strand.
TTGGGATAGGCGCAGATGGTACCGACGCAGACAAACTTTTCTGTGCCCGCCTGATAAGCCGCATGAATGAGCTGGGCACCCATCATCAGGTTGTCGTAGAACAGCTCTGCGGGCTTTTCACGATTAAGACCAATACCGCCCACGTGAGCGGCTAGATGAATGATCACATCTTGACCAACAACCGCGCGTTTACAGGCATCCATCTCAGTCAGGTCATAGTCGCGCGAGCGAATAACCTGGATCTGATCAGGGTTAGCCCCTGCTTGCCGCAGCTGATCTACTACCTGCTTGCCTAAAAAACCAGCTCCACCTGTGACTAGTATCTTCTTGTTTGCTAGTTCCATTGCCCTTTACCCCTGCCTTTGCAAAGCACTGCTTTCTATAGCTTTCCGCACTTTGCTTACTACACCACGAAAGGCTACAACCCTTGTCGTACAGCGCAAAGTGCCACAGCAAAGTGCGAATGCATCCGCGCTTTGCTATACATATGCGTACCATGCTATGAGCAGACCCACTAGAGAACACCACAGCTTGTGTGCAAAGTTTCATATACACAACTTATCTGCATAATGTCTGCAAGTGGACTGCGATCACATCGAAATCATCGATCGTGAGTCTTGCTAGTTTTGACTGAGGAACTAAGACATAGAGCCGATCATTTGGCGGCGAATAGTAGCTACGTTGAGACCGCCGTTGTTGCTGTTCATTGGCTGTTCACCAATTGCCTCTAAGTCGGCATCTACCATCAGCTTCACAAGTTCTTCAAAACTAACTTCTGGCTGCCAGCCCAAGACCTTATTTGCCTTACTTGGATCACCGATGAGCAGATCTACTTCAGCCGGTCTAAGGTAGCGCTCATCAAAAGCGACAAACTCAGTCCAGTCGAGGTTGACGTACTGAAAGGCAATATCTAGAAACTGACGGATAGAGTAGGTCTCGCCAGTGGCAATGACAAAGTCGTCGGGGACTTCATGCTGAAGCATTAGCCACATGGCTCTGACGTAGTCTTTGGCGTAGCCCCAGTCGCGTTTGGCATCCAAATTGCCAAGGTAGAGTTTCTTTTGCTGTCCGGCCACGATACGAGCGATCGCCCGAGTGATCTTCCTAGTTACAAAGGTTTCACCGCGACGGGGAGATTCGTGGTTGAACAAGATGCCGTTAGTCGCAAACATGTCATACGACTCACGGTAGTTAATAGTCTGCCAGTGAGCATAGACTTTGGCACAGGAGTAGGGACTGCGGGGATAGAAAGGCGTTTCTTCTGACTGAGGAACATGCTGAACTTTGCCGTACATCTCGGAAGAGCCAGCTTGGTAGTAGCGGACTTCGCTGCTGGTGCGCTGCTGGTAGTCGCGGATGGCTTCTAGCAGCCGCAGTGCACCCATCGCAACGGTATCTACAGTGTATTCGGGCGAATCAAAGCTGACGCGCACGTGAGACTGCGCGCCTAGGTTATAAACTTCGTTTGGCTGGACTTGCTCTAGGATGCGGCGAAGCATAGTGCCATCGTTGAGATCGCCGTAGTGCAAGAAGAGACTGGCATCTTCTTTATGGGGATCTTCATAGATATGATCGATCCGGTCGGTGTTGAAAGTAGACGTACGGCGGATGATGCCGTGAACTTGGTAGCCTTTGCTTAGCAGCAGTTCGGCTAGATAAGAACCGTCTTGTCCGGTGATGCCTGTAATTAGTGCCCGCTTCGCTTGGGTCATTATAAAAACGTTCCTCTATTTAATTAGGCTTAGATCAGCAGATATAGTGCTAAGTTTCGGACGCTACTTAGGACGTACAGCCAAAGCCTTGCCGTAAGTATGCCCAAAACTCAAATAGATAAAGAAAATTTGATGCCATTCACTTTTCTGCTTAACACTACAGGACTTAGCCGCTGGGACTAAGGCCCTTCTGTCAAGAGAATGTGATTTGTTGGCTGAATTGCAATGGCTAGATAAACCGCCAAAGAAGTGGCCAGGTAAATCTAGTTTTAAGCTCTGCGATCGCGCTCGATATCGTAAATAGCCTTCTCCCAGCACCACTGTTCTGGTCGATCAGGATTGCGATCGCTTACATCTTGTACTAGGCGCTGAGCCACAGAAGCATTGCCACCGACCAGTCTTAATAGCTGTTTGCGGGTGCTTCTAGAAACGCCTCTTTCACGGGGGAGGCTGGTGTGATGAGTGCCAGGCGCGCGCCGATTGATAGGCAAGCGATAGCCAGTAAGCCAGCTATAGACCGCTAGAAGTAAGGCGATCGCAATCACAATAGAAAGAAAAGACATATCACGTGAGTCGAAATATATGGCTTAGGTTAAGTCAAAAAACGTACAGCTGACATCCTTTTCAACACGGACGTGGAATTTCCTACAATCTTTTAGTCGCGGTTTTCTCATAGTGATTTTCTCCCAGAAGCTTGCCTAGGAGCTTATAAGAAGGCATAGAAGCACTAAAAAGGTGTAGAGCCGCTAAAACTAAATCACTAGGAGACTTGTTCTATTATGGTTGGTTCCGATATGGCTAGTTTGGATATTCCTCAATCCCGAGTCGAAGCTATTCTTTCTTTTTGGTTTGGCGATTCTACCGACCCAGACTACGGTCACTATCGCAAAAGCTGGTTCATCAAAGATCCAGCTTTCGATGAACAAATCCGTCAGCGATTCCTTACCGATACTCAAAAGGCCGCTGAGAGAGCCTATGAGAATTGGCAAGCACTCCCGTCAGCAGCGGTAGCGCTGATACTGCTGCTCGACCAGTTTCCCCGCAATCTCTACAGAGGTCAACCGCGCAGTTTTGCAACGGATGCACAGGCACTAGAAGTAGCTCAGCATTTGGTCAACGCTGGCCGCGATCGAGATCTAATGCCCGCACATCGTTTCTTTGTGTACTTGCCCTTTGAACACAGCGAGGATATGCACCACCAAAACCGCTGCGTTGAACTGATGGAGCAGATGATCGAGAACTTTCCCGATCTAGATCCAGGACTTAAAGGCGGTTTGGACTATGCAAAGCGTCATCGAGAGGTGATCGAACAGTTTGGCCGCTTCCCCCATCGCAATAAAATTCTAGATCGCCAAAGTACACCAGCAGAGATAGCTTTCCTACAGCAGCCAGGTTCGAGCTTCTAATCAGTCAGCACTACTGACGATTTGTGACGTATTCTAGCCAGATAGAGGCACACAAACCGATGTAGTGGGCAAAGATAGCGTTAATAACCGAGAAGACTACGGCAATATCTGCAGCGTTGATAAATGCTGATGAATCTTGAGTAGTCACACCGATTGCTACTTGCCTTAGTGAGCGAGTCCAAAGATCGGCAATCACGACTTCAGCACCAAAGATAGTGATCAACATACCAATCAAGCTGATAGAAATGCCGATGCGAATCGCTCTGATAGCGTCTTTGGGTTTGGGGCGCAGATCGGGATTGGTAGTACTGAGCTTGCGACCCAAAAGGACGTAGCGAAATCCCCAGAACGCGCTGATAAAGATAGTCAGAAGTCCTATTGTGGTAAATAGATCAGCAGAAGCGCTAGTGAATCCTGCATTTGGCTCTAATGCATTGAATATAAATAGAATGCTAGCAATAACGCCGACCACAACCTGTATCCACACGCTAGCCCACCCTACGCGCTTAAAATTCGCGGCAATACGGCGAATAGCGGGCGGCAGGGAGTAACCAAGTTCACCAGTCATAGGTGTGTTGCTCTAGTAGGAAGGGCATTAAGCTTATGGTAGTACGAATGACGGGCTGTGATTAGAGTTTGGGTATGGAAAGGTACAAGAACCAGGTAAGTGATCTGATTGCTCGATATCGGCATCGGGTGGACTACTTAGCGGTGCGGTTGGAGAAATCGCAAGGCTGTGAGATTCGGCTGCGAGGAGACGTGCCAGAGGCGCTGAGTGAAGGCGTAGCAATCGGTGGACAGGTTCGCGCTTGTTATCAGGGCGGCTGGGGATTTGCGAGCTTTAACCGACTGGGCGATTTGCCAGAGCGGATGGAAGATGCGATCGCGGCTGCTCGGTTAGTCGGCAACGACACGACTCGGCTGGCCCCTATCGATATCATCCAGACCACCTGCACGCTACCCCTGACCGGAACAGATCCGAGAAATGTTTCGTTAGCTGATAAAAAAGCGCTGTGCCATCACTACATCGACGTGATCAAAGGGCAGCATCCTGAGATTGCTTCGACAACTGTACGCTACGAAGACAGCTATCAGCAGGTTTTGATTGCGACTTCTGAAGGCACTTTGATCGAGCAGAACTGGACCGATCTAGAGATGCGATTTTCGGCAACGGCCAGACAGGGCGAGAAAGTCCAAACTGGACGAGAAACGGTCGGATCTCGGCGAGCTTATGAGGATGTATTAGGGCTAGAAGAGCAGGTCAAAGCAGCGGGCGATCGCGCTGTCAACGCCCTGACGCTGCCACCTGCCAAAGGCGGCATCTACACTGTGGTCATCGATCCGATTCTCAGCGGATTGTTTGTCCATGAAGCCTTTGGCCATTTGTCTGAAGCCGACATGATCTACGAAAATCCAGAGCTGCTAGAAACCATGTCGCTCGGGCGCAGGTTTGGACCCAAAGCGCTACAGATTTTTGACGGCGCTGCACCCGCAGGCCATCGCGGCAGCTATTTATATGACGATGAGGGCACACCCGCGACCACTACTCAGCTAATCAAAGACGGCGTATTGACAGGTCGATTGCACTCGCGCGAAACGGCAGGAGAACTGGGTGAGATGCCCACTGGCAATGCCCGCTGTTTGAGCTATCACTATTCGCCGCTAGTGCGGATGACCAATACCTGGATTGAGCGGGGTGACACGCCTGTAGCCGATTTATTTTCTGGAATTGACGAAGGCATCTACGCCCGCAACTGGATTGGAGGAGAGACCAACGGCGAGCTGTTTACCTTTACCGCTGGTGAAGCCTGGATGATTCGCGAAGGTGAAATTGCCGAGCCTGTACAGGATGTGACCCTTTCGGGCAACGTGTTCAGTACGCTAGCTAATATCGAAGCGATTGGTGACGACTTTTATTGGGACGAGTCAGGTGGCTGTGGCAAAGGCGGACAAAGTGGCCTGGCAGTCGGCTGTGGTGGACCCAGCTTGAGAATTAGAGACGTTGTGATTGGAGGGGAGGGTGAATGAGTCCTTCAAACACCTCAATAAGCTCCCCAGAGAAAATTGGTGAGACTGATAGCTTGCCGAATCTGCGTCTCTTTTTAGATACTGCTGATACGGCGGCTTGGGAAAAGTGGCTGCCGACTGGCATGTTCTACGGGGTAACGTGCAATCCGCTACTGCTAGAAAGAGCGGGCGTCGAATGTGAGCCCAGCGCATTAAAGTCCATAGCTCAAAAGGCTTTTGACTTGGGCATGCAAGAAGTTCACCTACAAGCCTGGGGCGATTCGGTGCCAGCGCTTTTGAACATCGGCAATCTGCTGAGCAGCTTTGACAAGCGGATTGTGGTCAAGCTACCCGCGACCCAGCCGGGTACGACGGCGGCCAAAATGCTGATCCGTTCGGGCATTCCGGTGACACTGACCGCTGTCTACTCTATTCATCAAGTCCTGATTGCAGCCGCTATTGGTGCGAGCTATGTCGCCCCTTATCTAGGCAGAATTGATGATTTAGGTCGAGACGGCTTTGCGGAAGTGGCGACAATGCAGCAGGTGCTAAAGGGTGTGGGCTCTACCACTCGGGTGTTGACCGCGAGCATTCGTAACGTGGAGGATATTCCTGAGCTAGCAGAACGTGGAGTGGATACATTTACGTTTTCTGATGCGATCGCCCAAGCGTTTTTCGACGTACCCGAAACCATTGCGGCAACTGCCGATTTTGAAAGAGCCGCTAACAGCAAAGCTATTAACAGTACTGTGTGATCTTTCAAGTGTTCTTCGGCGTTCTTTTGGGGAGCAATATCCGTGACTATCTACGAACAATCTGTCTTTATCCGTGCAAACTCCACCACCGTAGAACGCTGTTTTACAGAGCAGCACCTGATGCACCAATGGTTAAATCCGGCTTTGGTCTGTGAGCCGATAGGAGAGTGGCGAATGACCCTGGGCAGCGAATTTGATTTTAAGCTGAAGATTCCGGTGCTGGCACCTTCATTGCATAGCACTGTGATTGAACGGCAGCCGGGGCTGGTGGTTTGGGGATTTGATGGGTTTTTCGAGGGGCGCGATCGCTGGGAGTGCCAGCCCGAATCGAACGGAACGACACTGCTAAACCAATTTGAATTCACCATTCCCAATCCGCTAGTCAGCTTTGGCTTCAACCAGTTTGCAGCGGGTTGGACCAAAAAAGATATGGAAGCTCAACTACAGCGCCTAAAACAGGTTGCCGAACGCCTGTAGAAAAAGTGATATTCTCATGGCAAGCGCTAGCTAGCTGATACTTACCGTCATGAAATCTTTTGTTGCAACCACTAAGATTGCGCGTCCTCCAGAAGCGATTTGGGCTGTGCTGACGGATGCGACTAGCTATTCAGACTGGGCAACTGGCGTTCATCGTCTAGAAGGACGAATTGAGAATGGCGCAGTCTTGAAACTGTTCACGGTCTCTAAACCTGAACGCCCAATGAAGCTTGAGGTCAGCCATTTAGAAAGCCCTAAAACGTTTACCCTCAGCGGTGGTTTGCCGCTCAATCTCTTTAGAGGCGATCGCACCGTTACCTTAACCCCCCAACCCGATGGCACAACTGAGTTCAAGATGAGTGAGGTATTTAGCGGCTTGCTCTCTCCTATCATGAACCGCATGATTCCCGACCTTACGGACTCGTTTAAGGCATATGCTGAGGGTCTCAAGCAAAAGTGCGAGGGCTAAAAGTACGCTTTTCTCAACAATGAAGGTCTGAGCCTGTCAGAATCGTTGCGCTTGCTTAAAACTGTACTATGGGTCTCTTCCTAGGTCAGTTAACTCTGTTCTTCAAGAAGCTACTATAGCTCTCTGCACTTTGCTTGCTACACCACAAAAGGCTGAAACCCTTATTCCATAGTGCAAAGCGCCATAGCAGCGGTGCGACCCCGCGTCGTCGTACGGCGCTAGGGAACGCGCACCAAGACAGCGGTAGGAACCCGCGTCATCGCACGGCGCTAAGGGAACGCCTACCAAGACAGGGAACGCCTACCAAGACAAAGTGCGTAGGCTTTGCCTTCTCGAAGAGTATGCATCCGCGCTTTGCTATATCTATCAATTGCTCATGAGTTTTACTCAGTTAAGCTTATGGCTGTTTGTGCAATCTGATTTTGACTGATGGATCAGTAGTGCTCATGCAAACAGAATATGACCAAAGCAAAGATAGCAATACTCAAACACGGTCAGAGTAAAGCTTTTACTGTTGGAACGCTAATTGCATTTATTTGCTTTCTCGCACTACAAAGCTGCGGTGGAAACAACAAAGTTGCGACAGAGTGCTACCAACTACAAGAAACTACCAATACGCAGCAGCCCTCTTTGTCAGGAGCCATCAATAAAGCTTCTGAAACCGCGAAAGCTCCAGGATCGAAAAAGATTAGCAGACACTCTGAGCGCTGTAGAACTCTCTGATACTGAGTTACAAGAAAGACGCGATCGCATCGTGTCTTTCAATCAGCAGCTTCATACGCTGGGCCTACAAGCTGCTGAAGTGATGACCGATGATGGCTATCTCTCACGAAACAGCAGATCTGTTGTCACGTCGAGCAGCGATGCTCTTTTTGAGCTTAGCGACGATCTCATATTTAGGGCGCGACACGCCGCCTTCGAGCCTACGGCAGATAGTTATACTTGGAATCGCTGTGGCGATGATTGGACTGCTTAGCGATGGCATTTATGAGTTTTTTCGCGGGACAGCAGGTTCTGGCATTTGGGTAGCAATCGTTGGTGAGGCGATATTTGCTGGTCTCTATCTGGCTGTTTGGCTTGATGGCCGACGGAGGTGACGCTCGATCGCCGCCTCGCGTAATGCCTTAGGTGCTTTGTTGGTAATCTCTTTGGTCGCCTCACTCTCAACCGTTTACTACGGTCTAGTCATCTCACACAGAGCTATTCCATTAGCTGAAGTTCTATTGCTTGCAGCGGCCTCGACGGCAATTGTGACTTTGCCTTTAGCTAGCTTAGGCTTGTGGTCACGCAGCAAGCAACGTGCTGAGGATTTGAGCCTATCTGAGCTGCTGGTAAGAGATAAGTGGCTAAGCTCGGTAGTACTAGCACTATCTTTAGGTGTTATGTGCGGAGCCTTTGTTGTTGTTTCCGACAAAACATTTTATGATTTCCTTCCAGTCGGCGTAAGAGATATTGAACTACCTGGTTCCTTTCCCGGACTACTGGCAGCAATAGGCGCAGGCATTAATGAAGAGATTTGGTTTCGCTTAGGTGTACTGACGAGTTTGACGGCATTAGGAAGTTGGTCGTTGAAGATAGAAAACTCAAGCACAGCGTTGTTCTGGAGTGCTAACGTAGTTGCTGCGATTCTCTTTGGAGCAGCACACTTGCCTCAATTTGCGCTTATGGCGAATGGATTGTCGTTAAATGTTATTGGTGTAGTATTGCTTCAAAATGGGTTGGTTGGCTTGATTTTTGGTTGGCTTTATTGGCGTCAGGGACTTTTAGCTGCAATGCTGGCCCATTTCACAGCTGATATTGTGATTCATGTTATTGTGCCAACGTTTTTTGTGTAGATGTCAGCTACGCTCCTCGACTAAATATTCTGGAAGAAGCCACTCTTACTGTCACTCATGCAGCTGGCCAACCCCCACACATCAGACTCGATAAAGAAACCTCTAGTTCATGGTCAGCCTGCAAAGGCGAGAAACGTAAACGTCCAAATAGCAAGATGCTCAACTCATACCGTATCAGTCCTCCATCGAGATAAGATCGCAATGAAGGCAACAAATTTTCTGACTCTACCTGACGATCGGCAGCTAGCCTATGCAGAGTACGGCGACCCTAATGGGCATCCCGTTTTCTATTTTCATGGAGGTGGAACTTCTCGTTTAGAGCCCCTGTTGTTAGGCAATGAAGCATTTACTCGATTAGGCTTACGACTGGTTGCACCAGATCGTCCAGGAATAGGACAGTCAGACTTTCAACCGAATCGCGGCTTTTCTGATTGGACGAAGGATGTCATATTTCTCGCCAATGCCTTAGGGCTAGACAAGTTTTCAGTGCTGGGTATTTCGTCGGGTGGCGGCTATGCTGCGGCCTGTACTGCAAAGATTCCTCATCGATTACATTCAGCCGTCATCGTTTCAGGCGCATGGGAATTTGCAACTGCGGATTGGCTGGAATACAAGCGCTGGGGTTTTCTCTTAATCAAGTATTTTCCTTGGCTGTATCAAGCCTCAATGAAATTCACGCAGCGATCGCTTAATGGTCCTCCTGACAAAATATTAAAAACACTTCAGAAAACACTTCCAGCGGCAGATTACGCGGTACTAAAATCACCAGGTCGGATAGAGCAAAGCTGTGAAGCTTTGAACGAAGGACTTCGTTCAGGCACACGAGGAACCGCATATGATCTTCAGCTTTACTTTAGAAAGTGGGACTTTAGTTTAGATGAGATTCGGATGCCGCTGACTCTGTTCTATGGGGAAGAGGATAGAAATGTTCCGCTTGAGCTAGTAAAGCGAACTGCTGCGACTCTCCCGACGGCTAAGCTGGTGATGTATCCAAATGAAGGACATATCTCGGTGGTGGTAAATCAGATCGAAGCGATCACCAAAGCGCTTAAGACCTATCAGAATTAAAAGTCGCCGATCTAGTGGCTCAATAAGCCTAAGGCCTTTTAAGAACGATATTTTGAGCCATCATTTGAGACACATATTTTACAGTGGCCCAAAAGGTATGAGATTTGATACGACTACTGAGCATAATCACCGCTGAGTCATGACCACGCTCTGACATATTGCCGTAATCACTCTGTGAGTAGGAAGCTAGCTAAAGGTTTGTTTGCCTAGTTGATCACTGTGCAGCTAGGCAGATAATACGAGCAAGATGTTCTTAAATGGTGGCTTTGCCACTCTGATGACTTTGAGAGCCATAGTACATATGGTTTTAGGCGCACGACGCTGACCCAGTTGAGGAATAGTCAGATGCCGCTACGAGTGGTCAAATAGCTATTGGCTTCTAAATCAGCCTGCAACCCCTATCCTATAAAGTTCTTGCGAGTCGTCCTGCAAATTCTCATAGCTTCTGAAAATTAGAGGGATATCTATGCAGAAGCCAGGGCGGAACCGTCGGAGGGCTGACTTTCTGGTTCGGCGATCGCATCAGGTGAAGGCGAAGGCGGAATCTTTTGATCTTCAAAGATGCTCTTGATCGAGCTAGCAACTGGCACGGCAACGATCAGCCCTAAAACTCCGGCAATCTTGGTGCCTAGCAGTAGCGAGACGAGTATCCAGACGGGATTGAGGCCCACGAAGCCGCCGATCAGCTGCGGGGCGATCGCATTTTCCACTACCTGATCGATCACCGCTGCCACCGTCACCACCCGTACCCCCAGCCAAATGCTCTTCAGCGCTGTCAAGAAGCTAATAATCGTAATGCTCAGCGCTGGGCCAAAAGGGAAAATCGCCATGACGCCGACCGCGATCCCAAACAGCAGGCCGAACGGCACCTGAATCACTACAAAGGCGATCGTCATCGCGGTGCCCATCAGTAGAGCAACCGTAAACTGTCCTAAAAAGTAATTTTGAAAATTTTGCTTGATCAGAGGTCGAGCCCTAGCATTCCAAGAGTCTGGTAGCCACTGATAAAGCCCATCCCATAGCCTTTCACCATGCAGCAACAGATAAAAAGTCAGCACTACCGTCAGACCTAGATCTACCACGCTACTAATGGCATCTGGCAGTAGCGCTAGAATTCCAGCACTAAGTGTTTGAACCTGGGTCGTGATTCTGGCTTGAAGCTGGGCTGATAGCCGGGAAAGATCGATTGGCAGATTCAGACTGACCGCCCAGTTCTGGAAAGCAGCCAACTGAGACGTACTAGAGTCTATCCAGGAAGGCAATCTGCCAGACAGCTCGTTGAGCTGCTCCACCAGCGGCGGCACTAGGATAACGCCTAACACGCCTAACACAGAGACAGTAATTAGCAGCACTAGCAAGATGGCAAGCGATCGCCGTAGTCGAAACCGTGATAGCCACTGAACAGGATAGTTCAGCACAAAAGAAAGCAGCGTTGCTGTCAAGAAGATCGTGAACTGGGTCCGAAAATAGGCAAAAATCTGTAGCGCTACCCATCCATTTAGCGCCAAAATCGGTAGGGCTAAGCCCCAGACCATCCAGCGCGGCAGTCGATTTAACCAGTCCATTAATAACGTATGCCCTATCTTGCGGTTTCTTGCGGCAGAGTCTTATCACCGTACAACTTCGCTAAGCAACAGCGCACTGACCTTCAATCAGGATAGCGGATCATCCGAAGCGCCTCCTCTCTCCTAGGTGACTCTATTCAGGAAAAACATCTGCCTAAGGTATCTACCTAGGGTAGCGCTAAGGTAACCCTGCTAGACATACCTACACCGTCTGTTGCTAGCCGCCTACCGACATATACCAGTAGTAAGTTGCCATTGGAATCACAGTCGCTGCAATCAGTAAAACAATCACAACCGTAGTAGAAGATCCGCGAGTTGCCTCCGTTTCCTCAGCAGTAGCGTAGGTTCGATCGACGTCAACAGTGTCGTCATACGCTTCCGGGGGGCCTGGATCGGGCTCGCCGGAGAGCACGGCGACGAGTCGATCGGTTGCGCCTAAAAAGGATTGATTGTACTGGTTACCTTTGAGCAAAGGTGTCTTCATTGTTTCGCCGACGATGCTCTGCGCCAGTTCTGGGTCGATGGTTTCAGCTGTGCGATCGCCAACGCTAATACCAATAGTGTTAGTGACATCGTCTAAGACAATTACCGTCTGATTGCTACGCGCTTCGGGAGTAGGGAACCAGCGCTCAGCTAGCTCATCGGCAAAATCCTGAATAGTCTTGCCATAGTCTAGCCGGTGAATGGTGACAAAGCGAATCTCGTTGCCCGTTTCCTCAGCCAGTTGCTCCAGTGAGCTCTCAATCTTGCCTTCGTTTAGCCGCGAAACCTGAGAGGCTTCGTCGATAAACCATTTGCCATCGGGGCTTTGCGGCATGCTGTATAAGCTCGTAGCCAAGGCAGGAGCGCTGCATAGCTGCAGAGTGAAAAAGGCGATCGCGCTAAGGCAAACGAGCTGACGGAACCAGCCAAGAAGTCGTCTAGACATGGGTATATGGGGGAGTTTCTTAATCTTTTTTGTTGTTTCTATAGTTTATAAATGATAGAGGAAATTGGCATAGAGAATGTTGGCATACCCAATATCCATTTCAAAACTCGCTGGCCTAATCCGATGGTGATACCCAGAAAATGGCATCAGGCAGAGAGGGTATCAGGCAAAAATTTCTGTACCCGCAGAATCTCCGCCAAATCGGTTTTGCTCTCGATCAAACAGGCGTGACCGCTCTCGGGTAGCAGCGTCTTCTTGGCGTTAGGAAACCGTGCTACTAGGCTATCGGCTTCGCGCTTAGAAGGTAGCAGCCGATCGTTTCCACCAGCAATCACTAAAACAGGATGCGTCATCCGTTCTAGCGGCAGCCGCTCTATATCGAATTTGCCTAGCAGATCCATGCGCCACGCGGCGGTTTTAGCAGGAACTGAACCCATTGCCTCAATCAGGGCAGTGCGATCGCTTTTCTCTACTCGAAAGGGCTCTATCAAAAAAGGAATGATCCCTTGCGCGCCATAGCGATAGACCAAACTGGGCATCCGATGGGTAATTAATGCGCCTAGCTGCATCCAAGGCAATCGCCTAAAAGAAGAGGCTGGATTAATTAAGATCGCTTTTTCAAATAGATAAGGTGAGTGGGTTAGTACTTGCATTGCTAAGCAGCCGCCGAAAGATTCCCCACACAAATAAACCCCTCGTCTGCGGCCTGAAGGGGCGAGATCTTTCCCTAGCTCTTGATCGATCAGCACGCTGACTTGATGGGTCAGCGTCGGCCAATCAGCCCGCTCCTGAGGTGGCAGCGATAGACAGCGCAAATCGAACCAGCGTGATAGCTTGTTAGCCTGAGCACGAAACAGCTTGCCGGTACCATCCATTCCCGGTAAATAGATAAAGAGAGGACGCAAAAGCGCCCGGCCAGGCTTTGTAACAGGGTCCGTATTCGGTTTTATTAGCTTGACGGTGTCCAATCTTCCTCGCCTAGTCAGGGATGAAACCTGAGCTTGCCCGGCTAGCTGCCTATTTTAAGCGCTACCTGTTTTAAGTAGTGTTTGAACCTTATCTCGACAGGTGTCGGTTAGCATAGCGGCAACTTGCGCGGCCTGTTTGCCATGATAGTGTTCCTGTAGATCTGCTATTGAGATCGGGCTACCAATCACGATTGCGACTTCTCGATAGATTACAGCCGGATGGCGTCCTGCCTGCTGGAATAATGGCTCGCTAGGATCAAACCAGCCAAGCAGCCGAAAGGGAATTGTGTCTTGCTGCTTCTCTTTGAGCGCGATGATAGCAGTAGGCACAATTTGGAGGTTGTCGACAGGGGCACGCAGAGCGAGGTGAGCGAAGCCTCGATGAAAGTCGTTGACCTGATCGGGAGAGGGAATTTCAACCATGGGATGGGTGCCTTCGGGAAAGACGCCAATGGACTGCTGCGATCGCAAGAAACTAGTCGCCTGCTTAAAAAATGTTCGCCCGCGCTGCTTCGGTCCATCGAGTGGAAAACAGCCGAGCGCATCGACAATATCGCTCATCACCGGCACCTGAGACATGTAGTGATGGCAGGCGAAGTGAATCGGCTGAGCCGTTGCCGTCATCAGTAGCGGCGTATCTAAAAAACTACGATGGTTAGAAATTACCAAAAAAGGCGATCGCGGCAAGGGTGCGAGCTGATGGACATGGATACGGATACCCATAGAGAAGAGCATCCATCTGGAAAGTTCAAGGGGGTTAGTCAAAGGTATTGTACAGAGCGCACTAGAGAGGTGGTCAAAGAAAAAGGCTAGCGGAAATGTAAGATCAGCCAAAGAAAAAGGCTAGAGGGGTCTTACTTGGCCCACTAGCCTCTTATCCTATACAACTTCAACATCAAAGCATCGCCGAAAGGGGTGAACTAGATCGCGCTATAGAGCAGTCTACGGGATGAGATTGCCGCTGCAGAAAGCTCGACTGGCAGATCAACTGGAACCACATGGCCACCTGCGATCGCATCATCCAAGATAGCGAGCAGCCGACGCTCTCGGCAGGTGAGCTGACCGCTTCGATACCGATCAATCTGAGCAGCGACACCAGGAGATAGTTCCCTGTGGGTTATTGCTGTGCGAACCAATAGTTCGAGGGCTTCCTCGCTGATGCTAGAGCTCGACTGCTCAAGACCCAATGACTTAAACATGAATTTTGACCTTCAATCGCTTACGTATCTATCTTCTTTGAATAGAGTTTTAACCCGGACAAAACAACTTTTGTAGATTGACATCAGACGGTACTTAAGCGTTTTTACGTATCTATAAAATATAGCAGTTATTTTTAGTAATCCAATCCGTTTAAGAAACTATTTCGCTTTACGAGTTTGGAATTTCGGGCGTTACCTTAATCCGTAAAAGTATTGATCTAGAGATGTTGCAACGAGTACGCTATCCGTAATAGCAGTTAAAAGCTTTTCCCCCATTTCAGGCCAGCTTTTCATTTGAGTCAACGGCATTTGCTAATTGCGACATAAATCTTTAAAGGCAGCTTAATTATCAACTCAAACCAACACAAACTGAATAGGTAATTCACTCAAACTTGTGCAAGTAGAGATGAATAAATACTGTTAGCAATAGCAAACTCTAGCGCGTCATCGAACAATCCGCTCAAGCTATCGAGATCTACAGAACTAAGCTACAGGACTAAACCTACGGAACTAAAGCTGTTTGTATAGATTATTTCAGCTTCAAGACGGCTTCTAGACGGCTTCTAGATTGATTCGCTAGACTGCCCAGTGGCAAGGGCGATCGCGCGCGGGAAGATCAAATGTTCTTGCACCTGAATTCGGGCCTGCAGCGTTTCGACACTGTCATCAGCCAAGACGGGCACCGCCGCCTGCATAATGATCGGTCCGCTATCGACGACTAACTCCACGTGGTGAACGCTACAGCCTGTGATCTTGACTTTGGCTCGAAGCGCTTGTTCTACCGCACGAGTCCCTGGAAAGCTAGGCAGCAAGCTAGGGTGAATATTCAAAATCTGCCCTGGGAAAGCAGAGATCAGGCGCTGCGTGACCCGGCGCATCCAGCCGGCCATAATGATCCAGCTCACATTGAACTGGCCAAAAGTACTGATAATAGCTTCATCTAACTGCTCTCTACTATCGAAGGTACGATGGTCGAGCAGCTTAGCTGGAATACCCAAACGCTGAGCCCTTTTAGGGGCCTTAGCGTTTGGATTGTTGTAGATGACGACTTCGATAGTGGCATTGAGCGTACCAGCGGCGATCGCAGCAGCAATTGCCTCAAAGTTGCTACCGCTGCCAGAGGCCATAATGCCCAGTCTAATCGGTGAGGGGGCAGCAGTAAGCGCGCTCGTTTCGGGAGAGACCAGCGCCCGAGCAGAGGCTGGGATTGATGGCTGAAGAGGCGGCATAGCTTAAAGGTAGCAGAGGCTATATAAAACGATAGTGGCCATGTAGTGGTCTTGTGTGATTGGGTTAGTAGAATTGCACGTGATTACACTGAAATATGCTTTGGCAAGGCTTTAACCAATCAAGAATGATCTATATTTTGAGGGTTCAACCAGGCATCTTATCAGTACTCGGCATCGGTCGAATTGCGTAATGAGCTTATCAACTAGTCCATCTGAATCGACCACTATCTGGCAGATGTTAGATGCGATCGCCCAGCCCGTCTATGTAAAGACGGCTGAACATCAATGGATCTATGTCAATGAGGCTGGCGCGGCGCTTGTGGGTCTACCCATTGATGCCATGATCGGTCGCAGCGAAGCCGACTTTCTACCCCAGCAGCTAGCAAGACAGCTCGCTCAGCAAGACCAGTTTTTTTTGGACAGCGCTCGACAAAGCGACGCCCCGCTGCTGTTTGAAACGGCCAGCGGCATCCAGCAGTTCGTAGGACATCGGCGACTGTTTAATATAGATGACTCGAACGAAGGTACAAACAGTACGAACAAAGCTGCTGTCACCCTAGTTAATACGCTACAGAATATGACGGCACTAGCCTGCGCCCGTGAGGAAAACAGTGTTCTCCATCGGCGGCTAGCGTCAAATCGAGCCGAGCTGCACAAGGCCCAACAGCTAGAATCTACGCTAAAGCGAATTACCGACCGCGTTAGAGAAAGCCTAGACGAGCAGCAGATTCTACAAACAGCGGTTAATGAGCTAGTAGAAGTCCTCAATGCCAAAGCTGCCAACACCGCACTTTACGATTTAGAGCAGGGCACCTCGACTGTCTTGCACGAATGCGCGGCAGGGCTAGCTCCTATGCGCGGTCGAGTATCTTCTCTAGAGGCTTACCCCGAGGTCTATCAGCTCTTACTAGCAGGGCAGTATCTACAGTTTTGCTCGATCTTTCCTAATCCAGAGCGGGGGCGAGTGTCTATGTTTGCCGCACCCATCGAGGACGATAGGGTAGTGCTAGGCGATCTGTGGCTAATTAACGATCAGGGCAGATGGTTCTCTGAATCAGAAATTCGGCTGGTGCAGCAAGTGACTAACCAGTGTGGAATCGCCATTCGCCAGGCTCGGCTCTACCAAGAATCGCAATCTCAAGTCCGCGAGCTAGAGCATGTCAATACGCTAAAAGACGACTTTTTAAGCACCGTTTCTCACGAGCTGCGTACGCCCGTGACCAGTATGAAAGTTGCCATCCAGATGCTGGGTATCACCTTGCAGCAGGAATATGGCATTGACCAAGAGGCGCTGAAAAAACCGCAGGCACAAAGAGGATTAGCTCGCTATTACAGCGTTTTGAACGAAGAATGCGAACGTGAAATTAGTCTAATTAACGATTTGCTCGATCTGCAGCGTCTAGATGTGGGCAATCATCCCATGATGATCCAGCCGATTAACATCTCTGCTTGGCTACCGGGTCTGGTCAACAGCTTCAAGCCTAGAGCAGCTAACCGGCAGCAGGAGCTAACGCTGCAGATTGATGAAAAGTCACCTGAACTGACTTCCGATCTCGCTAGCCTTGAGCGAATTATGACAGAGCTAATCAACAACGCCTGTAAGTACACGCCGCCTGGGCATTCCATTTTGGTTGATATAGCAAGCGGGCCCCATTCGATGAAAATTCGGGTAGCGAACACAGGGGTAGAAATAGCTGAAGAAGAGCGCGATCGCATTTTTGACAAGTTTTATCGAGTTCCTAGCGCTGATCCTTGGAAGCAGGGGGGCACAGGACTCGGATTAGCCCTAATCGAAAAGCTAGTAGAACATCTAGAGGGCACGATTACCGTCGATAGCGGTATGAATCAGACCACCTTCATCGTTGAGCTACCTTTGCTACATTCAGCCGCTTAACTTCGAGAAAGCGCTTGGAGAATAGTCGCCGAGCAGATTGAGAATCTTGCGATCGCTATACGCAGAGCTATCAATTAGTAGAATTAGGGGCGTTCAGCAGGCGAGTAGCATCGTCGATAGTGCGTAGGACTTCTTCTGCCGACAGCGGACTGCTGAACTGATCGGTATCGGCAATACCAGGGGCGGCATCGGTCACTTCGCCATTAGCTTCATCGATATCCGTTTCAGGATCTGGCTCTAGGGCTGCTTCCTCTAAAGCCGCTTGTTCAGCTTCGCCAGCCTGGGTATCAGAGGCACCACAAAGCGCGCTAAGATCATAGTGCCGACCGTCTGAGCCGTGAAGATAGCAAACGTAATCGGCGGTATTGACCTGAGCTAGAGCAGTAGGCGCAATGCTCAACCAACTGGCTGCCCCTATAGATACACCGACTGTTGCCCAAAGGACATTCACCGGGGTGCTGATTGAAATGCCGAGCGTAAAGGCTTTGTGAGCAACGGCGGGAAGACTCATGATTTTTCAGATGAGAATGCTGACTTTCTTAAGCTATAGCCGTCGTTCAGATGCATCCGAACGACGGCTGCTACTTAGCTCTATATGTATCAACGGTATGTATCAACGGTTTCACACTCTAGAAATGTACAGAGCTAAGTAGCCAAAGCTATATAGGCTTACTATGCCCGCTTCTTGCTGACTAATTTCGACCGCACTGCGAGTAGCCTGCACCAGAGGATCGTTTAGGGAGAAAGCTCACATTTTCAAGCGATAGGGATATACTTTTTGAGTCAAACGTGTTAACTAGAGAACACACAGCTAGAGAGCACACTTGTAGAGTTTCCACTCATGGTTTCGTCAATTCTGGCCATTCTTTCTTTTTTGATTGCTGGATACACCGTCGGCTCAGTGCGAATTATCAAAGAAGGTAATGCTGCCCTAGTAGAGCGATTGGGCAAATACAGTCGCCGGCTCGAACCAGGAGTGAATATGATTGTGCCGCTGGTAGAATCGGTGGTGCTAGAAGATTCTTTGCGAGAGCAGACGCTAGATATTAAGCCGCAAAGGGCTATCACCAAAGACAGCGTTAACCTAGAAGTGGATGCTATCATCTACTGGCGAATCTACGATCTAGAGCGAACCTACTATGCCGTTGAGGACGTTGAGTTTGCGATGCAGGAGCTAGTGATTACAACGCTGCGCTCTGAGGTCGGCAAGATGGATTTTCAAAGCCTGTTCTCTTCGCGCGATGAGATCAACCGCGCTTTGCTAAAGGAGCTAGACCAGGCGACTGAGCCCTGGGGGCTAAAAGTAAACCGGGTTGAGATTCAAAAGCTAGACCCGCCGCAGAACGTACTAGATGCGATGCAAAAAGAGCGGGCGGCGATCTACGAGAAGAATGCCAAGATTTCGGAAGCGCAGGCAGATGTCGAGTCAATGCGCCTGCTTTCTGAGGCGATCGCAGCGACAGGAAACGGCAAAGAAGTCCTGCACTACCTGCTGGCTCAGCGCTATGTCGCGGCTAATCAAAAGATCGGCGAAAGCGACAACTCCAAAGTCCTGTTCATGGACCCCAAGGCACTGACAGAAGGACTCGTCGATCTGATGAATGACGGCGATATTAGTAGAGCTAACAAAGAATAAGATCACGACAGGAGCGCGATGACAGCAGCGATGACGGAGCCGTTACTGGATTCAAAATTTGATCCGCCAGCCGATGAATTCTCTTCTGGAGAGATAGCGGTCAAAGAAATAGCATTAGTCCCTCTGCTAGGGCGTTCTGTCGAATCTTTGACTGAGTGGGTAGTGCAGTGCGGTCAGCCTGCTTACCGGGGCAAGCAGTTGCATCAGTGGATCTATCAAAAGGGCATTCGCTCCTTAGATGAGGTGACTGTCTTTTCCAAGAAATGGCGAGCCGAGGTAAAGGATTTTCCGGTGGGGCGATCGCATATCCATCACCGATCCGAATCACCTGATGGCACCGTCAAATATTTACTTAGGCTCAAAGACGGCCTGATTATAGAAGCGGTCGGCATTCCTTCGGATAAGCGCCTCACGGTCTGTGTCTCCTCGCAGATCGGCTGCCCAATGGGCTGTGACTTCTGCGCGACGGGCAAAGGCGGCTTTACGCGCAACCTAGAAACCTACGAGATTGTCGATCAGGTGCTGACGGTTCAAGCAGACTTTCAGCGGCGGGTAAGCAACATTGTCTTTATGGGCATGGGTGAGCCGCTGCTGAATACAGAGGCGGTGGTGGGGGCGGTGCGATCGCTCAATCAAGATATCGGCATTGGCCAGCGGATGATCACCGTCTCGACCGTCGGCATTCCGGGTCATATTCGCAGACTGGCCGAGCAGCAAATGCAGATCACCCTAGCAGTAAGCCTGCACGCCAGCAATCAAGTTCTGCGAACTCAGCTAATTCCCAGCGCTGAGAAATACCCACTATCCACACTGCTAGACGAGTGCCGAGACTATGTCAAGATGACAGGTCGCCGAGTCACGTTTGAATATATCTTGCTAGCCGACCTCAACGATCGACCCGAACATGCCGCAGAACTTGCCAATGAATTGCGCGGCTTTCAAAGCCACGTCAACCTAATTCCGTATAACCCCATCAGCGAAGTAGACTACCAGCGCCCCAGCAGAGCCAGGGTCGAAGGCTTCACCCAGCAGCTCAAAGACAAAGGCATTGCCGTGAGCGTTCGCTATTCTCGTGGATTAGAAAAAGACGCCGCCTGTGGTCAACTGCGGGCATCAAAAGCCGCCGAAGCTATTCAACCTAAGAGCTAGTTTTCACAGGTTGCTTGAACGCCGCGAGCTGCTTGCACTCCCGTGGACGGAGCGAAGTCGAAGGTCGAATCTCACGCTTTGATCTACAGCGCTTGGTCTACGGCGTGATCCAAACGAAATCAGTAAAGTTAGGCGTTATCGGTTGATCAACCGTACTCAGTCGAACGCTAGCCTGATCGATATCAGGCAGGCGACGCTCTACGCGGCTAGGAATGCCGTAGTCAAAAGCAATATGACCTTCCCCCGACAGGACGACTATCTGCCGCTCAGGCTCCTTCTCTAGCTGCCTGACGACGCTCTCAGCCATTGTTTCGTCCCACAGCACCTGCGCTGCAAAAAAGTTTTCAAAGCTAAGGCTGCTGCCATGGCCATGTGCGCCAAAAACGCGGGCTACAGAAGCTCGATACGCCTCGTCTGTGGTGTCGATCTCAGCCACTGGTGGGACATACTTCAGCAGATCTCCCTCCAAGCTTTCTAGCCCTTCGCGGGCAACTTGCCGGGTGGCTTCTGTCGGTGCATTTAGTGCAATTACCGGGATTTGATTGTCCTTGGCATAGCGAATAATCGGCGCATAGAACTCCCAATCAAAGCCCCAGCGAGTCTCGTATTCACTCTGCTTCACTAGGTCTGCTTCAGAAATGATGCCAGCGAGGTAATCGTCTAGAACGGACTGAAAAGGTCGCTGGAACATCTCTAGGCCGATGGCGAGTTCATTCGTTTCATCTAGCGCCTTGATGATATCAAGCTGAGCAATATGGTCGGCTCTACTGTCGTGAGTTTCTGCTAGATAGATGACTTGGGAAGCTGCGATCGCGTCCAGCACGCCAGCATTAGCGGCCTCAGCCTTAGTGCTCGTTGCGTTTTGTGCGATCGCCTCTCCTGCCTTTTCTTTTGAAAGCAGTGAAGCATTGTCTTCAATTCCACTTTCTAGAGCAATAGCGCTCTGCCCGTTAATAGAGGCTAAAGATAAAGCTGCCAGCATCAGCCCTAACCGCGCACAGGCTTTAGCAGACCAGCGCGCAGAGAAAGTAGAAAACGTGGAATTCTTTGACGTGGAATCCCTTGATACAGATGGTCTTGATACAGATGACATAGAAGGCTATAAGCGAACTGCTGCAAAGAACAATTTTCTGGAACTACATGTACTTTATAAAAAGTGCATACATCCTATATCAAGCAACTGGGCGTAGTATGTGACTTCGATAGGAATTGCACGTATCGGCGCTAAAAACTTAGCAACTAATCTAACGGGCTCTTCTACAGTTCACACCGCAAATCTACCCGGTTTCTACCCTGATCTAGCTTAAAGTGACTCTCTAGAACCCAGGCCCAAGTCAAAACTAAACAGTTAGAAAAACTGAGCAATCAAACAAGGATAGGTAACTATGGACAACATCTTTCCCGGTCGCTACACAGCAAACGTCTCCGAGCCCTGTGTCGTCTTTCTCATTGGGATGAGAGTCAATCGCTTTTGGGCGATCAAGAAATGGTTTTCTGTTGCAGCGGCGATGGGGCCAATGCTAGCGACCCTCATCAAACATCCAGACAAAGGGCTGCTGGGTGCTAGGCCATTCTTTCGGGTATGGCCGCTGGAGACCTGCATGGTTACGTACTGGCGCTCTTTTGAAGATTTGACGCGCTTTGCCCGGAGCGATGACGATCCGCACTGGCAAGCTTGGCAAAAGTTCAGAAAAGAGGTGGGCGACGACGGCAGCGTTGGCATTTGGCACGAGACCTACAAAATCGATCCCGCCAACTGTGAATGCATCTACGCCAACATGCCGGCTCATGGACTCGCCGCAGCCACAGAGCATATTTCAATCTCTGAAAAGACTCGCAGCGCCGCCCAAAGAATGGCAATTTCCGACCAAAGAGCGGCCTATTAGGAGATGGCTGCAATTCGTTCTTAGCGTCTTGCTGTAGTACGCTACCAACCGTGACGCTGTCTCAAAACAACGGCATCATTCAGCTTACAGGTGTCGGCAGTCGATACATTGAGTTTTACGTGGCGGGTATTCTCGCTTTTCTAGGCTTCTTTCCGATTATCGGAGGCATGCTTACGGCCATTCCAGCACCGGTCTTTGGAGCCGCCATTATGTTGATGTTTGGCACTGTTGCAGTTGCCGGGTTCCACATTTTGCGAGAGATTAATATGACTAACCGGGCGCTGGTGATAGTGGGTGCATCCTTAGCAACAGGCTTAGGCGTAACCTTTGTTCCAGAAGGTCTAGCTGGATTTCCTGACCAGGTTCAGACTGTCTTATCGTCGGGTATCTCAGTCGGGTATATCTGCGCGCTCGTTCTAAATCTGGTCTTACCTAAGTCTGAAGAAGATCGCCTGCCTGCTAATGCTCAGATCATAGAGAGCGAAGCCCCAGCGCTGTCTAGGGTAGAGTAGGTTTTGGGAAGCTTTCTTGCGATCGCAGCCCTATCAAAACCGAGCTAACAAAAAGAGAGATCTGCTCGTAGTGACAGATCTCTCTTCTTCGTTGATTCAATCCTGCGAGCATAATGTATCGCTCAGGAATAGGGCTGACCGCAGCGGCTAGCTGAAAAGATTCTTTGAATTGGACAGTGCCAACAGTTGCGTGGTCGTCCAGCCCTCATCGGCTTTAGCTTTCTGCTTGGAGTTAGCTGTCATCACACCAGCGCCATAGGCACTCTCAAGCGCTGTAGAGAGACGCAGCAAATGAGTGAAGTTGGTTCGCTCTTGGAGAGAATTAGCGATCGCAGCAAATTTCATATGATTTACACCCTCTATAGTTTTTCTTTGAACATCTTCATTTTAAGAAAGCGTAGCGAAATATACCAAAACCAAACCGCATCCTTTCCATGAGAAGATCAGATGCAAGAAATATTGAGCAACTTCTTCGCCGCGAGAAGTTACCTATCCTTTTTCGTCGCTATTCTTATCCCGAACTGACGTTACTTAGCGTCAAAGTAAGGAAAAAATACTGCATATGCTGATCACCTCTAGCCGATGCAGCCATTTATCCTTAGCCCACTGAATTCTCCGTCAATCCTCTGGGTTAGCCGTCGGTACGGTGATGGTACACCTGCCGATGTCGCTTTAGGCAATATTGAGTTCTGTGGTTAGAGCGTGATTTGGCATCATCACTCTAGTGATTGAGAATAAGCTGATTTTGAGATGTCGTCAGGCGGTTGTCTTCATCGCCTCTTTGTCACTTTGGAGCGCCGTGGGTCTATCTTTGGTTTTCAGCCGCAGACTGCTCGTTAGCTCGCTGGGTTGGGTCGAATGCTGGGCTGTAGTTCCAGTCTAGGGCTGCTTGGTAGCGTGCGATCGCCTCATCAATTTCGCCTCGTCCTGCCAAGACATCGCCCTGGCGTACATAGGCAGGCGCGGCAGTCAGCTTACGCGCTGGCGTATGGCAGATGGTCAATGCTGCCAGCTCTTCAGGATGGTTAGTGAAGTAAGGCGTCAGATAGTCGCAGCCAGCAGCCAGCAGCCCATCCAAATCGGAAACAACATCCCACACCCGCGCGGTGTTGTCATCGCTGGCAGTCACAATACGGCTGCCGTCCGGGCTGAAGCTGGCGTTTGTGACCCTGGATTGATGGCCTTCTAGTGCTTGGATTTGCTCGCCGCTCTGGCTATCCCACACCCGCGCTGTATTGTCATCGCTGGCAGTCACAATACGGCTACCGTCCGGGCTGAAGCTGGCGTTTATGACTAAGGATTGATGGCCTTCTAGCGCTTGAATGAGCTCGCCGCTCTGGCTATCCCATACCCGCGCTGTGTTGTCATCGCTGGCAGTCACAATACGGCTGCCGTCCGGGCTGAAGCTGGCGTTTGTGACTAAGGATTGATGGCCTTCTAGCGCTTGGATTTGCTCACCGCTCTGGCTATCCCATACCCGCGCTGTGTTGTCAAAGCTGGCAGTCACAATACGGCTGCCGTCCGGGCTGAAGCTGGCGTTTCTGACCCTGGATTGATGGCCTTCTAGCGCTTGGATTTGCTCACCCCTCTGGCTGTCCCATACCCGCGCTGTGTTGTCATCGCTGGCAGTCACAATACGGCTGCCGTCCGGGCTGAAGCTGGCGTTTATGACTCTGGATTGATGGCCTTCTAGCGCTTGAATGAGCTCGCCGCTCTGGCTATCCCACACCCGCGCTGTGTTGTCAGCGCTAGCAGTCACAATGCGGCTGCCGTCCGGGCTGAAGCTGGCGTTTGTGACCCTGGATTGATGGCCTTCTAGCGCTTGAATGGGCTCGCCGCTCTGGCTGTCCCACACCCGCGCGGTGTTGTCAAAGCTGGCAGTCACAATACGGCGACCGTTGGGGCTGAAGCTGGCGTTTGTGACCCTGGATCGATGGCCTTCTAGCGCTTGAATGGGCTCGCCGCTCTGGCTATCCCACACCCGCGCGGTGTTGTCATCGCTGGCAGTCACGATGCGGCTGCCGTCCGGGCTGAAGCTGGCGTTTATGACACTGGATTGATGGCCTTCTAGCGCTTGAATGAGCTCACCGCTCTGGCTATCCCATACCCGCGCTGTGTTGTCATCGCTGGCAGTCACAATGCGGCTACCGTCCGGGCTGAAGCTGGCGTTTGTGACACTGGATTGATGGCCTTCTAGCGCTTGAATGAGCTCGCCGCTCTGGCTATCCCATACCCGCGCTGTGTTGTCATCGCTGGCAGTCACAATGCGGCTGCCGTCCGGGCTGAAGCTGGCGTTTCTAACTAAGGATTGATGGCCCGGAAGCTGATTGCGCTCTCGGATATTTCGCAAAATGCTGTCTAATATCGTTATCGGGCTGTAGGTAGGATACTTATCTTTTAGATCGGCGGATTCTTCTGCTTTTAGCCGCTGTCCTGCTAACATTGCCAAGTGCAGACCGCTCAGGGGCTGACGCTCAAATCTTCGTAGGGCAAAAGTGCTCTCTCGTCCCAGTTCTAAGCCGGTTTTGGCTCTTTCTAGGCTAGCGGTTACTCTGATTTGCTCTGTTTCAGCGGTTGCTAGCGCTACATCGGCTTCTGCCAGGGTTTGCTCAGCCTGCTGTGCCTGTGTTTCTGCTGTTCGCTGTGCCTGCTCTGCTGTGCGAGTTGCCTGTGTGGCTGCCTGCGCCTGCGCCTGCGCCTGCTGTTTCTCAGCATTCACAGTGGCTAGCTGCCTCTGAGCGGTTTGTACCTGCGTCTGCGCTGCCTGGGCGGCTTGCTCTGCATCTATGGCCTTTTTATCAGCCGTTTGCAGCTTTCTCTCAGCCGTCCCGACATCCCCCTCCGCCCGCTTCAAGTCTTGCTCGGCATCGTCCATTGCCAGCTCAATCTCTGCTTTTTCGTCTTGCGCTGCCTCGGTTGCTTCCCTAGCGCTTTTTGCTGCCTGCCGAGCAGAATTTGCCTCTAGTCCCCGTTGCCCGCCCCACAGCGTCGCCAGCGTTGCTGCCACAATCGCAATCCCGGCAACCAGCGTCGTTTTTCTCCGGGTTTTTCTACCCTGTACGACTAATTGCTCCGTCTCCGCCTGCGTCTCCGCTAGCTCCGTCTCCGCCTGCGCCAGCTCCGTCTCCGCCTGCGCCCTAGCCTCACTCAAGATCCGGTTCGCTTCCGCCTCTGCCTCTAGCTGCGTCTGAGTATCCGCTTGTTCTACTGCCTGACTTGCTGACAAAAACAGCCGATCCTCATCGTCTAGGCTTCGACTCTCATTTGCCCATATCAGCGCATCTCTCAGCGCCTGCCCCTGCAACAGCCGCGAGCTATCTGTCTGCTCAGACGCCAGCCAAGCGGCAATCGCTGCCCCATAGGGCCGCAGCTTCAGCAGCACCTGATCCACCCACCCCTGATCGAACACCGCCGCGTAGATCGGATTCGCCACCCGCAGACAGCCCGCCTCTTCTCGAATCAGACCCGACAGCCGCAGCTCGATCTGTTCATCGCTGCCCTCCGCAGACACCTCTCCGCGCTGTAATATCCGCTGATACAGACCCAGCAGCCGCCCCGACCTAGCCTCATTGGCCAGCAGGCGATCGCGAATCGTCTTCAAATGCACCGACACATCCTGCGCTTCCCAATCCTCAATCACCCGAGATTGCACCAGCTGTGCCACCAGCGCCTGCTCACTTCCTGCCACAATCGAAAAGCTCGACTCAGCAATCAGCTGACACAGCCGCTGCGTCAAAAACGGCTGCCCCTTCGTCCATGCCAATACCTCATTTAGCACCGCCGTCGGATTCTCTGCTTGCTGCGCTAGCCCCGCCGCCAGCGGCCTCACCTCCGCCAGCTCAAACCCCTTCAAATCAATCAGCCGCCCGCCAATATTAAAAGACGTCCGCTGCTTATCCCTGATCAAATCTCCTGGCGTTGCCACCCCCAGCAGCACAAAGCTCAGCCGCCGATAGTCCTCATGCTCGGCCCGCTCCTGATAAAACGAGCGAATCAGCGCAAAAAAGTCGTCGTTAAACTCAAACTGAAACAGACTGTCAATCTCATCAATAAAAACAACAATTGGCCGCTCTATCGTCGCCAACAGCACATCTTCAACAAACTCACTAAACCGCTGAATCGGCGATAGCCCATCCCGCTCCCGCCACCAGGGCAGCACCTTCACCCGCAGCCCCAGACTCCGACTCAGCCGCCGAATTACCCCCAGATACCACTCATCGGCGCTCATCCCCGCCCCGACAATACTAGAAACCTCCACGACGCCACAGGCCACCTGCTCCGCTAGCAGCCGCTGCATCACCTGCACCCGCAGGCTCGACTTTCCCATCTGCCGCGAATTAAACACATAGCCATACTCCCCCGCCTTCAGCGCCGCATACAGATCCGCATCCGCCTGCCGCGTCACATAGGTCGGCGCATCCCGCCGCAGCGCCCCGCCTGTCACATATTGATAAGCTGGAGTCATACTCATCTGCTATTTCTTCACCTTCTGTTGCTGATTGCCGCGCTTTCTCTATCTATCCTGTAGTCCAGATACCTAAAACGGTAAATATTGAACTTGGTTCATAGCCTCTTCCAAAGTGCTTGCCTTGGCAATGATTTCTAATTCCTTAACGCAATCACCAATACTCATACTTTGAGGATGAGTATAGACAACTCCTGTGAAAGCGATGCCTTCCCTTTGCCTCTGATGCGCTAATACTAATAGGTCATCATCCATAGAAAACAAAACTCTTTGAAGCTCAGTAGATCGCTCTATCACCTGTGAATCGGCCATTCCAGCACGCTCGTCTTCCTGTACTGTCAGCACATCGACACCGCGCAGACGCAACCCGACCGTAATTTGACGAAAAACATTCTCATCCATATAGAAGGGTATGCTCAAGAAATGACGCCTCGTTCCCTAAGGCCCTGGACAATACGAGAGTGTGGCGACTGATGCTGAAGAGTTTTGACTTTCTCTAGCCGCTGTTTCATGTCTTCATCTAGAGCCACCTGATGATCCCAATAATAGGCCAGCGCTGAGTAGATCTTGCCAAGGGCGATGTGAGGGTATTGAAAGTGGAGTTCTTCCGGACTCCAGCCATAGGCAAAGTGCGAGGCGATTAGCTCTACCACTTTCATAGTGCTGCCTTCGATAACGGGCACTTTGCCATCATCAAGCTGAATGTGCTTGTAGTCTGTTGCTAGATAGGTCATGTCATCCCTCCAAATGATCGCGGAAATATTCTCGATATACTTCACAGCGCGGCGACGCCTCATTCCCACTCAGCCGCACTAGCCCCATACTCTCCAGCTTAAACGACGCCTCCGCATCAATCTCTATTGGCCTGCTTTTGCTCACCACCTGCCGAAACGACTCTGCCAGCACCGGATAGTCGCGCAGCACATACAGATGCCGCCGCAGATGATCGCTGTATATACCAGACTCTGTCGCTGCCATCTCCGCCAGCGCATTCAGCGTCATATCCTCTCGTCGCAGATGATACAGCGCCTTACGAATCAGATACGGGTGCCCGCCCACCAGCGCCATCAGTGCCTCTGCATAGCTCGCGATCGCGCTCAGTTCATAGCGCCCCGCCAAATCTTGTACCTGCGCTAGATCAAACTCTTCTAGCTCTATATTCGTCCCCACATTAAACGGCGACTGATTGATATTTAGCGGCACATACGCCTCAGTAGAATGCACCATCACCAGCCGTAGCTTTTCCCACAGCTCGCTACCAAAATCGCCATACCGGGCCGACTCGTACCAAGAGCGCACCAGCGCAAAAAAATCATCTGCCACCGCCGGATGCGGAAACACCATATCCACCTCATCCAAAGCTAGCACCAGCGGCACATCCAATTCTTCTAGCAAACACTCCTCAAAATAAGCATTGCACTTGTCCTTGCTACCAAAGCCCACCCAATAATCTTCTAGATCGCTCAGCTTCTTCAGCCGCCTGCCCACCTGCGAACAAAACCACTTCAACAACAGATCCAAATCATTAAACAATCGGCTATCCGCCCGCTGAAAGCTGATCGGCACCGTCTGATAGCCCTGCTCCCGCGCATGGCTTAATATCCGTGCCATCAGCGACGTTTTGCCCATTTGCCTCGGCGCTTTGATCCGAATCAACGCCCCCGGCTGCTCAATCTCCGCAAAGCAGTCTGTTTCAGTCGGTGGCCGCGCCACGTACAGCCCCGTCTTGAACTGCACCGCACCGCCCGGCTCGCGCTGTAGCTCCGGCTCCGCCACAGGCAAAGGTGGCCTATCCACACTCTCCACCAGACCTACGCCCGGTTCGACAGATGCCTCCGAGGCCAACTGCGCTGCCTGCAAATCCTCACGCTCTATCCAAATATCTCGCTGCGTCGCCGACAGATTCTCTCTTTGTTTTTCTTGTTGTTCCTCTTGTTTCTTTTGCTGTCTTTCTCCAGACGCAGCCCGCTCAGCCATCAACGTCATCAGTTCTTCGATCAGCGCCGCAGTATCCGCCTCCGAGTGCCACTCCCGCTGCTGAATCTGTTGTAAATATCCCCGCAGCTCATAGTTCAACGGATCGCTTAGTGGAAACTGCACCCGAATCGGCAAAATCATCGGATAGCCATCCGCTCGCCGATCTCGCAGCGACCGAGCCTGCTTCACCTCCTCCGTCACCATCTCACTCGTCGCCGACAAAGGCGACAGCAGCAAAACAAAATAGTCACATTGGCGCAGCTCTGTAGCAATGCGATCGCGCCACTTCTCCCCTAGCTGAATACTCGCCGCCGCCATAAACGCGCCATACCCTGCCGCCACAAACGCCTCATAAAGCGTCTGCGCCAGCGCCTTATCCACTCCCTCATCCCGATAGCTAATAAAAACCCTGCCAGCGTCCTGCCCCCGCTCCCTATCACCGAGGGCTGAGCGGGGCCGAAGCCCATCATCCACCACTCGCCCTGCCCGCGTCCGCAAAACAGGCGTCGCCCCCTCCCTAATTCCTTCTAGCTCAATCGCCGTCCGCCCCATCTCATAGGCCGCCTCATACGACCGGCTACCCCCTAGCGCCGTATAGAATCCCCTTGCAAAGCAAACCGCCGCCGGATCGCCAATCGGCTGATTCATCCCCACCACACAAGAGACGAACTGACTAATCGCCTGCGCCTGCGTATCCGAATAGCAAGCATTGAGCAGCACACACTCCACGCTCGTCACCTGTTGAAACAGCCGCGACAGCGCCCGCGTCGGCACTAGCTGCGATCGCCCCCGACCATCTTCTAGCACCAGGCCATGCTCACCAGTCCCATGACCCAAAAAATGCACAATATGAGGACTGTGCGACACCAATAGCTGCATCAAATCCTCAGTGCGTACCGCCCACTCCGACGTCAGTGCAAAGCGATCGCGCTCCTGCGACAGTTGCAAACTCCGCTGAATCCCCCGCACCTCCTCATCTAGCCGCAGGCGAGAAGTACTCTGCGGATTAGCCGCCAAGATCAAGATTTTGCGAATTGGAAAGCGAGAATTCATTGGCTACACGCACGCTACCCACTATCTACCACTATTTAGACAGAGCGGGCGATCGCCACCACAAATCCTTACGGTAGCCAAAACCGCTGACGACACCCGAAGCAAATAGCCATAATTTCATTCGGCAAAAAAGCTGCTTGATTGATAAAAATCTAGTCAGGCTCAAACTGACTCACGCCACAAGCTCAAGGCTAGTTGGTGAAAATCATAGTGCGAGCTAAACGCAAATTGCTATAGTTTGAAGCTTTAGCCACTATTTCTGATGCGAGATTTTCAACTACCTGGTCGATCTCCTGCCTACGCTCAAAAGGGAATGGCAGCAACCTCTCATTCGCTGGCGACACTGACGGCAATTGATGTGTTGCGCTCTGGTGGAAATGCGGTGGATGCGGCGATCGCAGCCTCAGCAGCCTTATGCGTTGTCGAACCTCAAGCCACAGGCATCGGCGGCGATTGCTTTGTCCTCTACGCCCCCGCTGATTCTGATCAAGTTATCGCCCTCAACGGATCAGGCAAAGCGCCAGCCGCTGCTGAACTAAGCTGGTTTCTAGATCAGGGCATGAAGCAAATCTCTTTGCAAAGCCCGCATTCTGTCACCGTTCCTGGTGCGGTAGATGCCTGGTGTAAGCTGCATGGTGACTATGGCCAGATGGACTTTGCTGAATTGCTCGCACCTGCAATTCGGCTGGCAACCGAGGGCTACACGGTGCATCCGAGAGTGGCCTATGACTGGGCGTCACTAAAAAGAAAGCTACAGGTGACGGACAACGCAACGCGAATGCTGTTGGTAGACGGTGAGGCTCCAAAGGCAGGCGATCGCCATCAGCAGCCAGAATTAGGTCGCACGCTGCAACTGATTGCTGAGCATGGCCGAGACGCTTTTTACACGGGGGAAGTGGCTGAAGATATTGTTGCTTATCTGAAGTCTTTGGGTGGGCTGCATACGTTAGAAGACTTTGCCGCTCCTCAGGCCGAGTACGTCACGCCGATTTCCACGCAGTACCGGGGATATGACGTGTTTGAGTGTCCACCGAATGGTCAGGGTTTGACCGCGCTGATTATGCTGAATATTCTCTCGGAATGCAGCCTGACGGACTACGCGCCGCTGAGCGCTGAGCGGCTGCATTTGGAATGTGAGGCGGCGAGGTTGGCGTATGGAGTGCGCGATCGCTACGTAGCCGATCCAGCCCAGTCCGATATTCCCCTAAACTGGCTGCTGTCAAAGGAGTATGCCGCTGAGTTACGAGCAAAGATCAGTATAGATAGTGTAATGCCACCACTAGAAGAATCAGACTTCCCTACCCATCCCGATACGGTTTGTCTATGCGTTGTCGATGAAGATGGCAACGCAGTGAGTTTTATCAATTCTGTTTTTCACGGGTTTGGCAGTGGTCTGGTGAGTCCAAAGACAGGAGTAGTGTTGCAGAATCGGGGAGCAGGGTTTGTCTTAGAAGAAGGGCATCGGAATGCGATCGCGCCCCACAAACGCCCGCTCCACACCATCATCCCCGGCATGTTAAAAAAAGCAGGCCGTACCGTCATGCCCTTCGGCGTCATGGGCGGGCAGTATCAGCCGACGGGTCACGCACACTTTCTCACCAACTTACTGGACTATCGCCTAGACGTACAGTCGGCGCTAGACTTTCCTAGAGTCTTCCACGATGGCGAAACCTGCGCCGTAGAGCGAGGCGTTCCCATTGCCGTCACGGATAAGCTCAAACAACTTGGCCATAAAGTCTTGCCAGCCGTTCTTCCTCACGGCGGCGGACAGGCAATCTGGATGGACGAATCAGGCGGATTAGTCGGTGGGTCTGATCCACGCAAAGACGGCTGTGCGCTGGGCTACGAATAAGCTAATCGAGATAATTTTAAGCGTGAGTATGACTAGCGTTGTATTCGGCCATTGCCTCGGCTGCTAGGTCCGCTAATAGATTCTGAGAGTTAGCAGCAGCGTCCCATTCTACTTCATGCTTAAGTTTCTTCTATGATTAGGGTTGCGATCGCATCTTGCTTCTCAGCATCCAAGCTTTTTATTTGTGCGATCGCCTGCTCTAAAAGTTCGGTCATAAGTAGCAATGTAATAGCCTTCTAGTCAGATTATAGCGAAGCCGCAGTAGTCAAAATTGTCAGTAAGCAGAGTCATCAGAGCGCGGTAATTTATCTCTCCACTCATCTTTCAAAGTGTCAATTACGATCAAGAAAACCCTTACATAACTGTGCGTGATGGAGTTCTTACTCGCTTCTGTATTGTTTAGCACCATACCCAACGACGTTGCTCAAGCAGCGCCCCGACAAACGCCTGCTCCTATCGAGGTGCCAGTAGAAGATTCTCAAACAGAGTCCAACAACGACCCAGCGTCTATCACCTGCGGGCCAGGGCAGTTTCCTTCTGCTTTCTCTGATGTTCTTCCCGCAGATTGGGCGTATCAGGCTGTCATCCGCCTATCTAGCCAGCCGATCGAGTGCTTCGACTTCCCAGTGGAGCGTCCTGATACCTAGAGAAGTAGCGGTAACGTTTACGCAGTTGTTTCGGCTGTATAGGGAACCGTCTTATGAAATATCTTCGATCAAAGTACTTCTATGGCTGGATTGCAGCAACGACTCTCAGCCTGTTCCTAGTAAACTTTTTGTTGCAACCAGATACTTACGCTGTTAGTCCTTCTTCGATTGCTTTCGTGCTGGTCTATCTATTGACCGGGTTGATAGTCGGAGTCTGTCAGTGGTTCATTCTACGACTCTACTTTGAACGTGCTTATTGGTGGATTGTTCTAACCGCAGTAGGAGAAATCCCTTTTTACCTTTTTAGGCAAGGCTATTTCCTATTTCTCTTCTACACGGTTGGAGAATCGGACTCTTTAATGCGCTTCTATGTCGGATTGCTGGCTTTTGTAGGAGCTTTGTTTCCAGGCATCTTTCAGTGGCTTTTCTTTCGTCGTCGCGTTCGTAGGGCATGGATGTGGATAGTGGCTAGTGCGATCGCAGAGCTGTGGATCCCTCGCCTGATAGGAATGTATTTGATTCAAGGCACAAGTATTCTTCTGTTAGAAATGTCTCACGCTCGTTTCCTGTTAGCAATCACAGTTACAGGGATTATCTTAGGAGTCATTACCGGAATTCCTGTCGCAGACTTTATCAATCAGGTAAGACAGCCAGGTGTCAACAATGAAGTGGACCGTTAGGGCTTCAGCAGACCTTTAGACCAAACCATGCTCTAAATCCTTGCTGTGATTGCCAAAGAACTATCTTTTTCATCAAAGATCGAGTGCGTCAATGCCTTGGTTGCGGTAATAGATACGCAGCTTGATACCTAGCGTTAGCTGTTTCATAATCCAGTACAGCACCGTCAAAATCACAAAAGTAACAAACACAACGGCTGCGGGTCGCCTGTTTGTCAAAGTATTGAGCGTAATCATCAGCACGCTGGTTGGATCAGTAGCGATGTCCCAGCTATTGAGGCGAACGAAACGACCTAGATAGATGCCGATAGCACTTAGTGTATGGATCAATAGCTCAGAAGGTAAGATGAACCGCTCATTTCCCTTCTTCTTCAGATAGTAAGCCTGGTTGAGAATAGAAAGCACATAGGCTTCAAAACCTAGAAGAATAGCTACCGTATGCAGCGGGATGAAAACCAAAACAATCAGCCAGACCTGAATACCGCTTCCCCTAGTTCCTTTGATCAGGTGAATGATATCGGTGAGTACGTAAGGCGCGTTAGGCAAAAACGCAATAAAGCCAACTAGCCCCAGCCACCACAAGAAAGTCCGAGCGCTCCTAGGCCGATTGAACAAAAAATAGCTCATGCCTATAGAAATCAGCACTAACGCGACCCACCAGGCTACCTTGAGCTGCGCTGAGGTCTCGCCAGCCATCAGCGCGTTCATCAGTCGCATCTGGGCTCCCATTATTCTGGGCAAGCGAGGTTGAACGCCGACAATACCGATCAAGCTGATCAATACGACTGAGCCCCAAAGCTTAGCTTTCGATAGTGCTTCTCGTCGAAACAATACAAAGCTGAGGAATAGAGGAACCAGTGCCAAGAACAAATTCCATAGAATCCAGCCGCTATAAACGCTAGAAAAGGCAGCCGAGATATCGGTGAAGAGCGATCGCATAGACATAAATCAGTAAAAAAGCGTGACCTATTAGCCCCAATCTAACCCGATGGAAATGAACGCCGGCTGAGAAGAGCCAATTTACCCACTTTCCCTTACTTTTTCCTAACCTGTACGGTTGAAGCTCAGCGGTTACCAGTACGCAACCGAACGGAAGAACCACCGAAGTAGCCACCAAAGCAAACAGCAGCATCTGGCTGAATCCATTCTCACAAAAAGTGCCACATCTTACGAAGAAGGGCCGCATCGCCAGCTATATTACTAGTGCCTAGCCCTCAGTAAGTCCTCAGTAAGCCGTAATCATGTCTAGACGTCAGCGCGAATTCACGGGCATTGCCGCTAGCCAGCTATCCAACCAGAGCGCGGGTCAACTCACCCACCAATCGGTTCAATCCGACGCTGCGCTTAAAAGTCGCCCTAGCAGCCAAATTCAGCCTGTAGCAGACACTCATCTGCTCAAACCGCTGCTACACATCCTAGACGACGACGAAAACCCTGGCGATATGGTCAACAGGCCAAAGCAAATCGCCCTTCAAGGTCAAAAAGACGTATACATTGCCAGAGCCGAAATAGAGCTGAGACGGGCCATGCAGGCGCTCTCATTCCTGACCGATTCAGAAATCAACTCTATCTCAACTCTAACGGCGCTTTCTTTGCCCCAGACCGTAGCGCCACTTTTCTGGACTATCAACGCTCTGCTCCAAGAAAAATATGCAAAGCCCAACGATCCTCAGTGGATTCACAACCGCAACCGCGACGCTCGTGTTCTCTTTCAACAGATCGCAAACCTAAATCTAACGCCCTGGTCAAAGCGTTTGGTCGATTACGTCAGACCAGAAGATCTGCCTTCGACGCTGCTGTTTCCAATTGGTCATCCGATTCTAGGTCGCACCTATCGCCGTCATCCTTTCAAAGCCCGTATCAATCAGTACTACCCTGTTACCGACTACTTCTCTATCTTGTTCAAAGAAAGAGAACAGGCGCTACTGTCACTACTTGGCCAACTCGGTGCTACCAAGATCGTGATGACGCCCATTCCAGCTACGACTGCGCTTTCCTGCCAAGAGAACCTAGCTGCTCAGCTACATCAAAAGGTCTTCAGATATCCAAAAAGAAGCAACACTTTGCCAGAGACCATTAACGTCAAAGAGCATCCTTGGGTGGCCGGAGAACCCGCCTGGCAATCTGTGATCAAAGAAAGGGTCAAACGAGGCGCACTCTCGGCCCAGTTTGAATTTGACTGCGATGTGATGGATATGCTCACAGCCCAGATTCAAAAGATCAGCCAGATGATTCCTGGACTCAGCTCAATGAAGCTACCTGACGATCACGCAGACACTGTGATGACACAGGTGCTCCATACCCGGCAAGTTCAAGTCGAGTTCGCTGAAGTTGGTGGCTGATGGTCAGCCACCAACTTCAGCGAACTCCTCAGGGGCACCGCTCTAAAGGCTAAAGGCCACTAACAGCCACTGATTGACGGCCACTGTAAGCGTTCACAAATTCTAAGGGGTCCACCCAGGATCGTTAGGAAGCGTCGAAGAACCCGAGCCCATTACGCGGTTTAGTCGCTCGGCCTGCTCTAGTATTCTGGCTGACCGCTCGGCACTCGTTTCAGTAGGCTGAGGAATAGTGGCCTGAGAAGGAGCGGCCTCATAGATGTTAACTGCATAGTTTCCCAGCATTGAACGGTCATAGCCGAGTACGGTAAAGACGAATTCACCACTCTGCGTTATGTTGATGTCCAGCTTAGAGTTAGTCGTGTTGCTGTTAGCGTCGTCATTTTCAGCAAGGATATTGACTGTCTCGCCATCGTAAGTCGTCAACATAACGACCGGGTCAAAGTCTGAACTTTCTACAACAATGCTAATCGTCTCTCCGGCTTCGGCATAGAAAGGCCAGATATCGAAGTGACGTCCATCGTTCAATTTGTCATCGCTATTTTCTAACCGACCTTGTCCGGTCAAAATCCCTTCGGCTGGTTTCACCAGATAGTTGATGTCAGCGCTGGCCGGAGCCGCTAACAACAGGGACGTTACTAAGACAACAGGGGCGAACTTCATCTCTTTCCTACCAAAACTTAGGGGCGTACGGCGATCGCAAGAATACAGGTGTCACTAGCACTAGATACACCCATGCGTTCGCTGACCACCTGCTCTCTAACATTGAGGGCTAAGCAAGGAGCTAATTTGTTATGAGCGTGTGGAGCAAAGTAGCAAACGCTGTGTACTTATTTCTGAACGAAAGTCCGTAAATGATAGGTTTCTTCTCTAATCGCGTCAAGATGCTGTTAACACAAGCTTAAAACAGGTTCAAAGACCAAAAGCCTCACTCGAACAAATACGAGTGAGGCTTTTCGATTAGATCCTTTTCATTTAACTAGCTTCTAACTAACTGTCGTGCTCATCTTCTCTTGCTGTACTTCTGCTTCTAGGCTGTCTGCTTCAGAAGGTGGCACAACTTGCCAGAACTTAGATAGATAAGTCTTCCAGTCGGCCAAGATTCGCTTGGCTTTCTCACTGCCGGTTCGATCTGCGTGCGCTTCGATCAGTGACTTGAGCTGCTGCTCGCCCGCTTCGCTCCGCACTCGCTGCACCTGCACAATCTCAGGATTCACTCGCGTCTGGAAGTCACCAGATTCGTCTAGGAAGTAGCCGAGTCCCCCCGTCATCCCAGCACCAACGTTGCGACCAACGCCGCCAAGGACAACCACCACACCGCCAGTCATATATTCGCAGCAGTGATCGCCTGCCCCTTCTAATACCGCCACGCCTTTAGAGTTACGAACGGCAAATCGCTCGCCCGCAATTCCGTTGATGTACAGAGTGCCGCCGCTAGCGCCGTAGATGCAGGTATTGCCGACGATGACGTTTTCTTCTGCTTTGTAGGTAGCTTTCTCAAACGGTTTGATCACAATTTCGCCGCCGTTCATGCCTTTGCCGACGTAGTCGTTGGCTTCACCCGTCAGGGTCATCGTCATCCCAGCGATGTTAAAAGCACCAAAGCTTTGACCGACGCTGCCGTTGAAGTTGAGGTTAAGACTGCCTTTGAATCCGGTATTGCCATATTGCTTGGCGATCGCACCCGATACCCTAGCCCCGACCGCCCTGTCGGTATTGACCACATCCCAAGTCTTAGTTACTGAGGTATGGTTCGCGATCGCACCAGCCACATCCGCATCCGCCAAAATCTGATCATCAAGCACATTACCGTTGCTATTCACATCGCCATGATCTAGCCAGGTGCGATTCTCCTGCGGAGAGGCTTCGCCAACGCCATTCACATCCGGTAGCTTCACCAGCGCCGATAGATCTAGCGCCTTCGTCTTCGCCAGCGACACATCATCACGCGGCGTAAGCAGATCAGCACGTCCGACGATCTCGTCCAGCGAACGATAGCCCAGCTTAGCTAGCAAAGACCGCACTTCTTCAGCAATAAAGTAGAAGAAATTCACCACCTTACCCGGCGTGCCAGAAAAGCGCTTTCTCAACGCTTCCTGCTGAGTGGCTACCCCGACCGGGCATTGGTTCGTATGACAAACGCGGGCCATAATGCAGCCCTCGGCAATCATCGCGATTGAGCCAAAGCCGTATTCCTCTGCGCCCATTAGCGCCCCCATGATCACGTCCCAACCCGTTTTTAGACCACCATCGACGCGCAGCAGAACGCGATCGCGCAGTCCATTTTGCATCAGAGACCGATGCACCTCAGTCAGTCCTAGCTCCCACGGCATTCCCGCATGCTTGATCGAGCTCAGCGGCGACGCCCCTGTACCACCGTCATGGCCAGAGATCTGAATCACATCGGCATTTGCCTTAGCCACGCCCGCTGCAATCGTACCGATACCCACTTCTGCAACCAGCTTGACCGAAACGCCTGCATTTGGATTGATCTGGTGCAGATCGAAAATTAGCTGAGCGAGATCCTCAATCGAATAGATATCGTGATGGGGTGGTGGAGAAATCAGCGTCACACCCGGCTTTGACTTCCGCAATGAGGCAATATATTCACTCACTTTCTTACCCGGAAGCTGACCACCTTCACCCGGCTTTGCGCCTTGAGCCATCTTAATTTCGATTTGCCTAGCGCTCATCAGATACTCAGGCGTCACGCCAAAGCGACCAGAAGCCACCTGCTTGATAGCAGAAGAGGCCGTATCGCCATTCTCTAATCCTTTGAGATGAGGCAGCGTATCAGAAAAGCCCTCGCCATCGACATCGTCTAAAACCTTGAATCGGACCGCGTCTTCGCCGCCTTCGCCCGAGTTCGACTTACCGCCGATTCTGTTCATGGCAATGCCCAGCGTCTCGTGCGCTTCACGAGACAATGAGCCCAGCGACATGCCGCCAGTGCAGAAGCGCTGCATGATCGATTCGACGGGTTCTACTTCGTCCAGAGCAATTGAGTCGCGATCGCTATCAAAATCCAACAGATCGCGCAGTGCCGCAATCGGTCTACCCTTTAGCTGTTCGCGATAGATCTCGTAGTGGTCATACTGCTTGGTCTCTACCGCCTTATGCAACAGCTTCGTCATCGCCGGGTTGTTCATGTGGTATTCACCCGATGGCCGCGACTGGATAAAGCCCATGTTCTCCAAGCGTTTGCGCGTCAGCTCAGGAAACGCCTTCTCATGAAAAGACATTGTCTCTTGGGCAAGCTCTTCAATACTCAATCCCCCTAGACGAGACACACTGCCTCTAAAGGCTAAGTCCTTCAAGTTTGCGCCAATACCAACTGCCTCAAAGATCTGAGCGCCGCGATAGCTGCTCAGCAGAGAAATTCCCATCTTTGAAAGAATTTTTAGCAGGCCATTATCTATTGCCTTGCGATAGTTTGCCTGTGCGCCGTTGAGCGTCGAAACGGGCAGCTTGCCGCTTTCCATTTGCTTTTGCGTCTTCTTATCGGCCCACCAGTGACGAACGCTTTCCAACGCCAGATAGGGGCAGATTGCGGTGGCACCATAGCCCAGCAGGCAGGCAAAGTGGTGCGTGCTCCAGCATTGGGCAGTGTCTACGATCAAAGAGGTTCTCATCCGCAGACCGCTAGCAATTAGGGAATGATGCACCGCGCCTACTGCGACTAAAGGCGGAATGTAGGTCTGTTCGGGGGAGAGAGTGGTTTCGCTTTTGTTGCCTTCAGGGCTATTACCTTGAGGGGTGTTAATAGGACTGGTGCGATCGCTCAAAATTAGCACCTGAGCGCCCGCTTTCACTGCCGCAGCCGCCCGATCGCATAGCGCTTTCACCGCCGATTCTAGACCGGTCGGCCCGCCTTCAATGTTGTACAGCGTCGAGAGCGTACTCACCTCGAAGCCCGACTCTTCAATCACCGTCAGCTCAGGGGCATTGATCACTGGCGACTCTAGTTTCAAAATATTGGCCAGCTCAGGATGCTCCTCCAGTAGGTTGCCTTGAGCACCCAGCTGAGTTGTCAAAGACATCACCAAACGTTCGCGCAAGGGGTCAATCGGCGGATTGGTCACCTGGGCAAACCGCTGCTTGAAATAGTCGTACAGCAAATGAGGCTTGTCGGAGAGCACCGCTAGCGGCGTGTCATTACCCATACAGAAGGTAGGCTCTTTGGCCTGAGCTGCCATGTCCTGGATAATCATGTCCACATCTTCAGCGGTGTAGCCAAAGGCGGTCTGCTGAGTCAGCAGCGTCTGCGTGTCCAAACGAGTCTCTTCGCTAAATAGCTGAGGCGCAATCTCTTGACGCCGCTCCGCTAGCCACTGACCATACGGCTGAGCCTGGGCAATCCGCTGCTTGATCTCCCAGTTGTGCAGAATCTCATGGCCTTCTTCAAAGTTTACAGCCAGCATCTGACCGGGGCCGAGTCTACCTTTTTCGACAATATCTTCCACAGGCAGATCCACCACGCCCGCTTCCGACGAGACCACTACATAGCCATTCTTCGTGACAACATATCGAGCGGGTCTTAGTCCGTTCCTATCTAGGGTTGCCCCGATTTGTTTGCCATCACAAAAAACGATCAGCGCCGGGCCATCCCAAGGTTCTTGAATGCTGCTGTAATACTCGTAGTAGTCAACAATCTCTGGATAGTTAGCTAGCTCGGGTTGGTTCTGATAGGCCTCTGGCACCAAAATCGTCAGTGCCTGAGCAGGCCCTCGCCCAGATCTGACCAGCAGCTCCATGGCGTTATCTAGGTTCGCAGAATCGCTATTTTCTGCATTCACCACCGGCTTAAGCAGCTCTAGATCCTCTCCCCAGATAGGATGAGAAAGCTCTGCCTGCCTAGCCGTCATCCAGTTGATATTGCCGATTAGCGTATTGATTTCACCGTTGTGACCTAGCAGCCTCATCGGATGAGCCAACGGCCACTTAGGCAGGGTATTAGTGCTGAACCTTCTGTGGTAAACCGCAAAAGCACTCTCATAGCCCGGATTTTGCAGGTCTTTGTAAAACTGGCCTAGCACTTCAGAGCGCACCATGCCCTTATAAACGATCGTGCGCGTAGAGATAGAACAGACGTAGGCTTCTAAAAGAGATTGGGCGTCCGCTTCGCTTCTGTCTTTTGCCAGCTGAACAATTGCTTTTTCAAATCGCCGCCGGACTAGAAAGAGCGATCGCTCTAGATCATCCCACTGCTGGTCGCTAGCGGTCATCACCGCCTGGGCGATCCTTGGCTGAAATTCCTTTGCCAGTGGCCCTAGCGTCTCTGGTTCAACTGGGACTTCTCGCCAGCCTACAAAGGTGAGACCAGTCGCTTCAACCGCCTTTTGAAACTGCGATCGCGTCTCTTTCTCCGCTGTGGCCTCTTGCGGCAAAAACACCATCGCCACCCCAGTGTTTCCAGGCACCAAAGACTCTAGTCCGCTCTCTTTTGTCCAATCTTGAAACAAACGCCAGGGAATTGCCGTCATCACGCCCGCGCCGTCACCAGAATACTTATCGGCGCAGCAACCACCTCGGTGCTCCATGCAGGTTAGAGCGCTCAGCGTATCTTTGATCAATTGATGGCTAGCCTTTCCCTGCTGATCGGCGATAAAGCCCACTCCACAAGCATCTCGCTCTTCTACAAGCCAGCTCGGTCCCAAGGGCTCCAATACATCGGTCTGAAAAGTGGTCGGATTGAGAATCACGCGCGTACTACCTGCTGATGAAATAAAGAACGGATGAAAGGAAGAAGGATTAAAAAGGACAGGGTTAGAAAAACCAGAGAAGAAACGAACTAGCCCGCCTGCCGCTTACCGACACGGGAGTAAGCTGCTCTAGCTAACTGCTATCTGCTTTCAAAGCAAAGCCTCTAGGCTAACTTTGGCAATGCTAAGAAGAGCCTCTTTTCGGATTATATAGAAACATTAAGCGATAGTGAAGTTCACAGGTAACTCTTTTGTCTGCAAAAATTATCTGTGTAATCGCGCCGCAGCTATCTATCTGTCTATTGGGTAGGTAGGACGTACTGTCTATATAGGTAGGACGTACTGTCTATATAGGATAGGTAGATAGGACATACCGAATCGACAGAATCTATCTAGCCAGTCTAGACACTGGCAAACCGAGTTCGCTAGCTGAGCGGTCACCTGGCTAGACTCGGGTAAGTATTTTTGACGAATTACTACTAGGAAATTGGGAAATTGGGAAATATCAACCAATGTTCAAGTAACTTTTTTGAAAAGTTTCTCCCCCGTAGACTCCG
This sequence comes from cf. Phormidesmis sp. LEGE 11477, assembly GCF_015207105.1. Taxonomy (GTDB): domain Bacteria; phylum Cyanobacteriota; class Cyanobacteriia; order Phormidesmidales; family Phormidesmidaceae; genus Phormidesmis. Next base: position 69,489 of record NZ_JADEXO010000006.1, read on the forward strand.
TTTTAGGTAACCCTGAAGAACAGCCCTAGACGCGATCGCTCACAATCGCACATTAGTCTTAGTTCCTGGTTTGATAAACACACTACGAAAGATCGCAAGCGATCACCTATTGAGCTGATGCACCCAAAGCCATCTAAATCCAACGCTACCCACCAGCTATCGACCGATTTGTCACCTAGCGGTAGGTTGCCGATCAAACGAGTAGTCTCATTTGGGTTTTTGACGGTAATGGGATGGGCCGTCGTTACTTCTTTTGGGGTTGATTTACCGCGCTCACTGACTTCTCTGTCCAATTTTCTCGTAGCAAGGACCAACGGACCAGAAGCGGCTGAAGCAGGGACTCATTCGTCTCATCTCACGCCCTTTCAATCCTTTAAGCTGCCGTCATTTCGCCCAGCAGCTAAAGCTAATACCGCCAGCAGACTATCGGGCAACCGAATCAGAGTAAACGGTCATACGCTAACTGGCTTCTGGCAGCAAAAAGACGGTCGCATCGGGATCTCTAGCCAGGCGATGGCCAGCCTCGTTGGGGTAGAGCTGATGAGCACTACGGTGGAATCGCAGCAGCCGGTTCGCTGGTTTCCCACCACGCAAGATAGCGTCATTAATCTACCTGCCTGGTGGGACGCGACCGATCGCTATTTAGACATCACCGATCTGGCCGTAGCGAGTGGTTGGACTCAGCAGATAGCGGGCAACACCCTGCAGCTAGCCATGCCGCAGAGCCAGACTACAGGCATCCGACAAGGAAAACAGACCTGGGGCGATCGCATCGTTGTCGATCTCTCCGGTCCTGCCACTTGGCGCATGGACTCCTCTAGTGGCTACACCATCACCGTTACAGGTAATATCTCTCAGGACTTGGTTAGCGCCTTCAAAGCGAAACCTGGCAATCTACTTACCCAGCTCGATGTCGCGCCGCTTAACGGCCAAACTATTCTCAAAATCAAAACCAAAGGTGGCGCGTCTCCTCAGATTTGGACGACGGGCAATCCCGCTAGGATCGTGATTGATATTCGCCGCGATCCTATGGTGGAGCGCGATGTTGCTTGGGCACCGGGTCTACGCTGGCGACAGCAGTACGTCAACGTCAACCAGCATCGCTTTCCGGTGTACATGTTTATCGCTCGCCCTAGTTCCGGTGCCCTCACGCTTAGGCCAATTCACGCGGCGGACAACACAGCTATTGGGATCGAACCAATTTTATCAACTGCACAGCGGACGCGGGCAATCGGCGCGGTCAATGCTGGCTTTTTCAACCGCAATAACCAGCTACCGCTAGGGGCAGTCCGCAGCGCCGGGCAGTGGATATCTGGGCCTATTCTAGGCAGAGGTGCAATGGCCTGGAATGATAGCGGTGAGCTAGTGATGGATCGATTTACGCTGTCTGAGTCTGTGACGACAGGCGTGGGGGAAGCTTTCCCTATCTTGGCTGTCAACAGCGGCTATGTAAAAGCGGGTATTGGCCGATATACAGAAGGGTGGGGCTCGACCTATACGCCGATTGTAGATAACGAGATCATCGTCACCGTTCAGAATCACGAAGTCGTCGCTCAACAGAGCATGGGAAAGGCCGGATCGAGCAGCGTGCCTATTCCTAGAGACGGTGGCTATCTATTAGCCCTGAGAAGCTACCGGACCGCTGGGCAAAGCTTCCAGCCGGGTACGCCCGTTTTACTCAGTAGCCAAAGTCAGCCTGCTGTTTTTGAGCAGTATCCCAACATCATCGGCGGTGGGCCTTTGTTAGTACGCGATCGCAACATTGTTCTCAACCCGCAGCTTGAAGGCTTCAGCACCAACTTTATACAAGGGGCCGCGCCGCGCACTGCCGTTGGCAAAACCGCAGATGGCACCTGGATCATCGCCACTATGCACGATCGAGTAGGCGGCAGAGGTCCTACTCTCACCGAGACAGCCTACATCATGAAGCAACTCGGGGCAGTCGACGCCCTCAATCTAGACGGTGGTAGTTCATCTAGCCTATATCTAGGCGGGCAGCTCCTCAACCGACATCCCCGCACTGCAGCAAGAGTCAACAACGGCATCGGTCTATTCGTCTCAGGGGAAAACTAATCAAGTTGATAGGCTAGCGCACGACTCATCGATTCGAGATCGGTTAGCCTCAGCCTACAAGTGAACTTCAATATCAGTTGATAAGGATAAAGACTTGATAGAGAAGCGCTAGTTGTGCCCTTTGTCACTTTACGAACCAGGGGAGGGCATTGCTAGAATCAACCGAAAGCCATAAGACCTTGCATGATGGCTTGCTATGTGCTTCCTTCGGTCACGAATACGCAGGTCATAGATGTTTATTCATGAACATCTTGTTTACAGAAATTACGTTCATACAGCAATCAGGAGACTGACAATATGGTGCATGTTCAAGAGATTCCACAAGTAGACAACTCTTCAGAAGCGAATGGTTTTGAAGGCGTCGCCGCTACCGAGCTGCGGCCATGGGGCTCCTTTACCGTGCTAGAAGAAGCGAGCGGATACAAAATCAAGCGCATCGAGGTTAAGCCTGGTCACCGTCTGAGCTTACAGATGCACCACCACCGCAGCGAGCATTGGATTGTCGTCTCTGGGACTGCCAAAGTCACCTGCGGCGAGAAAGAAACGATGCTTTCTACTAACCAATCTACTTACGTACCCGCTTGCACCACGCACAGGCTCGAAAACTCAGGTGTCATTCCTCTTATCTTGATCGAAGTTCAAAACGGTGAGTATCTAGGCGAAGACGATATCACTCGCTACGAAGACGACTATGCTCGTCAGAAGAAATAGAGATAATAGAAAGAGTTAGGAGTTGTACAGGCTCTGCTAAAAGTTTCTGCAAGCTAGTCCCTCAAAACTCAGTCTCGCATTTATCCTTCGTCAATCCCTCAAAGTAGGAAACCAATAGGCTTCCTACTTTTTTGCTGTGCTTTCTTCGGTGACTCGCTGGCGCTAATCAGACACACCGATCGTACAATTGCGATACAGATCCCCATCATCGCTGCCACAAGCCCAAGCCACATGATTCAGCTCACGACCGCAGCCCGTCAAGAAATAGACCGATTGCGTCGCAGACAGAAGCAGCCCGACGCAATTTGCAGACTAAATTTGCAACCTAGTAGCTGCGCCGAATGGGCCTATGCACTAAGTTTGGAGCCGGCATTGGGAGGAGCAGAAGATCAGATTTATGAGTTTGATGGCATTCAGCTAGTGGTAGAACGCAGTCTCTTGGCTCGTATTCAAGGACTCAAAATCGACTTCGCTGAAGATTTAACTGGCGGCGCATTTCGCTTTAATAATCCTCTTGCCACTGAAAGCTGCCGCTGTGGCGCTGCTTTCGCAACCCGATAGGCGCTTGCTCAACTTTGGCTCCAATCGGCCTAATCCAAATCGACATAGAATATAGTCATAGAAATATCGATATAAAATCAGGTAGAATAATAGGCCCTGATTGACAAGGTGAAAATTTCCTTGATACTATCGGGCTCTATGAAAACTTTTTTGCGGAGTTACAATCCCCCGCCTTATGCCTACGATCCAGCAGCTCATTCGCACTGAGCGTTCAAAAGCAACCAAAAAAACCAAATCTCCTGCGCTAAAGAGTTGCCCTCAGCGTCGTGGTGTTTGTACTCGCGTGTATACAACCACGCCCAAGAAGCCCAACTCAGCTTTGAGAAAAGTTGCAAGGGTCCGTCTGACATCTGGCTTTGAGGTGACGGCCTATATTCCAGGTATCGGTCACAACCTTCAAGAGCATTCTGTAGTGATGATTCGCGGTGGTCGTGTCAAGGATCTTCCTGGCGTTCGCTATCACATTATTCGCGGCACTTTGGACACAGCAGGTGTTAAAGATCGTCGCCAGAGTCGGTCTAAATATGGCGCTAAGAAGCCAAAAGGATAAGCTTTCATTTTGATAGAGTGTCTTCCTATTCATCGTGGGCCTCTCAGGTGTACCAAGCTCAGTCATGCTGAGGCTAGCTTGCGTCAACCTCTGATAGGTTCGTTGCGTTCCACATTAGGTAGATTGGCTCTCACTCACGCTTAGCTAATACTGACAATCGCAAACATTCACTACTCTTCCACTAGCTAGGGTCAACACCTCATGTCTCGTCGTTCAGCAGCTCAAAAACGCACCGTCCCGCCTGATTCTGTTTACAACAGCCGTCTTGTTAGTATGATGTCTCGTCGAATCATGCTTAGCGGTAAGAAGTCTGTCGCTAATAAAATTCTGTATGGGGCCTTTAAAATTATTGAAGAGCGTACCGGAAGCGACCCCCTAGAAACATTTGAGCAGGCAGTTCGCAATACGACGCCGCTAGTAGAAGTCAAGGCTCGCCGGGTAGGTGGTGCGACCTATCAGGTACCGATGGAAGTTCGTTCAGAGCGGGGAACCGCGCTTTCTTTGCGTTGGATCACTCAGTTCTCGCGATCGCGCGGTGGTCGGACAATGGCGATGAAGCTGGCCAATGAGCTGATCGACGCTGCCAATGAGACAGGCGGCGCAGTTCGTAAACGCGAGGAGACTCATCGGATGGCGGAAGCAAACAAAGCATTTGCTCACTACCGCTACTAGATTCTTGCCTAGCGTTGAATTTACGTTTGCTAGCTGTGCTTTGGTTCATTAGCTAGGCTTCGGCTCATTTTGGCTACGCTCTGTTCACTACTCTATTCATTATCAGCTACGCTCTGCAGGTCGAGCGGGCATAGCTACAGACGGCTGCTGATAAGCATTTTGCTGTTCTATAATTATCTAGCTACGGGTTTAGCTATGGATTTAGCTACGAGTAGGCTGCTGTTTCGTGTATCTACAGCGAGTATTTACGGCTATTCATAGTAATTCATAGCAGACTGATTCGGAGGTTTGGTGTGGCACGCACTATTTCATTAGAAGACGTTAGAAATATCGGCATCGCGGCGCATATTGATGCTGGCAAGACCACAACGACTGAGCGAATCTTATTTTACTCAGGGGTGGTTCACAAGATTGGCGAAGTTCATGACGGTAATGCGGTTACCGACTGGATGGAGCAGGAGAAAGAGCGTGGCATCACCATCACGGCGGCGGCTATTTCTACGACCTGGCGCGATCACCAAATCAATATTATTGACACGCCTGGGCATGTCGACTTCACCATCGAAGTAGAGCGTTCTATGCGAGTGCTAGACGGTGTGGTGGCTGTATTCTGTTCAGTTGGCGGCGTCCAGCCTCAGTCAGAAACGGTTTGGCGACAGGCGGATCGCTACAAAGTGCCCCGGATTGCCTTTGTCAACAAAATGGATCGAACGGGTGCCAATTTTTTCAAAGTCTATGAGCAGGTAAGAGAGCAGCTAAAAGCCAAAGCAGTGCCCATTCAGATTCCTATCGGCGCTGAAGACCAGTTCAGAGGCGTCGTCGATTTGGTGCAGATGAAGGCCCATATCTATGAAAATGATCTGGGGACAGATATTCAGGTAACCGATATTCCTGAAGAAGTGCGATCACAAGCCGAGGAATACCGCACCTTACTGGTCGAAACGATCGCCGAAACCAGTGACGATTTGATGGAGCGCTATCTAGAAGGCGAAGAGCTCTCTGCAGAAGTCTTGATGGATGGCATTCGTCAGGCCACCATCAAAGACAATCTCGTGCCGATGCTCTGTGGTTCCGCTTTCAAAAACAAAGGCGTTCAGCTACTGCTCGATGCCGTGGTAGATTACCTGCCCTCACCGCCCGAAGTTCCGCCTATCGAGGGAATTTTGCCAAACGGCGAAACTGGCGTTAGGCCAGCCAATGATGACACGCCCGCTGCCGCCCTAGCGTTCAAGATCATGGCTGATCCTTACGGTCGTCTGACTTTCATCCGAGTATACTCAGGCGTCTTGAAGAAAGGCAGCTACGTCTATAACGCGACTAAGGATAAAAAAGAGCGAATTTCTCGTCTGATTATTCTCAAAGCGGACGAGCGAACTGAAGTAGATGAGATGCGAGCGGGCGATCTGGGGGCCGCACTAGGACTCAAAGATACGTTCACAGGAGACACAATTTGTGATCCCGATGATCCGATTGTCCTAGAGTCTCTATACATACCTGAACCTGTGATCTCGGTCGCAGTTGAGCCCAAAACCAAGCAAGACATGGAGAAGCTCTCAAAAGCACTTCAGTCTTTGTCAGAAGAAGATCCGACCTTTAAGGTCAGTATTGACCCTGAAACCAATCAGACCGTAATCGCCGGGATGGGCGAGCTGCATCTGGATATTCTGGTCAACCGCATGCTCAGAGAATTCAAAGTTGAAGCCAATATCGGTGCGCCGCAGGTAGCTTATCGGGAGACTGTGCTCAAGCCTTCAAAGGCCGAGTCGAAGTTTATCCGGCAAAGCGGTGGCAAAGGGCAGTATGGCCATGTCGTGATTGAGCTTGAACCCGCAGAGCAAGGCACCGGGTTTGAGTTTGTCAGTAAAATTGTGGGAGGAACCATTCCCAGGGAATTTATCGGACCTGCAGAGCAAGGGATGAAAGAGGCTTGCGAATCTGGTATTCTAGCCGGATATCCATTAATTGATGTAAAGGTCACTTTGGTGGATGGTTCTTATCACGACGTTGACTCCTCGGAGATGGCATTTAAGATTGCTGGCTCCCTGGCAGTCAAAGAGGCAGTGATGAAGGCTTCTCCGGTTCTTTTGGAACCCATGATGAAGGTCGAAGTGGAAGCTCCAGAAGACTTCCTCGGAGACGTGATGGGAGATCTAAACTCTCGTCGCGGTCAGATTGAGGGAATGGGCTCACAGAGCGGTGTGACAAAGGTTACCTCTCGGGTGCCTTTGGCTGAGATGTTTGGTTATGCGACCGACATTCGCTCCAAGACCCAGGGAAGAGGCTCCTTTTCTATGGAGTTCAGCCAGTACGAGGAAGTTCCGCGTAGTGTGGCTGAAGCGATCATCGCTAGAAACAAAGGGAACGCATAGTTAGTTTTAGGAACACAAAGAGAGATTCATGGCACGCGCAAAATTTGAAAGAAGTAAACCCCACGTTAACATTGGCACAATTGGCCACGTTGACCATGGTAAGACCACGCTGACTGCGGCTATTACGATGACGCTAGCTGCGGGTGGTGGTGCAAAAGCTCAGAAGTATGATGAGATCGACGCGGCTCCTGAGGAGAAAGCGCGTGGCATCACTATCAACACGGCTCACGTTGAGTATGAGACTGAAAATCGTCACTATGCTCACGTAGACTGTCCTGGTCACGCTGACTATGTGAAGAATATGATCACAGGCGCAGCGCAGATGGACGGTGCGATCTTGGTAGTATCTGCGGCTGATGGCCCGATGCCTCAAACTCGTGAGCACATTCTGCTAGCAGGTCAAGTTGGCGTGCCTAACATCGTTGTGTTCTTGAACAAGCAAGACCAAGTAGATGATGAAGAACTACTTGAGCTAGTTGAGCTAGAAGTTCGTGAGCTATTGAGCTCTTACGATTTCCCTGGTGATGATATTCCAATCGCAACGGGTTCTGCGCTCAAGGCAGTTGAAAAGCTAGTTGCCGATCCGAGCACTGCTCGCGGTGCGGATGAGTGGGTTGATAAGATTCACGCTTTGATGGACGAAGTAGATTCCTACATTCCTACGCCTGAGCGCGAAGTTGATAAGCCTTTCTTGATGGCGGTTGAGGACGTTTTCTCGATTACTGGTCGGGGTACGGTTGCGACTGGGCGCATCGAGCGCGGCGTCGTCAAAGTTGGTGAGACTGTAGAGCTAGTTGGCATTCGCGATACTCGTAATACAACCGTAACCGGCGTAGAAATGTTCCAAAAAACGTTGGATTCCGGCATGGCGGGTGACAACGTTGGCGTCCTTCTTCGCGGTGTGCAAAAAGAAGACATCGAGCGTGGCATGGTGCTTGCCAAGCCTGGTTCGATCACGCCTCATACTGAGTTTGAGTCTGAGGTCTATGTGTTGAACAAGGAAGAGGGCGGTCGTCATACGCCGTTCTTCCCTGGCTATAAGCCTCAGTTCTATGTGCGGACAACCGATGTAACCGGTTCTATCGAAAGCTTTACTGCTGATGATGGCAGCGCGGCTGAGATGGTCATGCCAGGCGATCGCATCAAAATGAACGTCAAGCTAATCAACCCGATCGCGATTGAGCAAGGCATGCGCTTCGCCATTCGTGAAGGTGGCCGCACCGTGGGTGCAGGCGTTGTCTCTAAGATCACCAAGTAGAGCAATCAGCAGCTTACGCTGATTGAGCGGAGTCGAAGTCACAACACAGCCGGACTACTCTTCGAGAAGAGCAAAGCTCTACGACTCCGCTCAGCCCTCGGTTACTTGCCGAACAACTGAACCTAGAAAATTAAATTACACGCGCTAAAGGCGCTCTACATTTCATGGCCGCTACTATTCAACAGCAGAAGATCCGCATCCGCCTCAAGGCTTTTGACCGCCGCTTGCTAGATACTTCCTGCGAAAAAATTGTCGAAACTGCCAACCGCACCAATGCAACTGCCGTTGGTCCTATCCCCCTACCTACGAAGCGCAAGATTTACTGTGTCTTGCGATCGCCTCACGTAGACAAAGATTCTCGTGAGCATTTCGAGACTCGTACGCATCGGCGTATTATCGATATCTATCAGCCCTCTTCTAAAACAATCGATGCACTGATGAAGCTAGATCTGCCTGCTGGCGTAGACATTGAGGTGAAGCTGTAGCCTTTCTGTAGCCTTTGAAATATCGGCGTCAAGCAACTCTTGGCCAATTAGCCTTTGAGGGTATCTCTTGTAGATGCCCTTCACTTTTTGGTTTTTGGCCCCTATCTATTCGTAGCATGGCGTTTAAGCCTACGTTAAACTAGCTGTTAATGTCGCAATCAATTCAATACATCTGCGGCGCTGTTCTAACTTATACACAATGGATTTTTCCTCTTCAGTCGCCGTCCGAGAATTGCCGCTCTTTCCGCTACCTGAGATGGTCTTATTTCCGGGCAGACGGCTGCCTTTGCACATCTTTGAATTTCGCTATCGTATGCTGATGAACACCATCCTTCAGGGCGATCGCCGCTTTGGTGTACTGATGATTGATCCGGCGACAGGTGAGATTGCTAAGGTAGGCTGCTGCGCGGAGGTGATTCACTATCAGCGGATGCCAGACGATCGGATGAAGATTATGACCTTGGGTCAGCAGCGGTTTAGAGTGCTGGACTATGTTCGAGATACACCCTACAGAGTAGGCTTAGTCGAATGGATAGAAGACGAGCCAGTAGAAGAGAACTTAGAGCCTTTAGCAGAACAGGTAGATCGGCTTTTACGAGACGTTGTTCGTCTATCGGCAAAACTAACTAGCCAGGATATTGATTTCCCAGAAGATGTTCCAGACTTGCCTTTAGAGCTTTCCTATTGGGTAGCCAGTACGCTCTACGGCGTCTCTCTAGAGCAGCAGTCTCTATTAGAGATGCAAAATACGCTGGCCCGTTTAGAGCGCGAATCTGAGATCCTTACGTCGACTCGTAATAACTTGGCAGCACGCACAGCCCTAAAAGACGTTCTAGAATAGACGTTCTAGAATAAGTGCTAACAAAGCTACTTGGGCTGTTCTAGCTTTGTTAGATCGTAACTGCCGAAGACTTTCAGTTGAGCGGTGTGCAGCTTTAGAACTTCTAGAGCCGTTTGCATAGTTGGCTCTTTAGCATTGGCTTCTACATCGACAAAAAATATATAGTCGCCCAGCGATTGCTTGGTAGGACGCGATTCGATTCGGCTCATGTTGATATTTAGAGCAGAAAAGAGCTGCAGGGGTTTGAGCAGTGCGCCGGGTTCATTACTCAGTAGGCTGAAAGCAAGAGAAGTGAACTGTCCACCTGTCGATAGCTGTCTGCCTAAGATCCAAAAGCGCGTGTAGTTATCGGTGTAGTCATTAATGGGATGAGCCAGGACAGGAAGATCGTATATTTTTGCGCCCCAAGGAGAGGCGATCGCACCCGCACTAATATCCTCTTTCAGCTTTGGCAAAGGCTCTGCCGTCGAGCTAGCTCTGACCAAATTCACCTCTGGCAAGTGTTTGGCCAGCCACTCACGACATTGGGCCAGCGCTTGAGGATGCGAGTAAACCGTTTGAATCTCATCGACGCTGCTAGCTTCGGATATCAATGCATGCTGCACCGGCAGCGTAAACGATTGCTGTACGTGAATGTCATCAACCTCCCACAGAGTATCGAGGGTGATAGTGACGCCACCGCCAATAGAGTTCTCGATAGGGACCACGCAGTATTGGGTCTCGCCTGCGACCGTGGCATAGATAGCTTGGGCAATAGTGGAATAAGCCTTTAGAACCGCAGTATCGGGCGCAAAGTTATTGGCAAAAGCCGCCGCTGCCATTTCCGAGAAAGTACCCGCTGGACCGAGATGTGCAATGAGAATCATCTGAAGGAAGTATTATGCGTAAGTGTGTAAATGTTAGGGTTGTTTTATAGATTGGTTTGTTTTTTGTTTCTGTAATTCTCTCGTTTGATTCCTCCTCAATTCCCTTCTTAATCCTCTATGGTTCGCTTCAGCGCCTCTCAGGCAGTCACTATCTCAGTGCCGCAGCAGTCTCTTCCTATAGAGACCTATCTGAGTGAGCCGCAGCGATTAGTCACAGCACTAGTTGACGAGACCCAAGTAGACGTACTAAGTCCCAGCTTATTCCGGCTGAAAGTTCGCCCGCTCAAGTTTATTGGACTTGTTATACAACCAGTATGTGATATTGAAATTTGGTTAGAAGAGCAAACCGTACGGCTGCGCTCAAACCAGTGTCAGATAGAAGGGTACGCATCATTCAACCAAAAGTTCTCGATGAATATGCAGGGCTACTTGGTCAGTCAGTCAACTGGATCAGGTAAAAAGCTACGTGGTCAGGCCAACTTGATTGTGACGGTCGATCTGCCCGCTGCCGCCACGCTGATGCCGCGCCCTATTCTTGTAAGAACGGGCAATGGCCTACTTAACGGCATCTTGATCACGCTTAAACAGCGTCTGATGCGTCAGTTAATAGCAGACTACTGCAGCTGGGCCAAGGTCAACGAGGCTTCACAGCTATCAGGCTCTTCTAAACCCAGTTTTTGATAGCTTGCAACCTGTCTCTTTTTTCTGACAGCTTTTGAAAGACTGGCGATGCTGTCGACATATTCCTTGTCGAGCAATGCCTGCTCTGTGTTTAGCGCTGCCATATCCTTTGTTAGAGGCAAGATCATACCCAGGATATTGACGATCTAGGCGAACGATCAGCTCGTCTCTCCAGACCTTTGCCAGAATACTAGCTGCTGCGATCGCCAGCACAGACCGATCGCCTTTGACAACAGTTTCTTGCTCTATCGACAGGTCACGAATCGGCTGATTACCGTCGATTAGACACTTATCCGGCAGTGGTGACAGCCGAAAGATAGCGCGGCGCATTGCCAGAAGCGATGCCTGCAGGATGTTAATCCGATCAACCTCATAAGCTGTAGCCAAACCAACGCCAAAGTTCGTCAGCGCTCTGATCTCTACGGCAAGCCGGGTTCTTTTTTCAGCCGACAGCGCTTTACTGTCAGTGACACCTGCTGACTCTAGAAAGGTGGCAGCCGTGCCATCTGGAATCACCACCGCTGCAGCAACTACTGGACCAAACAAAGCCCCTCTACCGACTTCATCGACCCCAGCAGTTCTATGTTCTAGGCTCTTCGAGCTTAGCTTATCTAGAGATTCAGAATATCTAAGCTGAAGGGAATTGGGTTGATGTAACACTATTCGCTAGCAGAAGAGCGGCGACGACGGCGACGACGCACCACCTTAACTGGCTCATCTTCATCCGAGGCTTCTTTCTCACTGAGATTTTCGCCATCCGCTGATTCTTCACCATCCGCTAATTCTCTTGAGCGATCTGTCGTTAGCCTTTCCAAATCCACCGAGTCATCATCAGATCTTAAAACAGGCGATACCTTCATAGGTTCTTCTTTGGCAACAGGCTTAGCCGACCGACGACGTCTTCGAGTAGAGGCACTTTTATTATCTGACAGACCATTATCGGACAGGCTCTCATCGGTATCATCGTCAAACGCTCTTTCAGCATCAGAGAGATCGCCATCAACTAGTTCATCGTCTGAGAGGTCCACTTCATCGGGGTCTTCTGATTCACTCTGCACCGAGCTGCTAGCGTTTGCATGGCTTGGCGTTTCAATAACTCGCTTGTTAGTCTTAGCTGCCTCCGCAGCTGCCTTAGCATCAGCTAAAAAAGCTTCAGCTTCTCCAGGAAGAACAACAGAAACTACCGTGTTTTGCTGATTCTGGGCCGTCTGCTCGCTGAAAACCAGTGGCGAAACGCCCATGGCAGCATACACCTTCTGCACTTCTAAAGGCATTTCTACTGCGACTATTTCGGGCGGTTCCTCTGGCTTGCGACGATTGTTGCGAACGCGCTTATTTCTACCGCTAGATTCTACACTAGTCGACTTTCCATTCCGGTCTTCACGCCGATCGCCCTGCTGAGCTTCTTGCAAGCTATCTCGCTCGGCCTCTCGTTCCGGTCTTTCACGCTCGACTCTTTCTTCTGCTCGATTACTACCGCCGCGACGACGGCGATCATCGCCATTTCTATTAGCACTTTTGTCGACCGTTACTGGCAGCGGCGAGCCCGAACGACTGGGTCGAGCTGACGACGTTCCTTCCGCTCGACGGCGACGACGGCGTCCGCCCCGACCGTTCTTATCATTGTAGCTAGGATGGTTTAACAGCTCTAGCTCTTGAAATTCGGACTGAGGTGATGAATTGTTAGATCTCGCTTCGCGGGCAGTGGGCCGATTAGAAAAACTCTGTGACGGTGAGCTATATCCGGTTGCTCTAGAAGAAGATACGCTCTCCAACTGGCTATTCATGCCGGGCGTCTCTCCAGGCAGATTAGCAAGGTGGCCTAAGCCGCCACAGGTACTACAGGGTTGACCAAACAGCTCATAGATGTTTTGTCCCTGTCGCTTACGAGTGAGTTCAACTAAGCCCAGCTCTGTTAGCTGAGAGATCTGAGGACGGGACTTGTCGGCTCGAATGGCTTTGCCAAACTGCTCTAACACCTGCATTTTGTCTTTGAGAGAGTCCATGTCGATAAAATCGACAACGATGACACCTGCTATATTTCGCAGTCTTAGCTGTCTTGCAATTTCCACGGCTGCTTCGCAGTTAGTCCACAAGACCGTTTCTCTAGAAGTTGCAGAACGAGTAAAAGAACCAGAATTAACATCGATAACGGTCAGCGCTTCGGTGGGCTCAATAATGACGTATCCACCTGAGGGCAGATCTACTCTAGGTTTAAGAGCTTCTCGAATGGCTGCATTGACCCTGAAGTATTCAAGTACGTGAGTGGGCTCGTTATGATAGTCAACTAAAACGTTGCTGGGAATCCGTCCGTTGTTCCAGCTAGTCAGGTGCTTCTTAGTTCTTTGTAGACCACTCTCCGTATCAGTAACGATGCGATTGACATCATCGTTGAAGCCGTCGCGCAATACCTTTTGAATAAAATCGTCGTCGCGGTTGAGCAAAGAGGGCGGGCGGGTTTCCATAGCCTCCTGCTGAATCTCTTCCCAGCTTCGCTGCAAAGATTCTAGATCTTCAATAATGGCATCTTCTGGAACACCTTCTGCTTCTGTTCTAATGAGCAGGCCCATGCCCGCTGGTTTGACTAAGATGCCGAGTGCTCGCAATCGATTGCGTTCAGTTTCGTTGCGAATACGACGAGAAAGATTCACCCCTTTGCCGTAGGGCATTAGGACTAAATAGCGTCCTGGCAGGGTCACTTTTCCCGTGAGCCTTGGTCCTTTATTTCCGGTAGGCTCTTTCATGATCTGAACGAGCACTTTCTGTTGGGGTGCTAACAATTCAGTGATAGGACCTGCCATTCGCTTGAGCTTCAAAGGGCCCAAATCAGAAACGTGCATAAAGCCGTTTTTATCACTGTCGCCAATATTAATAAAGGCTGCATCAATGCTAGGCAAAATGTTTTCCACCGTTCCAAGATAAATATCTCCGACCTGATGGCTGCCAGTCGCTACAATAATTTCTTGAATTTGATCTTCTGAGAAAACAGCAGCAATACGATGCTGTTCGGCAATTACGATTTGCTTGGACATTCAATATTCCTTTGAAGCCTATCAGCGTGTCCCACAGTTTAAGGACTCACATCTGACGGCTGCTTGAGTTGTAAAAAAACTGGCTTTCTAGAATGACTCGTCTTCTAGATTTAGACCTAATGAGAAAGTGTGAACAAAGCTGTGATACTTGCTTTACGGCGCTCTACGCTGAAGCAACACAGATATTGTTCAAAGAGTTACAATGAGAGGCTCTTTTTTCTAAAGAAGCGAGCAAGTTGGTTGATAGCTGCTTCTTTAGACTTTAGTATATAGAGAATATAGAGAGAGACTGTCCACAACTACTAAGAAGGAGGTTTCTTGGAATTTTCTCTCACCGCTTGGCCATCATGATCTTGCTTTTACAAGATACGTGACTGAACAATGACTGTGAGTTCGGCTATAACCTAGGCATTTCGCCAGCTATAGGCTTACTCACTGTTGAAAGTATCTCTATTTGCAGCTCTTGTGGCTGTATTATAGCGCCAGTCGTGCTTTTATAATCTTTTGCTATACAAAAAATTAATATGTCACCGATCTAAGGGTATCAGAAGTAGGTGACGCACTGCGTTTAGAGCCATCAGCGTACTCGTTGTTCTGTGCTCGAAATGAGGTTTAGCTACCGTGGTTTGATCGCTGTGATTGACCCTAGAGAGGAAGTCATCACAAACGAAAGGCTCTTAACAACTTTAACGCTAGCTAGGCTAGGCTGAGTTGCTAAGAGCTTTTTGTCTGACCACTAAACCGAAATTTGCTTCTAAAGCAGCTAGCTACGAGGCCGAGGCTGTAGATAGAGACCGTCGTCGTCTGCCTGTTTGCGTAGGTTTATTGTCATTAGTGCTGTCGGTGCTAAGAACAGCTGGCTTAGCTGACGCATCGAAGTGCTGAAGCATGAGCACGGTCACCGGATATTGTTTTGGTAGTTCGCGGCGAATGAATCGGCGAGTGTCTTCTTCTATACGCGATCGCAATCCATCCCAGTTGATTTGAGGACGTTCACTATTCGGATCGTCTAGTACTTCTTTCCACCGAGTCTGAACCGACTTGGTCACCACGGGGATAACGCTGCTTTCCCACTGCGCTTGCGATCGCGTCGTCACCACGCCGCGTAGGTTAATTGTCGGCTCACCTAGCAGCCTTCCAGTGCTATCTACCGCTGCCGAGACCGTGATAATGCCATCTTCGGCTAGCTGCTGGCGCTCTTTCAAAACACTGCGCTCAACAATACCAGTTCGAGAAGCATCTACAAGCTCGATACCTGCTGTAACCTTGCCATCTACGGCGATATTTTCAGGCGTAATTTTTACCACATCGCCATTGTTTACTATGGCGATATTCTGCGGCTCGACGCCTAGCTGCTGAGCCATCTCAGCGTGCTTAACTAGCATTCTATGCTCACCATGCACCGGAATGAAGAACTTAGGCCGAGTCAGTGCCAGCATCAGCTTGTGATCTTCCTGGTACCCGTGCCCTGATACGTGTAACCCTTTCCCTTTCCCATAGATGACCCGCGCCCCTTGCTGCATCAGCTTGTCGATAGTGCCGACTACGCTAATAGTGTTACCCGGAATAGGATTAGACGAAAAGATGACGGTATCGCCTTTTTCTATACGAATCTGTCGGTGAGAACGGTTGGCAATTCTAGTCAACGCCGCCATCGGTTCACCTTGTGATCCTGTCGTTAGAATCATTGCCTGGTCATTTGGACATTGCTTTAGCTGATTTAGAGGCTTGAACAGGCTGTCTGGGCATTTGATATAGCCTAGGTTGCGAGCATGCGAAATCACATTTAGCATAGAGCGCCCGACGACAAAGACAGAGCGCTTATGCTTTTGAGCCAGTTCTAGTAGCATGCTGACGCGATGCACAGAAGACGCAAAAGTGGTGACGAACAACCGGCCCTCGGCGTCGTTAAACTCCCTATCTAAATTGGGAAAAACAGCCCGCTCTGAAGGCGTATTGCCAGGAATCTCTGCGTTGGTAGAGTCGCTGATTAAACAAAGCACCCCTTCCTCACCGTATTCAGCAATTTTTTGAAAATCAAAAAATTCGCCGTCCACGGGCGTGTGGTCCACTTTGAAGTCACCGCTGTGAATGATAGTGCCCACTGGCGTCTTGATCGCCATGGTGAAGCTATCTGCCATCGAGTGAGTATTACGGATGTACTGAGCGCTGAAGTGTTTGCCAAACTGGACAGTATCTCTAGGCCCAACCGTATGAAGTTCAGTGCGATTCAAGACCCCTGCTTCCTCGAGCTTCCCTTGCAAAAGGGCCATTGCCAAGCGCGGGCCATGAATAACCGGAATATTGAACTGCTTGAGGTGGAAAGCGATGCCGCCAATATGATCTTCATGGCCATGAGTGACGATCATGCCCTTGATTTTGTGCTGATTTTCCTTTAGGTAAGTGATGTCTGGAAGCACAATGTTGACGCCATGCATTCCTTCTGTTGGGAAAGACAGGCCAGCATCTAGTAAGACAATTTCGTCGCCATACTCAAAAACGCAGGTGTTTTTTCCAATTTCGTGTAGCCCACCGAGCGGAATGATCTTTAAGGTCTTGCTATCTTGTCGCTTACTGCTGTCCTTTGATCCATTCGACGTTCGAGGGTTGGACCTTTGACTACTGGTTGTTCTTCTACTCATGTAGTTTCCTTGTGTTGTGATGATAATTGAATTTCTTGGGAGAACAGCCGCTGATTTCGCGCTGGTTTGAAGTGAGGCGGCGAAGCAGATGTCCTGTTAAAGGGATAATGATTGCCTATTAGGGGTATTTGCCTACTTGTTAACGCCTCGACCGTTTTATTCGTATGAGCACGTGAGCATTATCTGTTCGGTTTCAGAGATAAATGTAGTTTGAACTCTAGTCTTTTTCGGTTGATAGGTCGTCTTGGTGCTTTGTTACGTCTTTGGCTAGTTCGAGTGGGCGGACTGTCAAACACTGGTTGTGATTAGACTGTCTTTCTATGTCTGGTTGCTGTTCTGTATCTGGTTGCTGTCTATAGCTGTATGTATCAGAAACAGCCGTTTAAGACAGGCATGACTAGCATTAAACAGCCTGAACCTTATAGAGAAATAATCTCAACTTTTAACTTCTGTCTGAATCTTTTTGCCTGTTAAAGCGTCTTACTCTGTCTTTTTGAACCTAACTTGTTTCTCTGGCCCGCTTGCCTGGCTTGCTTATCTGGCTTGTTTATCTATGCGATGGCGTTGTTTCCTTAGATCTTTGAGTTCGAGTTACCTACTATCTACTCTGACTTTCCTAATTTCAGTCTATGCAACGTGCTCTTTCAGTAAGTTCATTTGAGTGAGGGTGGCTGTAAGCTCTCGTCGCAGCTCCGCCGAGCCCGAAGAGAGCGGTAAGCGACAATTCCCCATTGGCCAGCCTTGCAGATCCAAAGCGACTTTCAATGGAATTGGGCTTGTCGTCGCAAACAGCGCCTTAAACAGCGGAAAGAGCTTTAGATGGATAGCTGCTGCCTGACTGACTTGGCCTGATTCAAATGCCTTGATCATCTCTTGCAGGGAGTTTCCCACTAAATGGCTGGCAACACTCACAACACCTACAGCGCCTACAGAGAGCATCGGCAGCGTCAAAGAGTCATCTCCAGAGTAGATATCGAACTCAGCGGAACCCAGTCGGCTGAGCTGGCTGACCTGATCAAGGTTCCCACTAGCCTCTTTGATCGCGATGATGTTCGGAAGCTTTGACAGTTCGACGGCTGTTTCGGGGAGCAAGTTGCAACTTGTGCGCCCAGGCACATTGTAGAGCATGATTGGCAGGTCAGGAGCGGATTGGGCGATCGCCTTGAAGTGGCCATACAGGCCGTCCTGTGGTGGCTTGTTGTAATAAGGAACGACTTGCAAGGAACCGTCCAATCCTAGCTTTTCGGCCTTTCGAGTAGCTTCTATCGCTTCTTGCGTACTGTTTGAGCCCGTGCCTGCTAACACCTTAGCTCTATTACCCACAGCCTGCTTCACCGTTTGAAACAGAGCGTATTCTTCATCCCAAGTGAGCGAGGGCGATTCACCAGTCGTTCCGCAGACTAAAACCGTGTCAGTACCACTGTCTACCAGATGGTTGGCTAGCTTTTCGGTGAGCGGATAGTTCACTTCACCACTGTCGTGGAAGGGCGTTACCATCGCAGTGACAACTCTGCCAAACAGAGGATCTCTTTTCGGCGAAGCGGTTAGCGTATCAACTGAGGTATCAGCCATACTCATGTTCATTCAATACCTGATGTCCTAATCCCTAACTCTACTTAATCTCTAACGCTGTCTAATCCATAGATACTGACTCATTTGCCAATCGAAGCTAAGGAAACTTGCAAGGTTCGCCTAGACTGCTACGGGCGATCGCAGCCACCGCTTTGCGACCACGAGTTCTGCTATTTGCACAGCATTAAGCGCTGCTCCTTTGCGGATTTGATCGCCACTGAGCCAAAGCTCTAATCCCTGTGGATTAGAGATATCTTGACGGATACGACCGACCAAGACCTCATCTCTACCACTAGCATCAATCGGCATCGGAAAGTAATTGGCTTGCCAGTCTTCTACCAGCTTTACACCAGACGCAGACTGAATGGCCTCTCTGGCACGGCCAACTTCAAAGGATTGCTCAAACTCTAAGTTAACAGCTTCTGAGTGAGCTCTAAGGACGGGTACCCGAATACAGGTAGCAGAAATTCTAAGGTCAGGCGCACCGAAGATCTTGCGCGTCTCATTGACCATCTTCATCTCTTCTTCGCAATATCCTTGCTCATTAAGCGGCGTATTGTGCGGGAAAAGATTGAAGGCCAGCGGATACGGAAAGCTCTCGGTAGGCGGCGTCTCTCCAGCCAAAATCGCTTTGGTCTGCTGCTTAACCTCTTCCATGGCTCTAGCGCCGGCACCACTGGCTGATTGATAAGTCGCAACGATAATTCGCTCAATGGCTTGAATTTGGTGAAGCGGCCAGATAGCCACACTCATCAAAATCGTTGTGCAGTTGGGATTGGCAATAATGCCTCTATGCGCTTCTGCCGCTGCTGGATTGACTTCTGGGACAACCAGCGGAACAGCGTCGTCCATCCGAAAGGCACTGGAATTATCAATCATCAACGCACCAGCATCGACGATGTCTTTAGCCCATTGCTTTGAAATTCCTCCGCCAGCCGAAGCCAGCACAATATCTACACCCTCGAAGGCTTTTTTGCTGACCGCCTCGACCGTGATAGTGTCTCCTTTAAAGCTAACTTGACTACCTGCAGAACGCTCTGAAGCTAGTAGCTTCAGCGATTTGACTGGGAAACTACGCTCTTCTAGCAGCTGAAGTAGCTCGGTGCCAACTGCGCCAGTGGCCCCTAGGATGGCAACGTTATAAGAATTAGACAAATAAGTATCCCCCATTTTAGACTGAGCAAGATGTGAGAGTCGGATGAGCTTTCTTGAGAGGTGACGCGATCGCCTAACGAGAAACCATCTAGATGTAACTAGCTAGGCTCGGCTGGCCTTTCGTAATTGATCTCATCAGAATCCGAGGACGTCAGAGTTCAGCCGACACAACGTCTAAACCATTACCTTCTAAGCCATTACCTAAAACAGACAGTCTCTAAATAAATAGACTATCTAGACCAAAGCTAAATATCTTTACGATGCAGTTGCACGTGCGAGCAGACCGAATAGGCTTGAACTTGAGGCCACCGTAAAGTAAAGGTTCTAACAATATACCTTGAAGTGAAATACCTTGTAAAAATAGCGCTCTGTTACTTTGTTTCGAGCTCTGTCCTAGCACTGACCTGGCACCGATGGCAATCCCAACAAAAAGTTTCGCTCGGCAATGTCCTCTGCCAGTCGACTATCGCATTGATCATTCAGTGTCCATAATGCACCTTCAGGCAAAGCTGATGCGATTGGATCAACACTGCTATGTGTGTGGCTAGGCGTAAATCCTATCCAGAACAAATAAATCAGGTGTATGATGTCTAACTGCGATGAACAGCATGCACCATAGCCTGTTTTACGTACTTTAGTTACATCGCATCAGCTATTCCCTTATCCCCACCCAACGTATTTGTAAATGAAAGTCACCCAGGAAAATCTGCCCGATAGCCAAGTCGGACTAGAAATAGAAGTTCCCGCCGAGCTATCTAAGCAGGGCTACGAGAAAGTGCTGCGGGACTATATGAAATCGGCTAACATCCCTGGGTTTCGCAAAGGTAAGGTGCCTCGTCAAATTTTGATCCAGCGAATTGGGGCGCTGCAGCTCAAAGCGGCTGCGCTAGAAGACATGCTCCAAACAGCGATTGAAAACGCCATCAAGCAAGAAGAGATAGATGCCCTCGGCAACTATCAACTGCAGTCAGATTTTGAGTCTTTGGTCAGCGGCTACACGCCTGGAGAGCCTTTCGTGATCAAGGCCTCGGTCGATGTGCCGCCAAGAGTCACGCTAAGCCAATATAAGGGGCTCTCTGTCAAAGCCGAGGAAGTCAAACCAGACGATAGTCGAGTCGATGAGACCATAGAAGGCTATCGAGAAAACATGGCGACACTAGTGCCAGTCGAGGATAGAACTGCCAAAGAAGGGGATGTCACCGTCGTCGATTTTGTCGGCAAGGCTGAGAATGAGGCGGGCGAGCTAGAAGAATTTGAGGGCGGGAGCGCTCAGGATTTTCAAGTCGAAATCAAGGAAGGTCGGTTTATTCCTGGCTTTGTAGAAGGCATTGTAGGCATGAAGCTAGAGGATTCTAAGGAAGTAGAAGTCACCTTCCCAGAAGATTATCCTCAAGCAGAGCTAGCCAGTAAACCTGCGACCTTTGAAATTACGCTAAAAGAGCTAAAAGAAAAGGAGCTGCCTGACTTGGACAATGACTTCGCAGAAGAGGTCAGTGAGTTTGAAACACTCGAAGAATTACGCAGCTCTCTCGAAGAGCGATACAAAGAAGAGGCCACAGCTGCTACTGATAGTAACGTTGAGCAGGCCCTGCTCGATGAGCTAGTTGAGCATATTGAGGCCGAGATTCCCAAGACCTTGATCATGCGGGAAGTGGATTTTATCGTGACTCAAACTGTCATGCAGCTCAGCCGTCAGGGTATCGACATCAATCAGTTCTTGACCAAAGAACTCGTTGAAAACATGCGTGAGAGTTCTAAGCCAGAAGCAATTGAGCGGTTGCGGCGGACGCTGGCACTCGGTGAGATTGCCAAGCAAGAATCAATCGCGGTAACTGACGAAGAAGTCACAGAGCGAACCGAAGAGATGATGGCTGAGGTAGACGATCCTAGCCAGGTCGATCCCGAGCGATTGGACCAGGTTGTCAATGAAGATTTGCTAAAAGAAAAAATCCTGGCGTGGCTTAAGGAAAACTCGGAAATCGAACTGGTGCCAGAAGGCTCGCTGGCCCCAGAAGAAACACCAGAAGAGACCCTTGAGTCAGCTGATACCGACGCGATCGCAGCAGCAGATGAAGAGGGAGAGCCCATAGAAGCTCAGGCGGTAGAGGTCGAGGTTGTAGATGATTAGCGAAGGCGGCTGCATGTCAAGTGCAGATCGCTATCAATGTCGAATAGAGGACGACTTCGCTAGAGTGTTACCGCGTCTTAACTTCAGTTCTAGTTCAGATGCGGTACATTAAGCACGTATGTAGGCAGCTGCTTCACTTTTTATATGGATAAATCGACTCAATGGTACGGGCTATCAAAACCTCAAGATCTCCACTGGGGAAGCCCTGTCAATACAGATTTTAGTAGGAGGGCGATCGCGTCTCACAGCATTGAGACCCGCAACATGCTACCGATGGTAGTCGAGCAGTCTGGACGGGGTGAACGCGCCTTCGATATCTATTCGAGATTGCTCAGAGAGCGAATTGTCTTTCTCGGCACGCCCGTCATGGATGATATTGCCGATTCGATTGTGGCTCAGCTGCTGTTCTTAGACGCTGAAGATCCAGAAAAAGACGTACAGCTCTACATCAACTCTCCGGGCGGTTCGGTAACAGCAGGCATGGCTATCTACGACACCATGCAGCAGATTCGCCCAGATGTTGTCACGATTTGCTTTGGCCTAGCGGCTAGCATGGGCGCGTTTTTGCTCTCGGGCGGTGCTAAAGGCAAGCGGATGTCTTTGCCCAGTGCTCGGATCATGATTCACCAGCCTTCAGGCGGGGCGCAAGGTCAGTCTGCTGATATTGAAATTCAGGCACGGGAAATCTTGTATCTCAAGAGGCGTTTGAACGAAATGCTAGCTGATCATACGGGTCAAGAGATAGGCCGAATCGAAGCAGATACTGAACGCGATTTCTTTATGTCTGCTGAAGAAGCCAAGGAATATGGCCTGATTGATGAGGTTGTCAGTAGGCAAATGCTCTCTGATACTAAGCTGAGCGCGGTAGGGTAACAGTTATGTCAAAGTATGACTCCCATTTGAAGTGCTCCTTTTGTGGTAAATCGCAAGAGCAAGTGCGTAAGCTGATTGCAGGCCCTGGGGTCTACGTTTGCGATGAGTGCGTAGACCTTTGCAATGAGATTTTGGATGAGGAGTTGTTTGACTCTAATTCGTCTGTAGCCTCACCCGCGCCGCGCCGGGACCAGTCTCCTGAAAGGCGGCGCAAGTCATCATCGACGCTGTCGCTGGGCCAAATTCCAAAGCCGCGAGAGATCAAGTCCTATCTCGATGAGCATGTCATTGGTCAAGATGAAGCCAAAAAGGTTCTTTCCGTTGCGGTTTACAACCACTACAAGCGCTTAAGCGTTCAGGCAGAAGGGGAGGAGGCTGAAGATGGAATTGAACTACAAAAATCTAACATCTTGCTGATTGGCCCGACTGGATGCGGCAAGACACTTTTGGCTCAAACGCTGGCGGCTATCTTAGAAGTGCCGTTTGCGGTAGCCGATGCGACGACGCTGACCGAGGCTGGCTATGTCGGTGAAGATGTCGAGAATATCTTGCTAAGGCTGCTGCAAGTAGCCGATCTCGATGTAGACGAGGCTCAGCGTGGCATTATCTACATCGATGAAATTGATAAGATTGCCCGTAAGAGCGAGAACCCTTCGATTACCCGAGATGTATCAGGCGAAGGCGTTCAGCAGGCATTGCTAAAAATGCTAGAAGGCACGGTTGCGAATGTACCTCCTCAGGGTGGACGCAAGCACCCTTACCAAGACTGTATTCAGATTGATACGCGCAACATATTGTTTGTGTGCGGTGGTGCGTTCGTTGGGCTCGACAAGATCGTAGAGCAGCGAATTGGCAAAAAGTCGATGGGCTTTGTGCAGCCGGGTAAAGAAATCAGCAATGATGAAAAATCCTCTTTGACGCTGCAAGATTTAGAGCCGGATGACATCGTGAAGTTTGGCATGATTCCTGAATTCATTGGACGAATTCCCGCGATCTCAATTGTGGAACCGCTAGATGAAAAGACGCTAGTTTCTATTCTGACAGAGCCAAAGAATGCTCTGGTGAAGCAGTTTAAGAAACTGATGCGGATGGATAATGTAGATCTAGAGTTTGAGCTAGATGCCATTAAGGCGATCGCGAAAGAAGCCTTCAATCGAAAAACTGGGGCGCGGGCGCTGCGAAGCATCATCGAAGAGATCATGCTAGATGTGATGTACGAGTTGCCCTCACGAGATGATGTCAAAAACTGCGTAATCACTCGCAAAATGGTAGAAAACCGCTCTACAGCAGATCTCCTAGTCCACCCATCTTCCTTGCCAGAACCGGAATCTGCCTAGGCTGATCTGACATCGCTGCTGATTGGCAGTTAGGTTAAGTCATAGTTGGCTTTGGCTTCTAGCTATGACACAGCTTGTAGCCGAGAAGCACGCCTTAAAGCTTTGTATCTACTTTGGCCGCAACGCCTGTCTAGCTCTTTACAATCCTTTTAAGAAATATTGAACTGTCTCTGAGGTGAACAGCAGCAATGCCCTACGTTAGCGTCAACGGCGTTGATCATTACTACGAATGGATCTCTACTCAAGATCATCCTGGCAACTATGAAAAGCCGGTGATGGTCTTTTTACATGGGTGGGCAGGATCGGCGCGCTACTGGCGTTCCACCGCAGCGGCGATCAAAGATAAGTACGACTGCTTGCTATATGACCAGAGGGGCTTCGGACGATCTGCTGCCGGAAGTGCTACGCCAACGCCAGCCACCACCTCAGAACCGCTCGCTACCGACCCAGCACTCAACATGCTAGAAAGCTTTGCAGAAGACCTCAACGTTTTACTAGATGAGTTGAACCTAACGCAGCCTATCTACATGAACGCCCATTCGATGGGCGGCTCTATCGGCCTCTACTTTCTCGATCGCTACCCAAAGCGCGTCAAAAAGGCAATTCTTACCTGCAACGGCAGCTTCCCCTATCAAAAGTGGGCCTTTGAGGCTTTCTATCTATTTGGCGGCTACGTTGTCGCCTTTCGCCCAAAGTGGCTGGGCAAAGTTCCCTTTGCTCCTCAGATGTTCATGCAGCGCTTTCTCAAAGGGTCAATTCCGCTCGAAGAGAAGAAAGCCTTTCTAGAAGATTTCATCATGGCTAATGGCGAAACTTCACTCGGCACGCTCAAAGCCGCCGTTAGCAAGCACGCAACAGAAGCCATGCCTGCGGCCTTTGCCGCGCTCAAGGTACCGACGCTAATGATTTCAGGTGAATACGACAAGATTACACCTGCGAAATTAGGCAAAGAAGCGGCTGAGATGAGCGACCTGATCGAATACGTAATGATGCCGAACACAGCGCACTTTCCGATGATGGAAGATGCAGAACAGTATTTAGTAATTACTAACAGATTCTTGGAAAAGGCAGAAGCATTAGTACCTGGCTGACCGTTCAAAGCTGATAGTTCAAGCACTGGTAGAGGATTCTGCGTATGTCGAAGAACCCTCCGCAGATGAGTAAGCGATCGCTTCTTCTCTCTGGGACTGCTGCTGTAGTTTGGCTAGATCCTCTTTTTGCTGCAATTCATCTACCTGCATCTGCAAACGCTCGACAGTTCTCAACGCATTTCGCTCACTCAGCAAAGATACGATGTACTGGTTTAGGCTGGTTTCTTCCCTTTTTGCAGCTGCTGCTAGCCTCTCGTGTAGGTACTTTGGCATTCT
Organism: cf. Phormidesmis sp. LEGE 11477; assembly: GCF_015207105.1. Taxonomy (GTDB): domain Bacteria; phylum Cyanobacteriota; class Cyanobacteriia; order Phormidesmidales; family Phormidesmidaceae; genus Phormidesmis. The sequence continues at coordinate 94,662 of NZ_JADEXO010000006.1, forward strand.
TAACATTGTTTTGCCGCTGTACTTTAATTCGGTTGAGGGCATCGGAATTGGATCGCCGTAATCGTAAGCGACTTCTAACCAGAGCTCTCTTGCTTCGGCAATCATCTCGAAGGCTTCTTCCAGCGTCTCTCCCTGACTCAGGCATCCTGGCAGGTCAGGAATCTCAACGGTAAATCCGCCGACTTCTTCTGGATAGAACGTGATGGGATAGCTGAGACTTAAATAAAACTCTAGCGGCTTTTTCTCTTTATCCTTTTTTTTGCTCATACCACTCTTGCAGTTCAAGCTGCTTCACAATCTTCTTTACGTATATTTTCTTGACTCTATTCCCGCCTTTCTTGGCGATGGTTGGAAGCTGTCGTCCATCCGCATGTCTGAACGTATGGTGACTGCCTTTTGAACGAACCTCTTCGAATCCAAATGCATTGGCCACTTTTTCGATGTCTGAATATGGATAATCTCCTGCCTCTCTAAGAAGTGACGCTACAAGCTTTTCTAACTTTGTCATTATTGAAGTCTGTCTGTAACTTTCTTTCCATCTTGGTCACCTTGCTGTCTGAGGTCTATAAAAATGATACTACATGCGATATCAGAATCGCGCGCAGCAAAAGATCTCGCTTCGCGAAAGCCAAGCAAGATTGCTTTGCGAAATATTCGTGCTCACATCGAAGATCTAATCTAGTCCTAGCTCTCGTTTGAGTCGCTCTATAGATTTTTCGCCAATGTAGTTTTCGCAGCGGATGATTTCTGGAGGCCGGATAATATCATTGCGAGCAGCGAGAAGTGCTTCTTTGATGGCTGGGTAGCTAGCGGTGTCTAGAGCGACAATGGTTTGAGCGCTGCGAACGACAGCAGAGAGCTTTTGGGCGTCTTCGGTTTGGGCCGTCATCACAAGAATATCGTCACCGCGTAAGCTGTAGGACAGAACTTCGGCAATGCGGATGATGCCGCTGCTGAGGCTGACAAGGCCGAGGCACGTATCTTTAGGTAGGTTTTTAAGCAGTTCTCGTTCTTTTGCGTAGTCGTAGATGTCGATGGGGATAACGCGGACGGACTTTGGTGCGGCGATCGCTTCTGCCTCATTCACGTAATACCGACTGGTTACCACTGTTCCAGAGCGGGTCTGGGCCAATACTTGCTCTAATTCTTCTAGAGGTACCAGCTGCACAGGAATTTTGAGTGCCTGCTCTAGCTCACGCACCATCAGTTCGCCTGCGCCATCCTCTCTTTGAATAGTGACCAGCACTCTAGCGCTACAGCGCAAGCGCCAATCAACCTCAGTCATGAACAGCTCGCGAGCCTGATGCAAAGAGCAACCCTGGCGCAAAAGTTCATCCAGGCTGTTTTCCACCAGCTCTTGAGCCTTTGGAAACTTTTCTAGAAGTGGCGAGCCGGGCTTAACAATTTCGGTGGTGCCTTCAGCGCGGACGTAGATACCAGAACCGGGCATGGCTTCGACCACACCCGCCTCTTCTAGCTGGCGGTAAACCTTGCTGATAGTGTTGCGGTGAAGCCCGGTTTGCATCGCGAGCTGGCGGGTGCTAGGTAGGCGGTATTCGGGTGGATATTGTCGGGATGCGATCGCAAACCAAATCTGATCGTAGAGCTGAGTGGATGCGGGTATTTCGCTATCCGTTTGAATATGGAACTGAACCACTGTGGCGCGCCCCCATGAAGGCATCTGTTGTCTACTTTAGAGATTAGTCGGGAATCTGCGCTTCGTGGCAGATCATTTGATTTTTTAAGGGTCTGCTCAATAATTCTTGATGATAGAGAGACGGACACAGAACCTGCGATAGGCCGTTTGTGCAATAGGCGCTTTGTTTGATAAAAGTTGTAATCTTCAGTGATGGTGCAAGCTAAGTGCAGACTGCTATGCTTGAAAAACTATTTATTTTGACCCAAGGAGATTTCTCCGTTGTTTTCAGCCGAAGATTTCGCAAAAGCTCTAGAGCAGCAAGACTACCAGTTTTCACGGGGCAGCGTGGTCACAGGTAAAGTTGAGACCCACGAGTCTGATGGAGCTTACGTCGATATCGGCGGTAAATCAGCAGCTTTTCTCCCGATGAAAGAAGCTTCGCTAGACTCGGACATCTTACTTGAAGAAATTCTGCCGCTGGGAACAGAGCGGAAGTTCTTGATTATCCGAGACCAAGATGCCAACGGGCAGATGGTGATCTCTATCCGGGCAATGGAGATTAAAGAGCTGTGGGAGCGGTTGCGCGATCGCCAGGAAAACGGAGATGTGATAGAAGTCACCATCTCTGGCAGCAACAAAGGTGGCGTCACCGCTGATGTAAGCGGACTGCGGGCGTTTATTCCTAGATCGCACTTAGCGCGTCGAGTCGAAGATCTCGATACGTTGATGGGTGAAACTATCAACGTCGCATTTCTAGAAGTAGACGAAGAAAACAACAAGCTGCTGCTCTCTGAGCGAATAGCCGCTAGAGCAACCGCGATGAGCAGCCTGACGAAGGGCGAGCTGATCGAAGGGACGATTGCATCGCTAAAGCCGTTCGGCGCATTTGTCGACTTTGGTGGGGCTTCTGGCCTATTGCACATCAAGCAGATTAGTAAGAGCTATGTGTCTGCTTTGGGTGACGTGTTTAAAGTGGGCGATCCGATCAAGGCCATTGTGCTGAACATTGACGACCAGCGAGGCCGAATTGCGCTTTCTACTCAGGTGCTAGAGAAATATCCTGGAGAGATCTTGAAAGATTTGCCGACGATGATGGCTGAAGCGGAGGAGCGAGCCAAGAACGTTGCTAAGCTGATAGCTGAAGGCGACAATTAAACTAGTTGGCTTAAGATCTCTATGGGTACTGTTTGGGAGCTGGATTTTTATTCCAGACCGGTTTTAGACGATCAGAATAAGAAGCGTTGGGAGATTCTGATTTGCGAAGGGTTGCAGTCGGTAGAAGACGATCCTGAAAAATTATTTCGCTACAGCAAGTATGTGTCGAATAGCGAGGTAAATTCGGAGACACTGCAGGCGGCTATTGAAGAGGCGATCGCCCAGTCTGACGCAGAGTCTGCTGATTCACCTACCAAGGTTCGATACTTTCGCTATCAAATGCAGAACATGATCAAAAGAGCCTGTGAGGAAACAGGCTTGCTGTCCTATCCCAGCCGTCGAACGCTGGCTTTACAGCAGTGGCTAGAAGATCGCAAAACTAACTTCTACCCCAACGACCCAGGCTACAAACCGAGCACTTCAGCTTCAGTTGCAAAGCCAATCGATGTGGTGAATCCTTTGCCAGATGCTCTGCTTGGTCAGCAGTGGGCGCTGGTAACTTTACCTGCCAAAGATTTTGCTGATATGGGCGATTGGAACGTTGCTTTTGGAGAGGCATTTCCTTTAGAAGCGACAGGCGTAGAACCCGATACATCGATTCCAGGCTTCATCATCTACTCGAACCGGGCAACCCCTTTAGCAGCTTGGATGTCTGGGCTAGAGATTGCAGGCGTTAGAGCAGGGAAAGAAGAATCATCGAACTATGTCTCTAATAACACGGATACTGCTCGGCTGCTGATGGATACAGGCACCATCGAGACCTGGCTGCTAGCGGATTTAGTCACACCAGAAACACAGGCAGAAGGACTGCGGTTTGAGCAGGCGAAGGCAGCGGCAAACAATGTGCATTTTATTGCGGTACAAGAGAGCCCAGAGTCTGAGTCTTTTGCAGGCATGTGGCTGATGCAGGCTAGAGAATTTGGCTAAAAGCCTTGGAATTTGGCTGGAAGCTTTGGAGCTTGGCTGGAAGCTTTTGAGTTTGGCTAGAAGCTTTGAAAAGGAGCGCTAGATAGATGGCACAGATGAACGCTAGACGCAAGGGAAACGTCAGTTGGAGAAGCGTCAATAGGAAAAGCGCAGATTGGGGGAGAGCCATTTTGATGTATGTGGTTTTGGGCGCGATCGCCCTGACCATGCTGCTCCCTCTACTTTGGCTAGTCAGCACCGCCTTCAAAGGCCCCACCGAAAACCTCTTTCAGTTCCCGCCCCAGTTTTTGCCTGCTTCGCCTACCTTCGACAACTTTGTACGGGTTTGGGACGCTAACCCCTTTGGCCGCTACTTCTTCAACAGCAGCCTGATCGCTGTTGTCACCGTCGCTCTTAACCTTTTGCTGTGCTCTCTTGCCGCCTATCCCCTTGCTAGATTGAACTTCAAAGGTAGGGAAGTTCTATTCTCCCTAGTTGTCTCCACCATCTTGATTCCCTTCCAAATTGTGATGATTCCGCTCTACATCCTCACCGTCAGGCTAGGGCTAACCAACACATACATCGGCGCGATCTTTCCTTCGATTGCCTCCGCCTTTGGCATCTTCTTAATGCGTCAAGCGTTCCAGTCTGTGCCCAAGGAATTAGAAGAAGCGGCTCGTATTGATGGCTGCACGGAACTAGGCATTTGGTGGCACATCATGCTTCCGTCTGTGCGTCCGGCGCTAGCAACACTAGCCATCTTCGTTTTCATTGGCTCGTGGAGTGACTTTCTCTGGCCACTGCTGATCTTAGATCGGCCAGAATATTACACTTTGCCACTGGGTGTCGCGCGGCTAGCCGGTAGCTTTTCGCTAGACTGGCGACTGATTGCAGCAGGCTCCGTCATTTCTGTAGTGCCGATTATCCTATTTTTCGTGGCGGCGCAGCGGTACATTGTGCCTTCGGAAACAGGGAGTGGTGTCAAAGGCTAAGTGCGAAATTGCCATAGCGTCGATCATTGAGATAGGTCAGCATTGGCGATAGGCCAGGTGGAAAAGCATAATCGCACCTGGTCTATCTCTTTGGCCTATCTTTTGAGCCCTTATCTCCCTAAAAGGTTGGTCTACACGATTATCCCGCTCACAAAGGTAGCCTCTGTGAAATCGGTCACATTGGCATTCATCACTCTTGCCAGCTCATCGTTACCCGCCGAGATCAATACGTCGTGGCCTCTAGCAGTAATAGAAAGCTGACCAAACGTCAGAGACCCGATTAGCGCAATAGAGTCTTCGCCAGAAAAGTCCATGATCACGTCGGCTGCTCTGCCAGTTTCTACCGCAAAGATATCGCTACCGTCACCGCCAAAGAGCGTGTCCATGCTCTTGCCACCGACTAATAAATCGTCGCCATCGCCGCCCACGAGCATATCTCGACCCGCATTGCCATAGATTCTGTCGCTGCCGGAGCCGCCATCTAGCAAGTCGTCGCCGAGTCCGCCAGATAGCAGATCGTCACCGTCGCCGCCCAAAATCTGGTCCATACCCGCGTTGCCGTAGAGCATGTCATCGCCGTCACCACCGACGACCTCATCTGCGCCGCCGCCCGCAAAGATAGCGTCGTTACCACCGCCATTTGCTGTGTCCGAATCGCCAAAATCGCCGAGGAGCAGATCGTCCCCAACGCTACCTGTAATGACATCGTTGCCTAGCCCGCCTGTAATCTGGTCACCCAAGCGATCGCCAGCGAGCGTATCATTGCCGATAGTACCAACAATGGTCTGACCTGTTGCCACAAATTGGTCGAGTCCAGCAACACCTAAACGAGGGTCAAGCGCGAGCGGCTGGTCAAGCTTGAGCTGGATGATCTCGTTGTTGTCTATGATTTCGCCGTTGCGATCGCGTCCAATAGAAAACGGATAGTTGTTGTCATTAGCGACCAGAATAGTATCTTCATCGAGAACTAAAACATCCTCAATCGTCACAAAGGGAAAGTCAAAAGTCGTCTGACCATCGCCATTGAGATCGTTAGGATCGGCAATATTTAGCAGGTCGACAACGGCTTCTTTTTGCACAAAGCCATCTTCGTCTAGCGCCGACAAATTAACCTTGAAGACCTGCTTGAACTCAGCCTCATCACCTTGGCCACCATCTCGCTCAATTACTAAGAACTCAGTGGCGTTAATCGGCGTAAAGTCACCGATGGCATGGCTTGGTGCTTCCATTTGATACAGCCCCACCAACCCTTCAAAGGCGCTGCTAGCGACATCAAATTCATAGATCCGTACAGAACTCTCAGGATCGCCCAGCACAGTGCCTTCTAGCATGGGATAGAGCGTCATGCGATCAGGGCTAAAGGCCATCCCTTCATACCCACGAGAACGACGCAGATTAGACTCCACATCACCCGCTAATACATCAGGGTGGTCAGGAGAATAGACCAGGGCCGCATCTAGCTGAGCAACAACATCAGCGCCCGTTCCAGGAAAATCAGTAAAAAAGCCGTCCACACCGATCTGAGTAAGCTGAACAAACTCCTGCTCTGGGGTTTGGGGTGTGCCGTCCGCATTAAGCGTAAGAAAGCGCTCTTCATTGCGTAGCGTGTAGGGATGAACCTGTAAACCCGCCGCGTGAGCATCGTCTACAAAAGAACCAATCTCACCCGTGAGCTGAGTTGTAATTTCAGCGACGCCATCCCCGTTACCATCGACAGGCGTCTCTAACGCTTCGCGTAGAACAAAGTTATTTTTCCAAGGCCCTGCGCCTTCCGCATACTTGTCGCTGATTAGCGCAAGGAAATCAGCATCATCTAAGTCGCTATATACAGTGCTTTCAGATAGCTCAGTCTCGACGGCATCTAGAAAGTCTTGACCGTAGATCGCCGCTAGGTCCTTGCCTTCAGCGACGTTGTAGCGAATGTCGAATGGCGCAGAGAAACCAGCATCGACAGGCGCACCAGGCAGGGTGTTGCCATAGAGCTGTACCAGCGGTAGATCGCCTAAACCCTCTGCATCTAGCATGCTTTGAAGTTCGATCAAGTTCTGGAACTCAAAGGATTGAATAAAGATGCGGCTAGGATCGGTAAATCCAGTTTCTTTTAGAGTTTCAATCAAAGGCTCTTCAAGCGAAAGACCCTGCAAATCAAAGAACGTAGGATGCTTAGTTTCAGGGTAGATACCAACCTGTTTACCAGTATCAGCCTCAAACTGCTGGACTAGTTCGATGACTTCTTTAAAGGTAGGAATCTCGAACTGACCGTCAAAAGCAGGATCGCGGAAGTCCCGAGACTGCACCGCGCGCAGTTGCTTGATTTCTTCTAGCGTGAAGTCTTCTGCGAAGTAAGCTGTTAGCTCAACGCCGTCCAGATTCTTGGTGGACATACGGTTCTCGCCAAAGACCTCAGCCACGTTTGTCGTGTCATCAAGAATGGGCTCATGTCGAGCGATCAGCACCCCGTCGCTAGTGGTTACCAAATCGGGCTCAACAAAGTCAGCACCCTGCTCCATCGCTAATTGATAGGCTTCTAGCGTATGCTCGGGCAGCTCACCGCTCGCACCTCGGTGACCAATGACAATCGGCGCTTGGCCATCGAGCGTATTGAAGCTGGTAATGTTTGGTGTAGGAATCGGTGCTTCTAGCAGCTTGCCTTCTGCATCAAAATGCAAAACGTAAGGGCCGAACTCTTCACCAATCCAAATCTCACCATTCGCATCGATAGCAAAAGATTCAATGTCGAAATCAGCGCCTGTTAGATTGCGCTCAGCCGCATCACCCTGCTCAATGTCAAAAGGAATCAATCCGTCAGGATCGCTTAGCTGTACGAAACCCTGAATATCTACAGTGCGATCACCCCCTTCAGATCCAGCAAAGCTTGGATCGACCTGATAGAGTCTCAGCAAGTAGTCAGCGCTATTTGCCTTGGACCCGAAGCCATTGTCGGACAGAAACCAGTAGGCAGACCCATCGCCGCCTGGGGCAAACTGTACCCCGCTAAATCCCTGTACTGGCGGACCTGGGAAAGGGCCGGTACGACCATTAGCGTCAATGCCTTCACCTGTCGGCGGACCTGCCGCAAACGTATCAGCAGGCAGAGACGCAAAGCCTTCTAATTCAGCAGCAGCAGCTGAGCTATCTTGTGCAAGATTTACCATTATTCACAGAACTCCCAAAGTCTATATCTACGGCGTTTTGCCTTTAACGATGGGAGGCTCTCATTTAGAGATTAAGAGAAGACTATCGCGTCTTTAAGTGAAAACACTTGTTACATTGGGCCAATCGAATACCTCCGGTGCCTCGCTTGCTATCATCTGAGCAAGTATTGATGAGCAAGTATTGAAGTCGGCGAATTATGGCCTATGGCAACTTCACAATAGACCAGATGATAGAGATGTTCGATCTGTCTATTAAGGAGTCGTCAGGTCTATTTTCAAATGCTCCGATGAGAGCGGGAAGCGCGCATTTGACCGAGGCACTGCGCGAGAACGTAGAGCTAGCTGTTGCTATTGGGACAGAGAAAGCTCGCTCTGAGCTAATCATCATGCCTGTTTTGCTTGATCTAAAAGGGCAGCTTAAGACTCAGATCAGCTTGTTTTCTGGTGTGGACTTTACCGTTGCACCAGAACAGGGACTCAATGGTGTTTGCGACTTTCTAATCAGTCGATCAGCTGAACAGATATTGGTGCGTTGGCGAAGCCTCTCCGATAGGAGAATCGCCCGTCATTATGCTGGTCGAGGCTAAAAACGAGAATCTCAAAGTTGGCTTTCCTCAGTGCATTGCAGAGATGGTTGCAGCGCAGCAGTTCAATCAGCAAAAGGGCAATCCTATCAAAATCATCTATGGTGTGATCACAATAGGAACGCTGTGGCGGTTTCTACGCTTATCGGATCACCCTGTAGAGATTGATTCAAGCGAATATCACATTAGTGACGTTGAGAAAATTTTAGGGATTCTATCTAGTGCGTTGACGTAGCCCTGCACTTAAGATATCAGCCAGGCACCCAGCTAAAACAACTAGCTAAAACAACGGTTTAGATTCTGCTAACCAGAAATCTGCTGGGCAAACCACTGAGCGGCGCTCCCATTTGTCTCATTGGCTAAGCGTGCAAACGTTCTTTCAACAAGGGAAATCTTTAACCCACTTAGCGCCTCTGACACGTCACACTGCTGATACCTTCCATCAGCCTGTAACAAGAACGCAATCACTCGCAGCCCCTGCACATCAATCACCCAATACTCAGGCACCTCTAGTGCCGCATAGATTTCCTTCTTCTCATCCAAATCACTAGCGAGCGTGGTGTCACCCACTTCACAAACTAGATTAGGCACGCGCCACTGCCGCAAATTGACTCGACGAGATTCACCCGGCTGCCAACGAGGAGACGATTCCCCTACGTAAAGCACCTCGTCGGGAGAAGCGCCGCGCTGTTCGGGTTTCTCGATAATACAGCCGCCCAAAGCTTCGAAAATGATGTCAGGCTGGCGCACAAACCAGAGCGTGAAAATCATCGTCAAAAGCTCTCGGCATTTCGAATGGCTAATCCCTTCCCAACCCATATCGACAAATAGATAACCTTGATTGAAATAGACGCGAAAGTAGTCTGCCTGCTGCGCTTGGGCGTCATTGCAAGCTGCAATGTAATCAGCCCAAGTAGCTGGTACCCACTGGGGTGTTTCAGTAGGCGATCGCCGGATGGGTATATTTGTGAGCGCGACCATAAGCTCTAGAAAGACGCGAGTGGGATTAGCTATAGGCTAACAGGTTCTTTCCCATCGTTCGATATTTCCAACAGAGGCTGCGGAGTCGGCCTCCATGAATGTGATGCAGCCTTTGATGATTGTGCCTACTAGTCAAATTTTCTGATGACTAACCTTATTGAGATTAGATCAATTCACGCCGTAGTCGAGTAAACATGAAACGCATTGTTTTCCTATTTCTTGGATATGCGATCGCAGGCTTTAGCCTAATGTCGGCGGTATATGCATTCTTGAAAGCGACAAAGCTAACAATCTACGGCGAGCACGGACTCGTGTTCGGGGCTCTGTTTCGCATGTACCTTTACCATGAACGGCATCCTTACCAGTACCTGCTACTCGTAGCGATTGTGTATGGCTGTCTTGCCACAATGTGGGCCCACTATGCTGGCAAAGCTCAAAGGGGATGGAAAAGGGCAGGTTCTATTATCGGCGTCATGGTGCTAACAATCATCTGCAGTTCAGTGCCGGGCGGTATGCTTTGGGTCTTTCACGATACGCAAGCTGGCTTCTTCCCTGGGATGAATCGATTTCTGAATAATCTTTGGTGGGGAGCAGGCGCAGGGCTGAGTGTCGGATGGCTGATTTTTATGCTTTCTATTCCTTACAACGTTCTTTGTTTGTTGAGTGGGTATTACCTAACCGACTACATTGAAAAAACAATGCGGCGCAGAAACTGGATAAGTAGATGAGCAGCTTCAAAAGAACAGCGGCACGTGTATACAATCAAACTTCAAAAGCAAAGGTCGCCTCTTTTGGAAACTAGTGAAGGCGACCTTTGCTTGTCTTACGTCTGTTCTCTTACGTCTGTATGGATAGATGGCTGGCTGACTATGCTTCGTCCAAAGCCGCAATGCCAGGAAGCGTTTTACCTTCGAGCAGTTCTAAACTAGCGCCACCGCCAGTAGAAATGTGGCTCATCTTGTCAGCAAGGCCCGCTTGCTCAACGGCTGCAACGGAGTCGCCACCGCCGATGATGGTGATACAGCCTTTGTCGGTAAGCCCGGCAAGCGTAGTCGCAATGCCTGTTGTTCCCTTTGCGAACGCCTCCATCTCAAATACACCCATGGGCCCGTTCCAAATGACGCTCTTACAATCAGCGAGTGCATCCTGGAAAGTCTTTACAGAGTCAGGGCCGATGTCCAAACCCATCCAACCCTCAGGAATGTCGTTGACGCTGACAGTCTGAGTGTTGGCATCTGCGGCAAATTTGTCAGCCACGATCACATCTGTAGGGAGCAAAAACTCAACGCCCTTTTCTTTAGCCTTCGCTTCTAGCTTCTTCGCCAAATCCAACTTGTCTTCTTCTACTAAGGAACTGCCGACGCTCATACCACGCGCCTTATAGAAGGTGAAGATCATGCCGCCGCCGATGAAAATTTTGTCGACCTTGTCTAGCAGCGTTTCGATCACGCCAATTTTAGAAGAAACCTTGGAGCCACCGACGATCGCAGCCAAAGGACGCTGAGGATTATCCACAGTCTCTTGCAAAAACTTCAGCTCTTTTTCAATTAAAGAACCGGCAACCGCTGGGCTGAGGTATTCAGTCACACCGGCTGTAGAAGCGTGAGCGCGGTGAGCCGTACCAAAGGCATCGTTTACATAGAGGTCAGCATTCGCAGCTAGCTGCTTAGCGAACTCAGGATCGTTATTGGTTTCGCCATCATAGAAACGAACGTTTTCCAACAAGGCAACCTGACCGTTTTCCATCCCAGAAATTTTAGTAGCCACTTCGTCACCAATGCAGTCGTCGCATTTGATCACGTCTTGACCGAGCTTTTCAGAAAGACGCGCGGCTACGGGAGTTAGGCGCATGCCCTCGACGACCTTACCCTTGGGACGACCGAAGTGACTCGCTAGGATGACTTTTGCTCCCTTAGCGGTCAAGTCCTGAATAGTCGGTAGGGCCGCTCGGATACGGGTATCGTCAGTAATGTTGCCCGCATCGTCGAGCGGAACGTTGAAGTCAGCGCGTACTAGCACTCGCTTTCCAGAAACGTCAGATGCAGATAGATCAGCTAGCGCTTTCTTGGCCACAGAAAATACTCTCCTAAAAATATGTAACGTTCATGTGCATCAGTGCTAAAAGCGGAGTAAAGCTTGTCTACTTTTGATACAGTTCGCTTTTGGCAGATGCGTAAGGCTGTAATAAATGCGTAAAATTGCCTATGTGTCTATTAGTTTACAGAAGTCTGTGATCTCTTCTGAAACAAACCTATCGAAACCCTAGATCCAACCTTTTATGTACAAAACGCTTCTCCTTTCAATCGACTCTAGCCCTAGCGCTAAAAAAGTTTTACAGACCGCGCTCGATATGGCTCAGCTATGCGGCTCTAAAGTGGTGGTGCTCTCTGTTGTCGAAACCCAGGAGCAAAGCGATCCAGCCCATCCTGAACAAACCTCTACTGAGGCAGTAGCAGCGCTACTTTCCAAGAGCAAAACCGTCTTTGAACAGCGGGGCTTTGCCGCCGAAACGATTGAGCGAGAGGGGAATCCAGCCTTTATTATCTGCGACGTTGCCGATGATGTTTCTGCCGATTTGATTGTCATGGGCTGCCGGGGGACGGGGCTGATCGAAGATGGCTGCGAAGAAAGTGTGAGCAACCGGGTAATCAACTTGGCCCCCTGTCCAGTGTTAGTCGTTCCTTAGGGCATTTAGGCTCTAAGCTAGTGACTTAATTCGGCGACCTAATCTTTTATGGCGACTCCTGCGATTCAGTGGTACCCAGGACATATTGCAAAGGCAGAGAAGGCTTTGCAAGCACAGATCAAGCGGGTGGATGTGGTGCTAGAAGTGCGCGATGCGCGGATTCCATTGACGACGCGGCACCCAGATTTGGAGCAGTGGCTAGGGGATAAAAAGCGAGTGCTGGTGGTAAACCGGGTGGATATGATTCTGCCGGAGATGCGCGATCGCTGGCAAACCTGGTTCAAAGCCAACGACCAAACTGCCTACTACACCAATGCCAATCAGGGCAAAGGCGTCGGCCAAATCGCCAGGGCCGCTCAGCAGGCAGGAACAGCGATGAATCAGCGGCGAAAGGATCGAGGGATGCGATCGCGCCCCGTTCGCGCCGTGGTGATTGGCTTTCCCAACGTCGGCAAATCCGCTCTGATCAATCGCCTACTCAAGCGCAAAATTGTCGAGAGCGCCCGCAAAGCCGGCGTGACCCGGCAGCTCCGCTGGGTCAGAATCTCAGACGAAATTGAACTGCTAGACGCTCCAGGTATCATTCCGGCTCAGCTGACGGATCAAAAAGCTGCGCTCAAACTCGCTATCTGTGACGACATCGGCGAAGCTGCCTACGATACGCAAAGAGTCGCCGCCGCCTTCGTCGAACTCCTAAAAGAATTAGACCAGACCGAAATTGAGGCAGGCACAGCAAAAATCCCTACTCGAACGCAAGCACTCCAATCTCGCTATGAGCTAGATCCGACTGACTGCACTGGCGAAACTTATCTGGTTCGACTAGCCGAGCATAGGTTTCAAGGTAGTCAGGAACGGGCAGCAAGAAAGTTACTGACCGAATTTCGTAAAGGCGTGTTGGGCAATCTGAGCTTGGAATTACCCCCTAGCTAGAGACTTACCCACCTGCCCATGCTGCAAAAAGCGCTATTCACGGTCCATCCACCGACCTATCGGCTTTTTGACAGGGCCAGGCAAAAGCTACGCCCGCAGTTTGAATCAGCCGCGCAAAAACACCTGCGTGAGCGGCAAAGCGCTGACTATCTACTGATTTCGCTGACGAACTGCGGTCGCACCTGGCTGCGAATTATTTTAGGTCAGGCGATCGCACTGCACTACCACCTGCCTGAGGTCAACATTCACGATCTGTTCAGGCTCTCAGAAGCCGATCCGCGCCTGCCTGCTATCAAGCCCATGCACGAAAAGTACGACCAGTTTGGCCACGGATACACCAGGCAAAAAGTCATTCTGCTCGTCAGAGATCCTAGAGATGCCCTAGTTTCTCGCTATCACCAGCATAAGAAGCAGCTAGGTTTTGACAGCCTAGAGCGCTATATAGCCGAAAGCACAGAGCTGGCTGACTACATTCAGTTCTACAACGACTGGCAGCTTGATCAAGCGGCAGCAGGGCGGTTAGTGATTCGCTACGAAGATATGAAAGCCGATACGCTCAGCGAAATCAGCCGAGTTTTTGCCTTTTTAGACCTACCGATGGCGACGGACGCAATGGAGCAAGCGATCGCCCAAGCCTCTTTTCAAAACATGCGAAAGATGGAGCTAAAAGGTGGCGAAGCAGTCGGTATCGGCGTGATGGCAAAAAGAGATGTGAATAGGCCAAATTCTTTCAAGGTACGCAAAGGCTCAGTAGGTGGCTATCGCACGGAGCTACCAGGGGCGCTAGTCGCGATGATGGATGAAGCGGTTAGCACAAAATTAAATCCAGTTTATGGCTATCAGTAGCCCAGCAATAGCAATCCACTGAAAGAGCATGAGAGAGCGTGAAAGAGCATGAAAGAGCAGAGGAAACATGGCTGCATCTAAACCCCTGCGGGCATTGACGGTTTCGGTAGTTGCCCCAGACTTATCAGGGGGTGGCACCACCCGAGTTTATTTGGTAGCCAATGCGCTACAGCAGCTAGGCTGCGAGGTGACGGTAGTAGGCTGTCAGTTTTCAGAAGAGCTGTATCCAACACCGCCCGCTAACTTAAAAGTGAAAGCCGTGCGATCGCAGCGGTCTGTTCGGTATGCAGCCACTCTCCAAGTGCTTCTCGGTCATATTACAGGCGATATTATCTACGCGATTAAGCCCAGACCTACCAGCTTTGGCACCGCCTTAATCCGAAAGCTCGCCACCCGCAAGCCACTCATCTTAGACATAGACGACTGGGAAATGAGC
>NZ_JADEXO010000068.1 GCF_015207105.1 cf. Phormidesmis sp. LEGE 11477
AGACGAGAGAACCGATTGCCGAAATCGAACAAGTCTCTCGAAACGAGCTGCGGGCAGTAGGCAAAAAGATTTCGGGTGATGGCGATATCAGACCGGGAATGCTGCTGCGCGAAACGCTAGTGGGATTAGAGAGCAATCCGCAGCTAAGAGTCGGCGTGCATGACTCGCTAGGGAGTGATGTCGATGAGGCGATCGCGGCGTTATCGAGCGCCTTAGTCTCTGAAAGCAGTGGGCGATCGCAGCTAGAAGTCGCCGCTGTGGATGGCACGACACCCTTCGACTATATTTTTGGCCGCATGACCGAAGACTATAGAGCCGAGCTAACTGCCGAAGGCTATGTAGAAACCCTACCCCCAGCCAATACGATCTCTCTATTCTCTCCGGCAATGGAGCCCACACCCGCCTCCTACGGGCGCATAGACGAAACCGTAACTTCTGCGGTCAACCGACTAAAGCCTCAGCTCAAGCTGCTGCTAGTCAACAAAGTATTAAACGCGCTGTCGAATACTTCTTCTTCATTAGCGGTATCTGGCGAAATCTTTACCGTTGGCGGTGGCCCATCGCTGCCGCTATCTGGCTCTGAAGAAGGATCGCGATCGCTCACCACAGATATTTCTCCTTTTGGGGCCGGTAGCCAGCTCAGAATTCGAGTACAGAACAGCGATCCGAATGATGCACTGTATCTAAGCTGTTTGGTAATCGATCCGGCTGGTAAAATGACCGTCGTTTACCCGTATGAGTGGGACGCACCAGAAGATGCGGCCCTGATTGCACCTAATACTGAGGTGGTCATCCCCAAGCCTGAAACCGGCAAAGCCTTTGAAGTCGGCGGCGCTGGCTTTTTAGAAGTGATGACGATTACGAGCACGGGCTCGTTGCGGAATGCCCTGCGTGGCCTGCAAGAGATTTCTCGTAGCGCGGACGGTTATGTACCTGTCGGCGGCGATGACAGCATTGGATTCTTAGGCTCTTTACTCAGCGACTTCGACAATATCTCTCGAAATGCCACCTTTGGCGTGGCAGATGTGGATAGAAGTACGAGAGTTGTAGATGGGGGTGCGATCGCCATTTCTTCCACGGTGATTGAGGTCGCATAGTATGGAAAGCGTTAAGGTACGCCAGCGAGTAGGACAAGATGGCATCTTACATCTTGAAATTCCGATTGGGCTGCCTGATCAAGATATTGAGGTGATGGTGATCTATCAAGCTGCGCCAGTAGATACGACTGCCGTCTTATCTTTAGAAGAACTCTACGGTATTTGTGCAGACGATCCTATCAAGTTTGATAAAGCAGGGGCTCTAGATGAGAGGGACGAAGACCTGACAGGAGCGTTTGATTAGGAATGCAATACCTGCTGGATACAAACGTTTGCGTGATGTATTTGAATGGTCGATCGGCTGCAGTGAGAGAGCGTCTTCTGGCAACGCCAACTGAAGAAATGGCAGTTTGCTCTGTAGTCAAGTCCGAATTGTTTTACGGTGCTTTTCGGAGCAACAACCCAAAGCAGACATTAGAACGACAGCAAGCATTTCTATCACGGTTTGTTTCGCTGCCGTTCGAAGATGAAGCGGCTTTGTTGTCTGGAAAAATTCGGGCGGCGTTGGCAAGCATAGGAACTCCAATTGGTTCTTATGATTTGCAGATTGCTGCGATCACTTTGGCAAACGATATAACTTTGGTGACTCACAACGTGCAAGAGTTTAGACGGGTGGATCAATTGAAAATTGAGGACTGGGAGATTAAATAGATTTTTACAGTCATCGAAGTTGCATAAGTGCATAGATCGGGGCGCTAGGAAAAACATTAGAAAGAACAAACGTGAAAGGAACTAAAACTACCGTGGCAAATCGATTTCAACGGCTATCAGTATTGGCGCTGTGCGTTCTAGGCATTAGCTGTGTGCCTGTGATTTCGCTGGAGGCAACTGCACAAGAGGCAGCGACAGAGGCTATTAACGAGGCAGAATTTGAGGCGCTGCTTGAGACGCTCACAGATGAAGAACAGCTACAGCTTGCCTACAATATGAAAGGAGGCTCCCAATGGCTGCAGCAGGAGGGACGCTACGAGGAAAGCATCGCCAATGGCCGAAAGGCGCTGTCCATTTTTGAGCGAATACTGGGTTCAGACCACGTAGATGTCGCCTACATGCTGAACGACCTAGCAGTTTATCACCATGCTGCAGGAGATCCTGCAACTGCCCTTCTATTGTTAGAAAGATCGCTGGCGATCAAAGCAGAGAGTCTTGGCCGCTTTCACCCAGAGTATGCTGCAAACCTGAGTGATATTGCCATCATGCACTACGAGCTAGGCGATACTGACAAAGCGATCGAATTCTACGAAAGAGCGTCAGACGCCCAAAAAACTGCGATCGGCGAGGATCACCCAGACTATGCTAGAACGCTTAACAACTTAGCTGAACTTCATAGAAGTACGGGAGATTATCCGGCGGCGATCGCGACCTACCAGCAGGCGATCGCGGTCAAAGAAGCTGCACTAGGACCGAACGATCCGAGCCTAGCGATTTCGCTAAATAACCTGGCCGGGATCTATCGAGACGCAGAACAAAATGAAGCGGCGCTGCCTCTTCATGAAAGGGCGATCGCCATATTAGTCGCGGCTTACGGCGAAGAGAATCCCACCACCTTAACAGCGTACGGAAATTTTGCACCCACGCTCAATAACTTAGCTTTGGACTATCAAGAGCAAGGAAACTATGATCAAGCAGTTTCTTTGTTTGAGCGGGCGATCGAGATTATCATCAACGTTCACGGAGAAGATTATCCAGGGCTAAGCGTCGTTTCCGAGAATCTGGCAAATCTTCGAGCA
This sequence comes from cf. Phormidesmis sp. LEGE 11477, assembly GCF_015207105.1. Classification (GTDB taxonomy): domain Bacteria; phylum Cyanobacteriota; class Cyanobacteriia; order Phormidesmidales; family Phormidesmidaceae; genus Phormidesmis. The sequence goes on from NZ_JADEXO010000068.1 coordinate 2,828, forward strand.
GCAGGTAGATAGAGTATGAAACCCCGACAGCGTTTTCTCTTAGCTGTTTGTCTAGTGAGTCTAAGCGGCTTTCCGCTTACTCGTGCGGTCACGGCTCAACCAAAACAGACCACGACCTCATCTCAATCGATAGAAGCTGCAGACGAGCTAGTTGAACAAATTTCATCATTGTATCAAGCAGGAGACTATGCAGAAGCTTTGCCGCTAGCTATAGAAGCCTTAGCAATTAGGGAAAGCGCTTTGGGGCTAGAGCATCCAGATACAATCAACAGCTTAAAAGATGTAGGTGAGCTGCACTTTCAGCTCAGTGACTACGACTCTGCCCAATCGTTCTATGAAAAAGCCCTATCCTATAGTGAAGCAGCCCTGGGTCAAAATCACTACACCACCGCTGTGGTATTAAACGGTCTTGCAAAAGTTTATGTAGAACAAGGAGACTACAATCGTGCTATTCCTGTGTTTGAAAGGACTGTCGCGATTGTTGAAGATGTCAATGGCGTTGAACATATAAACGTTGCCTACGCGCTGACTTCGCTGGGAAAAGCCTACGTAGATACAGGTGCTTACGAGAGGGCATTACCAGTACTTGAGCGATCGCTCTCGATTAGAGAAAGTACCTTTGGCACAGAGAGTGAAGAATACGCTTCAGGGCTGCATTCTATTGCCCGCCTCTACGCAGCGACAGGCAATTTTACGGCTGCTATTCCGGTCTATGAGCAGGCGATCGCCGCATACCAGGCAGATCCGAACAGCGAAGATACTCGCTTAGCAGCTAGCCTAGTGGGCCTAGGTACGACTTACCAAGAGCTAAACAACTATTCAAAGGCCACACCGTTAGTAGAACAGGCACTTGAAATATTAGAGCGTGCCTATGGGAAAGAACACATTCGTATTGCCAATACGCTTATAAGTTTAGGCTCGATCTACTCTGCACAAGGTGAGTATACAAAAGCACTACGGCTTTATGAGAGAGCGCTATCGATCAGAGCATCTACCTTGGGCAGAGATCATTACTTAGTGGGCGCTAGTCTCAACAATCTGGCGCTACTATACGCAGCCAAAGGCGATCATATTCCAGCCATCTCGCTCTACAAGCAAGCGCTCGTAGTTCTAGAAGCCGTCTTTGATGAACCCAACACGATCGTTGCCTCGACGCTGCATAATCTGGCGCTAGCCTACACCAGACAGAACAACTTTGACGCAGCGCTACCCCTATACGAACGCTCGATTGAAATTACGCGATCGCTCTACGGAACCAATCATCCAGATACCGCCCGCGCGCTGAACAGCCTAGGAGATCTTCATCATAAGAACAGCAACATAGCGCAGGCCGTTGATTTATTCTGGCAGGCCAATGCTATCGAAGAATACAATCTCAGCACAGTTTTAGCCAGTGCTTCAGAAGCTCGAAGGCAGGAGTATATCAAAGGAATTTCGGCCTCGATCAATGCAAACATTTCTGTTCATTTGGTTGATTCTCTACCTGATGCTGACACGAAGAAAAAGGCGGCGACTCTAGCCGCGACCACTATTCTTCAGAGAAAAGGAAGAATTCTAGAGGCAGTTGCTAATACGTCACAAGCACTGAGAGCTGATTTATCTGCTGAAGAGAAAGTATTATTCGATGAACTTAATACGGTTCGATCAGAACTGGCAACGCTGAAGTTTGATAGCGACAGTCGTCAAACTGATACGGACTATAGCGATAGAGTTCGGGCTTTAGAAGTTCGTGCGGAAGAACTTGACGAAGCGCTAGCCCGTCGTAGCGCGGAATTTTCAGCAGGTTCTGAAGAAATTACCATAGAATCTATCAGCAGAAATATTTCGAGAGATGCCGCTCTAGTTGAGTTTGTTCGCTATCACGCCTATAGTCCAGTCGTTCGCGAAAGCGGCTACCGATATGCTGCTTATGTGTTGACGAACCAAGGCAATATCCAGGCCGTAGATCTAGGGGATGCTGAGCCAATTGAACAGTTAGTTTCTGAGTTTCGACAAACACTGAGTAATCGTTCTGAACGAGCTGGTGCGATCGCCCAACAGCTAAACGAGCGGCTAATCGCTCCCATCCGACCCTTTCTATCTGGCAAATCTCATCTGTTGCTTTCGCCTGATAGCCAGCTCAACCTGATTCCGTTTGACGCCCTAGTCGATGAACGCGATCGCTATCTAATCGAGAGCTATCAAATCAGCTATCTAAATTCAGGCCGAGATTTACTGAAGCTACAGACCGATGCGCCAAGTCGTCAAGCGCCTGTCGTGATTGCTAATCCTAGCTACGAAGGAAGCGCTAGCAGAGCAGGTAATGGTCAGCGCTCGGTTGATGCGAATTCTCTATACTTCAGTGCGCTGCCAGGAACCGCCTCTGAGGGGAGTGCGATCGCCTCTCTCCTCCCTGCTGCCACCCTTTTAACAGAGCAACAAGCCACCGAAAGTGCTCTAAAACAGGTCTCTGCGCCTAATATTTTGCATATTGCCACCCATGGCTTCTTTTTGCCAGATGTCGCTTTTGTTGTTCCTGATGCCAACAGCCGAGCAGCGAGCTTTGATCTAGTCGACGTGGAAACGCCCGCGCAGGTAACGTCTAGCAATTTGGAGAATCCGTTACTACGCTCGGGACTGGCTTTTGCAGGTGCTAATAGCCGCAGCAGTGACGGTGAAGATGGCATTTTCACCGCACTAGAAGCATCGGGATTAGATTTGTATGGAACCAAACTAGTCGTACTAAGTGCTTGTGAGACTGGGGTAGGTGCGGCAAGTAGTGGTGAAGGGGTGTATGGGCTGCGACGTGCGTTTGCTATAGCCGGAGCTGAAAGTCAGCTAATGAGCCTGTGGCAAGTGGACGATACCGGCACTAGCGAACTAATGCAGCTTTACTATCAAAATCTGATTGAGAAAAAGCAAGGTCGCAGCGAAGCGCTGAGAAACGCACAGCTAGAACTGTTGAACACAGGTACCTATCAGCATCCCTACTACTGGTCATCATTCATCTTTTCTGGTGACTGGCGACCCTTAGAATAAGCAAATAACCCGAGAAGAACCTACCTGAAAACAACACCTGCCCTGCCGCGACTATGACTACTCACACTTCGTTTTTGCAGCATAAAAAGTCAAGGTTGCTAACAAAGATAATTACGGCGCTCTGTTTAGCAGGCGCAATCGTTGGCGTGGGTGTGGATTCTGCTGAAGCAGAGGTGATCGATGCTGATAGCCAACGCGTCGTTGATAGCAATGCTCAAATTGCTCAAACTCTTGAACAGAAGGTGATAGTACTATACGAAGCGGGCGCTGACCACGAAGCACAAGGCCGATACAGCGCTGCCCGCTTAGCCTATGAAGAGATCTTTGCGCTGTTTAACTCAGAAAATCTTGAACAGCTCAAAGAGATTGCGAGTAGAACGCCTGCTCTAGAATCGGCGATAACCTCGCTAGTAGAGATCTATTGGGCTGAGGGTACGCCCGAAAAAGCCGCTGCCGTCTACAGCACGCTTATTCCATTGCGAGTTGATGGAGAAGGCGTGCTAGGAGATATTGGCAGCAAAGAAGAGCACGAGAGTTTGGCAGTTTCTTATAGTGAACAGAGAACGGGCGCGCTGATCGCTCAAAGTATTGATAGTGCTGATGAAGATCCGGCGCTTGTGCAAAGGGCTTTTTCGACAGCGTTGGTGAAGAAGAGTCGGGTTTTGGATGCGATCGCCTTCGCAGCTATGTCTATCAGCGAGAACACCACCCCACAAATACAGTCTGAACTTGACACATTGTACAGAGAACTCGCAAACCTGCGACTATCTACGAATCCGAATCAATCAAGCCGCACAGACGACCCTGATATCACTGCCCTAAAAGATCAAATCACGAAGATCAACCTAGAGCTTTTGAGAGAGGATAGCGACGCCCTAGAGTGGCTGGTTTTGCCGCCACCCAACTCGAAGCAGCTCGAAGAGATCCAAGATAGCGTTCCTGACAATGCCGCGCTGGTCGAAATCATTGAATATACCGCCGCCGCCGCTTCTAATAATCGCCGCTATGCCGCCTATGTTTTGACCAGACAAGGAGGCGTTAGGGTCGCTGATTTGGGCACCGCAGCAGAGATTAATCATCAGGTTGCAGCCTTTAGACAGGCGCTGCAGACTCAGTCTGCTAGAGCTAAAACAATTGGTCAGCAGCTAGACAGGCAGATAATGCAGCCGATTCGTTCTCTGCTAGAAGAAGATGAGGGTGTAGCCCATTTACTCATTTCTCCTGATAGTCATCTCAACACAATTCCTTTTGAGGCATTTGTCGATGAGACAGATAGTTACTTAATCGAGTCTTATCAAATTAGCTATGTCACTTCTGGTAAAGATCTGTTTAAGTTCGGTGATGTAAATAATGGATATAGGTTGCCGTTTGTGATTGTTGCCGACCCTGACTATGATACTTCCAGCTTGAAAGAGAGAGAGGGAACACAGAGGGCGATCGCAACTGCCGCCACCAACCGCCGCTCTGTCGATTTTGAAACACTATCCTTTACAGACTTGCCCGGCACTCTGCGAGAAGCCACCCTGATTGAAAACCTTATTCCTGAAGCAATCTTCTTGACTCAAGACGAACCTACCGAAAACATTATCAAGCAAATCCGAAAGCCCTTTATTCTACATTTTGCTACACACGGGTTTTTCCTATCCGATAGAACTCAAAGAGAGAGCGATATCGCTAATAGAAACGCTAGCTTCGAACTTGTCTCTACAGAAGATACGCCTCAGGCGATCGCCACAGATATAGAAAATCCCCTATTGAGAGCTGGACTGGCGCTAACTGGGGCGAACAATCCTAGTAACGGTGGCGAAGATGGCATCTTGACCGCGCTAGAAGTCTCGGAAATGGACCTGCATGGCACAGAGCTAGTCGTACTAAGCGCCTGTGAGACCGGGCTGGGCGCTGTCAGTAGCGGCGAAGGCGTGTACGGGATGAGACGTGCATTTACAATGGCGGGTGCGGCTAGCCAGGTACTCAGCCTTTGGCAGGTAGACGATACGGGAACTAGCGAGCTAATGTCTTTGTTCTACGAAAACCTGATTCAAAAGAGACAGGGACGCAGTGAGGCCTTGCGGAATGCCCAGATTGGGATGTTGAATACGGGTACCTATGCTCATCCTTACTACTGGTCTTCGTTTATTCTCTCTGGGAACTGGCGACCTTTAGCCAGCGACGAAGAGCTAGAACTAGAGCGGCAAATAGAGGAGCAGTCGGAGCAGCCGCCAGAGCGAGATCATAGAATGCGCTCAACTACAGCCAATTTTAATCTCGATGAGCAAATTGAAGAATACAAGGAGTCTAGACCCTGGCGAGATGAGATGCTAGCAGAAATGCTAGCGCTAGGAGACGAGCGCCGCTATGAAGAGCTAGCTGAAAAGCGCGAAGAATTCAACAGAATAATGGATGGCCGAACCAACCCAGATTTATTTAGGCTATCTATCACTTTGCTAGAAAATTTGAATGAAAGAATGGAAGACCTATACCTACAGGAGCGATATCCAGAAGCGATCGCAGTAGCAAAAACAATGATCGACATTCAAGCAAGTGGAACAGAAGAGACAGGCCGCTTTGATCTGCTGACAAGCTGGTCATCATTAGCGTTTTTACAGCAGGCTCAGGGCGCGGATGATATTACGATGCTGATGACCTATCGGCAGATATTATCTGTGTATGAAGACTTGAATGAATAATCGCCGCTGTTTTCTATAAAAGATACTCTAAAAGATCTGTTGACCGACTTAGAAGAATCCAAAGCAAGGTAGCCTTAATGACAGTGACTGGAAGGAAAAAATCACAGCAGAGAGTAATAAAAGGAGTGCTTAAGCAAGTAACCTTGTCACATTTGTTGTTCTTTTCTATCTGTGCCATCGGATTTGGCATTGTCCCTGCGTCGGTAGCAGGTGCCACAACGCCATCTATTTCCGCAGCGAATGACACACTAACGCCAAAGGAAAGCACCTCAGCCGATACGCTAGCAGCCGCAGACGCGCTATTTAACCAAACTGCCCAGCTCTATCAGCAGGGACGCTATGCCGAAGCGATTCCGCTGGCGAAGCAGGCGTTAGCGATTAGAGAAAGTCTGCTAGCAGAGAATCATCCAGATATTATTCAGAGTCTGAACAGCACAGGACAGATCTATCAAGCCCAAGGTCGCTATGAGGAGGCTATTCCATTTTTTGAGCGATCGCTTTTGAGCTATATCGCAACAGTAGGAGAAAACCATCCCGATGTAGTCGCAACCTTAGAAAACATAGCGTATTTGCACGAGGCGCAGGGTGACTATGGCGCTGCACTGCCGCTGTATGAACGCGCGATCGCAATCGTAAAAGCCGCTCTAGGAGAAAATCATCCACGGTTGGCTACTAGTCTCAACAACCTAGCGCTGCTGCACAGAGATAGAGGCGACTATGCAAAAGCCCTGCCACTATTCGAGCGATCGCTCGCTATCAGAAAAGCTACTTTAGGAGAGAATCATCCCGATGTCGCCGCCAGCTACAACAATCTAGCGCTATTGTACAAGAATCAAGGCAACTACGCTCGGGCTCTGCCCCTGTATGAAAAGGCAATTGAGGTTTATACTGCCGCGTTAGGAGAAAATCATCCTGCTGTCGCTACCAGCCTAGACAACTTGGCTGTGTTGTACAAAGCTCAAGGCGACTACACCAGGGCCCTGCCGCTGTATGAACAAGCTCTGGCAATCTACATTAATACGCTGGGTGAGAACCATCCAGACGTCGGTATCAGCCTGAATAATCTAGCAGCATTTTACCGAGAACAGGGCAGCTACCCTCAAGCGCTAGAGCTGTTTATGCGATCGCTCGCCATCCTAGAATCTACGCTAGGAGAAAATCATTCTACGGTTGCTACTACGTTAAACAACATTGCAGAGCTACAGCGAGCGCGGGGCAACTTTGCCGAAGCTTTGCCTTTACAGGAGCGATCGCTTGCCATCGTAGAATCTGCGCTAGGAGCAAACCATCCTACGGTCGCCGCCAGCTTGAATAATTTGGCCCTGTTGGCTACGGATATGGAAGACTATACCAAAGCGCGATCGCTGTTTGAACGATCGTTAGCCATCAGTGAAGCCACGCTAGGCGCAGATCATCCTGATGTGGCCACTATTTTAGGTACCCTAGCGGAACTGAACAGAGCCGAAGGGGAATATGCTCAGGCAGAGGCACTATTTACGCGATCGCTCTCAATTAGAAAAGCTACTTTAGGAGAAACCCATTTTGCGGTTGGCCAAAGTCTGGCTAACTTAGCCGACGTGCAATGGGCGAATAACAATATCGATCAGGCGGTTGACCTGCTTAGCCAAAGCAGTGCGATAGAAGAACAGAATCTGAACGAGATACTGTTAGGTGCGTCTGAAATTAGACGACAGCAGTACATCAACACGCTCAGCGGGCGAACCAGCTTTAATATTGCGCTCAACCTTCAAGCCGCGCCCGAAGATCTAGCTGCGACGGAGCTAGCACTGTCTACCGTTTTGCGTCGCAAGGGTAGAGTCCTCGACGCCACTGCCAATTCACTACAGCGCCTGCGATCGCAGCTTACACCCGCACAGCGATCGCAGCTCGACGAACTCACCGCGACTCGTACAGCCATAGCAAACTTACAGTCTAGCGGCCTAGAAGCTCGTAGCCCCGAACAGTATAGGGCTGAATCAAGCCAGCTAAGGAACAAAGCAGAAGCGATAGAAGAACAGCTAGCTAGAGCGAGTGCAGAATTTAGACTAGAAACTGAACCCGTATCAATCTCGGCAGTACGAGAATTCATCCCAGATGACGGCGTGCTAGTCGAGTTTGTGCGCTATCATCCCTACAATCCAGACAAAGCGACTGATCGCTGGAAATCGCCTCACTACGCGGCTTATATCCTTACCCAGCAGGGCAAGCCGCAAGCTGTAGATCTGGGCGAAGCCGCGTTAATTGACCAGCTAGTCAAACAGTTTCAAACTGCGCTTAGTACTCGTTCGGCCAGCGCTACTACAGTTGCCCGGCAGCTAGACGAAAGGCTTATCGCCCCTATTCGGCCTTTCATCGAGGGCAAAGATCACCTACTACTCTCTCCTGACAGTCAGCTAAACCTAATTCCTTTTGATGCGCTAGTCGACGTAGACAACAACTATCTAATTGAAACCTACCAAACCAGCTATCTCTCCTCCGGGCGAAATCTTCTCGATCTTCAGCTCGATACGCCCAGCCAAACGCCACCCGTCATTCTCGCTAATCCAAACTATGAGAGCGGGACAACTGCCGCTGCCACAGGCAACAGTCGCTCTGTAGACGCTGGAAGCTTGAGCTTTTCGCCTTTACCAGGCACTGCTAAAGAGGCAGATGCGATCGCGCCCTTCCTACCTGACGCCACCCTCTTCACCCAAAATCAAGCCACCGAGCACAACCTAAAACAGGTCAGCGCCCCTAGCATTCTCCATATTGCCACTCACGGATTCTTTCTTCCAGATGTTTCATTTGTTCCACCTGCCGAATACAACAGCCGCAGCGGTTTGGGCGCTAGCCTGGAATTAGTCGAGACTAGACCAGCGCAGGCAACTCAAAGCAACCTAGAGAATCCGCTGCTGCGCTCTGGCCTCGCCCTGGCCGGTGCAAACAATCGCAGCAGTGGGGAAGAAGACGGCATTTTCACCGCGCTAGAAGCCGCCGGGCTCAACCTGCACGGGACAAAACTTGTTGTACTGAGCGCTTGTGAAACGGGCGTAGGATCTATCAGCAATGGCGAAGGGGTATATGGACTGCGGCGGACATTCGCGATCGCCGGAGCTGAAAGTCAGCTAATGAGCCTATGGCAAGTAGACGATACAGGCACTAGCGAGTTAATGCAGCTCTATTATCAGAATTTGGTAGAAAAACAGCAGGGCCGTAGTGAGGCACTGAGAAACGCGCAGCTAGAACTGCTAAATACAGGCACCTATCAACATCCTTACTACTGGTCGTCATTTATCTTCTCTGGCGACTGGCGACCTATAAAGTGAGTAAATTATCATGCAGAAATGGAGATAACAGAGGGGTTCTCCTTTCTTATAGATAATTCAATAGCTTCGTTGAAACTGACTGGTCAGTTGCGATCGCTTGTTCAACAATATCAATCGCTCTCTTGACACCGCCCGCACGATGAATAGATGATTGCAGTCTAACTGCATTTTCTTTGTAGGCGTCATCTGTCAACACTTTGGAAATGGCTGTCTGCAGCTTGGCAACACTTACCTGCTTCACGGGTATAGCTTCACCACAGCCCGCCCAAACGACCCGCGCCGCTATCCCTGGTTGGTCGTTGGCAATTGGAATCGCTACCATTGGGACACCGTTGCTAAGACACTCTAAGACAGTATTCATCCCACCGTGAGTAAGGGTAAGGGTCGCTTTTTTTAACAGCTCTAACTGGGGAGCGTATTCTACAACCAGCGGGGAACCAGCCAGCGCTGGCATCATGTTAGGTTTGGCGGAATCGCCCAAAGAAATAACCAGCTGCACATCTAAGTGAGAACAAGCTTCCGCAATCTGTTGAAATACATTTCTTAGACGATTTTGAATAGTGCCCAAAGAAGCGTAGATCAAAGGCTTCCCGGTTAGCTGATCGTACGGGAATTCAGGCACTTCTCTACCTACAGGCGTATGATAAGGCCCGGTAAAATGAAAGCACTGAGGAAGCTCTTTTCTAGGAAATTCTAGTTCGGCGGGCTGCTGGCTAATCTGAGCTAGCTTGGAATATCGTTCATTTGGACTTGCGATCGCTGGCAGCTCCCATTTCTGACGATATTCATTAATGGTAGTAACAATAGGTTCTACCACCCGATCAAACGCTTTGTATCCGAATTGATTGCGAAGCCGTCCCCAAAGGCTAGGAGTATACTTCCAGCTAGTTACGTAGGGAGGAATGCTCTGTTCACGGTTCAACACAATGGCACTACAGATAGTGATAAACGGCAGACCTAAGTAATCTGCAACCGTGCCACCTTCAGGAGAGATCTGGTCAACTAGCAGTGCTTCTACTCCTATCTCTTTTAGAACGTCTGGAGCATCTCGCAACAACACATTCGCACTTTTGTTCAGAAGATTGACGGTATGCTTCAGTGCTTCGCGATCGCTCAGCAGACCTAATTTACTCAATGAGTCTGTCATAGCACCTAATGGGAACTCCGCCTCGCCAACAGCAACAAAGGCCAAGCCCGCAGATTTTGTTTTAGATTCCGCATCTCGTTTTCCCACTAACGTGACAGTGTGGCCGCGCTGTTGAAGTTCTTTTCCCAAAGGTAACATCGTGTTTAAATGCCCCGTAGTAGCCGGACATATTAATCCAAAATGCGTCATGGAGAGGGTTCCAATAAAATATTTTTCTAAGTCAGACAGAATCAAGCTCTACGCGAAAGCCCCGGACTTTGACCTGATCGTCTGTGTCAGTCTATTTGAGGTATCAGGTGAGGCCAGCTAGTGTAAGGTACGCTCGCCTGCCTGCCCGAATCGTTCAAACAATAACTGATCTCCAGCGGAAAGGTCTGTAATTGCTTGATCGCTAACTCTAAGCCGCTCTGTCTTACGAACAGCACTTCTCTCTTCAAAATCTGTATAGTTCATAAGACTGTGCGATTCTTCTCCTATAGAGTGGATGCCTTTACGCCCCTAGATACATTTTATGATCACGATGACATGGCTAAAAAGACCGCGATCGTTTCAGAGCTTTCTCTTATAGCTGTCTCTTTGTTGAGCAGACAATATTATGCAACAACCTAAAATTCATAAGTACGGACAATGCAATCCGATACAGGGTTAAATCCTGCTCGACCAGCTTTTGCGATCTTTTCAGCCGCCAAACGGCCAAACATACCCCGTAGGTACTGCCCATAGACAGATCAATCCGGCTAATATCCAGTTTAGGAAAGTCAAACGTGACTCTTTAGAGTTCACTGAACGGTCGTTGTGTACGAGCGTCCTTATAGCTTGAGCCGCTGTTCCGGGCACTATGTGCATATTTCGCTCTCCATCCATGACTACTGTTTTGAAGAATCTGCTGAAGACGTCACTAAGTCAAAAACTAATGCTGCTGGCTTCGTCAGTTAGTGTGTCTGTGCTGACGGCAGGATGGACAGCGGCTGCGATCGCAACCCCAATCGAACAATCCAATTGGAATACAGGGCTAGAGCAGCCAATAATTAGCCAGGCATTAACCACCGAAGAAGGTGCCGATCGCTTAGTCCGTCAAGGCAAATCTGCATACCGCCGAGGAGCATATCAAGCCAGCCGACAGTACTGGCAACAGGCCGCTGACATTTTCCAAGAAGCGGACGACCTGGCCCAGGTTGCAACAATGTTGAACCAGATTGCCACTTCGTACCGAGCTGCCGAGCAATATGCTGAATCGTTAGACTATTATCAGCAGAGTTTAGAGATTGCCCGAAGGATTGATGACTCGCAGAGACGTGCGATCGCCCTAGACGGCATCGGCATCACTAACGCTCTTCAACATCAGTACGAAGCCTCTCAGGTCGCACTTGAGGAAAGCCTTACAATCAACCGCAGCCTCGGCAATCAAAAGGAGGAAGCTAAGAATCTACTTCACCTCAGTATCTTGTACTCTCAGCAGCAAGAAGACCTGGTAGCGCTGTCCTATCACACCGATAGCTTAGCGATCGCCAGAGAAACCAACGATCTCGAAAGCGAATTTCAGATACTCATCAGCTACAGACCAACATTCCAAGACGAAAAAGAGTATGAGCTAGCATTAGCCTACGCGCAGCGCAGCGTAGTGATCGTCAGTCAGCTAGATAGTCCTATTGCTATCTTTCAAGCTTTGGAAAAACTGGGTGATGCCTATACAAATCTACAGCAATACGAAGCTGCAATCGAAGCCTATCAGTATAGTCTGAAGACGGATAGGCACTTCGATAACGAAGGCGATCGGGCCAATATATTCGAGCGCATCGGCGCTGCCTATACTAAGTTAGGAGAATACTCTAACGCGATTGATAGCTACCAGAAAAGTCTACAAGTAAGAAAATCTACAAACAAAGGAGAGGCTCAGACTCTTCTGCTGATAGGGTCTGTCTACAGCGATATGGGAGCCTACGAGCAGGCAATAGACTTATACAACAAAAGTTTGAAGGCCGTCCACTCCTCTGAATCTTCTTCTAACGAGCCCAATACTGAGGCGCAAGCTCTAATGCTACTAGGCACTGCCTTTGGAGAGACAGGCGACTACACTGAAGCCATCAGCTACTATGAGAAAAGCGCAGCCCGATGGCAGCCCTCACAAAAAAAGAAAGTACTCTACCCACTACAAAAAACGCTAGACCAGGCGCAAGAGCTAGCGCTGAGTGCAGTGCTAGAGTCAGCATTCGATGATTTTTTTGATTCCGATGACAGCCCTAGCGACGGCCTAGATGTTGAAACTGCTAAAGAACTCATAGATTTGCTCGAAAGAGGATTGGCAATATATGAAGCGACTGGCGTAGAAGCTGATTTTACAGACAGCCGTTCGGAAGCAGGCGATGGCGCAGACTCTCAAAAGACTGATAGTGTGACCACCACTGTCGGCAAGCGATCGGTTGTCCAGCCGCTGTTTCGACTGTACTGGGAAATAGGAGACTTTGATCGAGCGATGTCTTTTCTGGCAAAGGACAGCGCGATCAGAGAAAAAGAGACAGCCAGCAGCTTCTCGTTGCTAGACTTACTAAATATTGAACTTACTCAGGTATTTTTCTCTTTTAGCGACTATGAGCTGAATGCGCCGATCACCGCGCTGATAGAAAACGATACTGAAGCGGCAGCAGAACTTTCTCTGCTAAACATTTTCCGGCGTAAAGGCAGACTGCTAGAAGGACTAATTCGATACTCACAGCGGTATCTGTTTCAGGCAGATTCTGCCGCCAGAGAGCTGGCACTAGAGCTGGTAGAGACCGATACGATGCTATCAAATCTTTACTTTGATAGTGTCAGCAGTCCTTTGGACGACAGCTACGCCGCTAGAGAAGCAGCGCTAACGGCAAGAGCCTCAGAAATTAAAGAAGAACTACAGGCGATCGATAGTAGCGCCGCCACGTTAGAAGAGTTTTTGGCAGAGGATTCGACAGAACAATTAGAGCTGACCTCTACTAAGTCGATTAGCCGTTTGATTCCTGAGAACGCAGCAGTCGTAGAGCTAGTGACCTACCAGCCCTTTAGACCCTTTGAAATTTTTGATGGGCTCAGCGATCCTCGGTATGCGGCCTATGTGCTGACGCGAAACGGTGATATTCGAGCGGTAGATTTAGGAGAAGTTGAAACTATTAACCAGCAGGTAGGGCGCTATCGGAATGCCTTAAAAAGTAGGGCGGCAAATATAAACGATATTTCTAGACGGCTAGACGAGCTGATCATGGCTCCGGTGCGCCCCTTGGTTGGTGATAAAACGCATCTGCTGATCTCTCCAGACGACCAGCTCAACGTCATTCCCTTTGATGCCCTGGTAAGCGAACAGGATAAGTACCTAATCGAGTCTTATCAAGTCAGCTATTTAGCCTCTAGCCGAGACCTGATGAGTTTTGGCACTAGCCAGCCTAGTCAGCAGCCGCCTGTTATTATCGCTAATCCTGACTACGGCAGTAGTGCCGCCGATATCGCTATGGAAAGTGACAACAATCGCCGGGCGATCGCAACCAACTCACTCAGATTTTCCGCACTGCCGGGAACCGCAACAGAAGCGGAGGCGATCTCAACCCTACTTCCAGATGCGAAGCTACTCACCCAGCAGCAGGCCACCGAAAGCAATCTTAAACAAATCGACTCGCCTAGCATTTTGCATATCGCCACTCACGGTTTTTTTCTTCCTGATACAGTCTCTGCTGCTAGTGACGGCAGCCGCAGTGGACTAGGCGCTAGCTTTAGCGTAGTAGATACCGCTTTGGGTACGGTAGAAAGCAATCTGCTGCCGATAGAGATCGCCACGGAAGAAGCTTTGCTGCGATCTGGGCTGGCGCTGGCGGGCGTGAATGGAAGGAGCAGTGGGGGCGATCGCATCACAGAAGATGGAATTTTCACCGCTTTAGAAGCCGCCAACTTGGACTTACAGGGGACGCAGCTAGTGGTGCTCAGCGCCTGCGAAACCGGAGTTGGCACCATCAGCGATGAGGATGGGGTGTATGGACTAAGACGCGCCTTTGCGATCGCGGGGGCCGAAAGCCAGCTAATGAGCCTTTGGCAAGTAGATGATCTGGGCACTAGCGAGCTGATGCAGCTTTACTATCAAAATCTGATAGAGAAAAAGCAGGGCCGCAGCGAGGCGCTGAGAAACGCGCAGCTAGCGCTGTTAGAGACAGGGACATATCAGCATCCTTACTATTGGTCTTCGTTTATCTTTTCTGGTAATTGGCGACCGTTATAGAATAGGCGCACGTGCAGAAGAAAAATATTCTGCGGCAGCCCCTGACGCGATCATGTCGAATCAAAAGCTAGTTTTCCTGTTTGCTACTTCGCTCACTCTAGCGCTCTGCGTGACGCCTGCAACCGCCGAGCTTCGTAGTTTTAGTGAAAGTCATTCAACCGTAGTCGCTGGGCTAGTCAGCCAGTCCAGCGCAGACGCTCAGTTTCAGGCAGGGGAAGACGCGCTAGCCCTAGGTCAATATGAAGCGAGCATTCAAATCTGGGAGAGGGCGCTAGCGGCGTATCGAGCCAGCGGAGAGCAAGAAGAAGAAGCCATCGTTCTTAATCGGATTGCGATCACCCACAGCTACTTGCGCCAGTATCCCGAGGCCATACAGCGGCATGAAGAAAGTTTGGCGATCGCTCGCCGCCTTAACCAACAAGAAGAGATTGCCAACGCCCTAGACGGCATCGGCATTACCTACGCCTTTCAAAACAAGCCTGTAGAAGCGCTGGCGGCGTTAGAAGAAAGTCTTGCTATTAACCGCAGCATTGCCAATTGTCAGGGCGAAGCGGATAATCTAGACCACTTGGGCAGTCTGCAAGTCACCCAAAACAATCTGTCAGAAGCACTCTCGTACTACACCCAAAGCCTAGCGCTTAGCCAGGACATTGACTACAAGATGGGTCAGGCTAGATCGCTAGCAAACGTAGGATACGTACAGTATCAGTGGGAAGACTACACACAGGCGTTAGAGACTTATCAGCGTGAGCTAGCGATTAGAGAAGCGCTAGGTAACCCGGTTACTATATTCACTGCGACCAAGCGGGTAGGCGCAGCCCTCTTCCAGCTAGAGCGCTACGAAGATGCGATCGCAATCTATGAGCAAGGGCTCGCGATCGCCCAACAGATAAACGACGCCGATAAAGAATTAGACATCCTCCGGCTAATGGGCGATACGAGTAAGTCTGTAAATCGCTACGAAGATGCGATCACCTACTACACATGGGGATTGAACAAAGCCAAAAGTCTGGAAGACAGGCAATCAGAAGCCGACTTTGGTCTATCTGTTGGAAACATTCAGGCGGCTCTAGGTAAACACGAAAGCGCTATTGACACTTATCTTGAAAGTCTGGCGCTCTACCGTGAAATCGATAGGAAAAGCAGTGAGGCGATCGCGCTTAGAAACGTCGGTCTTTCATCTGAATCACTAGAGAACTATCAGGCGGCAATAGACTACTACCAACAGAGCTTAGCGATAGAAAAAACGCTTGAAAATACGGAAGGACAGGCACTTACCCTAGAGTATATCGGGGTCGCTTATCGGACGCTAGAAGATCATTCAGCAGCGCTTGATTACTTTGATCAGAGTTTGGCGATCGCGCGATCGCTAGCAGACCTGCACAGCGCCGAACGGTTGCACAGACGAATGGGCTTTACGTACAACACTGTCAAGAACTACGAGAAAGCTACAGAGTCTTATCAGCAGAGCTTAGATCTCAACCGCAGGATGTCTGACACGCGCTATGAATCGTATGTGCTGATGCTGCTAGGGATATCGTATGGCGATCGCGGTGAATACGATCAGGCCCTACGCTACTACCGTCAAAGCGCCGACCTAAAAGACAATGCCGGAAAAAGAGATCTGCTTTATTCTATTAACGATACGCTCAAGCAGGCAAGAAGAACCTATCAAGATCAAACAGACATAGACCCCAACTCAATCATCTCGGCGTACGAAGATGCTCTTTTTTTGCACAACAGCGCCGAGGTAAATATCGAAGAAGAAGAAGATTCGTACTTTATCGACAACTTAGAGGATATTACCAACAGACTGTTTCAGCTAAACTGGAACAAAGGCGATATCGATCGGGCAGTATACTACCTAGAGCAGTTGAGTACGCTTAGAGAAGAAGAAACCTCCGAACTGCTCTACTCGTTTGGGCAGGTAGAAGTGCTGTTAAGACTTGATTCAGCCGTGAGCGCGAATCAGACAAACGCTGCTATTACCGCCCATCTGAATAAACTACCTGCAAACGACACAGCGGCTAGACTTTCGCTGTTAAATATTCTGCGGCGAAAAGGCAGAGTCTTAGACGGCTTAGTCCTGCACTCGGCTAGGGGCACATCAGAGGCCGAAATCGAGGCAGATTTAGCAACTCTAGCAGAGATTAGAGAGATTAATACCCAGCTTGCTAATCTCTACTTTGGAGCCGCTGCTAATAGTCAGACAGATGCCGATGCCAAAGAAAAGCAAGCGCTAGAAACTAGGCTCACAAACTTGAACATCAGCCTTAGCAGAGTAGAAAATAGTTCTGCTCAGGCCCAAGCTGTTGCTCAGATGAAAGTCAGCTCTGTAGAAGCCGTTCGTAGTCTAATTCCTGCCAATGCAGCTTTGATAGAGCTAGTTAGCTACCAGCCCTACAATCTAGATGGGTTTTTAAGACGCGATAGAGACCCGGTTCGCTACGCGGCCTATGTACTAACGCGATCTGGAGCGATACAGGCCGTAGATCTAGGTGAGCGGGCGGCCATCGATCAGCAAATTGCCGAATACAGGCAGGCGCTAAGGGCACGCTCCTCTCGGATTCAAACAATTTCTAGACAGCTAGACAAAACTTTGATGGCTCCGATTAGACCTCTGTTAGGAGAGAAAACACACTTAATCATTTCTCCTGACGGGCAGCTCAACGTGATGCCTTTTGATGCGCTGGTTGATGAGCAAGATCGCTATCTAATTGAATCTTATCAAATCAGCTACCTTACCTCAGGCCGCGATTTGCTAAAGCTGCAATTATCAACAGCTAGCGCCCGTTTGCCCGTCATCATCGCTAACCCAGACTATGCCAGCTCCGTAGAAAGTACGACAGAAGCCAATACAACAGAAGCCAATACAACAGAAGCAAGTACAATCACTACACAAGTAGCTAATCAGCGCTCAGCGGATGTAGAGGGTTTGATCTTTTCTGCGCTACCCGGAACGGCTGAAGAAGCGCGTGCGATCGCCCCTCTCCTCCCCAATGCCACTATTCTCACGCAGCGCCAGGCTACCGAAAGCCAGCTGAAGCAGCTAGTCGCCCCTAGCATTCTCCACATCGCCACTCATGGATTTTTCCTTTCAGATACGACATTCGATGCGACCAGCGATGCCAACAGTCGCGGCAATCCAGGTGCCAGCCTAGAGGTGGTCGATACTGGGCTCGAAGCGGCGCTTATCCCCAATGATTATGAGATCGAGAATCCTCTGCTGCGCTCTGGCCTAGCCTTAGCGGGGGTGAACGTTCGCAGCAGCGGCGGCAGTAATGTAACCGAAGACGGCATCTTCACCGCCCTCGAAGCGTCTAATCTCAATCTGCAAGGAACCCAGCTAGTCGTTCTTAGCGCCTGCGAAACTGGATTAGGTGCGACTAGCGACGGAGAAGGCGTGTATGGCCTGAGACGGGCATTTTCGATCGCCGGGGCCGAAAGTCAGCTAATGAGCCTGTGGCAAGTCGATGACATCGGCACTAGCGAGCTGATGCAAGTCTACTACGAGAATCTGATGAACAAGGGCCAAGGCCGCAGCGAAGCCCTACGAAACGCGCAGCTAGCGCTTCTAAATACGGGCACTTACGCGCATCCGTACTACTGGTCTTCTTTTATCTTCTCAGGTGATTGGCGGGCGATCGAGTAAATTTAGTAGCGCTAATGGCTGAAAATATCCACTCGTCCAAGCTAGTCAAGGCATTAGCAGCTAGCCCAGTATCTTTCTGAGGAAGGGAATGCGCGATCGCAAGAAGAAATCAAAAGCCAAAACGACCACTAACGACAGGCCAACTAGCGGAAAGAGAAATCCTAGGGCAGCGATCAATAACAGAGGAAAGCGCCACTGTTGTTGATAGCGTGGCATCGGTGGTGCGCCGATCAGTCCTAGTCCTTGCGGTCTTCTGCGCCACCACAAAACGGTACCTGTGATAGAAAGCAAAATGGTGATTAAGGCGGCAAATAGCATTAAAAGCTGATTGGGTAGACCAAAGAATTTGCCCATATGGATAGAAATGCCTAGCTCGACGGCCCTGGGCACTAGGCCATAGTCTGGCCAGCCGACGCTTGCCAAGAGTTCGCCGCTGTATTGATCCATGTGCATCGTCACCTCTTGCCTAGGATCGTTTGGAAAGGCGGAGGCGGTGTATACGCCAGTTTCATCTTCGGGAAAGGCAATGTTGAATCCAGGAGGCGCGCCTTTGGCGATCGCGGTATCGACCACTTGGTTGAAAACAGTAGAGGCGCTATCGACGGCACTTGTACCCTCTACAACCAACGTTGCCTTTTGACTAGTAAGCGCAGGTGAAGACAGCGGCATTGGCATCTGCTCTGCGGCCCAAGGTACAAAAAGATCGCCTCGGTCATTGAGAGAACCGGTTAGGACTGTAGACTGCGGTACGTTATCCCACATTTTGTCAGGAAATCGGCTCCATACTTGCGCGAAGGTGTCTCCCCAAAAACCTGTCCAGGGCAGTCCCGTGAGCAATAGAAAGCCAATTAGGAGTACGCCATAGAATCCTGAGACTGCATGAAGATCGCGCCAGAAGATGCGTTTATTCTTACTCCATAGACGTGGGATGAAAGTGCCTATCAGGGAGGCTTTTTGGCGCGGCAACCACATGTATACACCAGAGATCAGCAGAACCAAGGCCCAGCAAGCGGCAAGCTCGATCAGGTAGTCTCCCCAGTTGCCAATGAGCAAGTCACCGTGAATTTTTCGGGCGATCGCCTGCAAGTTTCGCTCTTCGTCTCGAATACCCAATACATTACCTGCATAAGGATTGACGAAGACTTCTAGCTTTTGTCCGGTTGGTTGCGTAACAAATACTTCGGCGCTGCGATTTTCTGCGGGATTGGGAATGAATTTAGTGACCGTTGCTTCTGGATAGGCAGCCTGAGCGGTTTGAACTTGTTCAGCGTACGGCAGCATAGAACCACCCGGCTGCACAAATAGGAGATTGGGATACATTGCGCTGTCTAGCTGTGGTTTGAACAGATAGATAATGCCGGTTGCGCCCAGCACTAGCATGAATGGAACCACAAATAGACCAGCGTAGAAGTGCCAGCGCCAGACCGTTTGATAAAAGCGATTTAGCGCGGAAGGCTCTGTATGTGTATTGACTGCATTCGGAGAAGAAACGCTCATGCCTATGGCTTTTCTGTGATGAAAGTAAAAACAGAATTGCCTTTGAGTATGTTCGGGGCGATCGCAGGTGTCAAAAGACGCCCAGTCAAAGCTGAAAAATTCATTTAGAAGGGTTAACACTATCTATCGAGATTCCAGAAATTGGGTGATTTCTTAGCATAGGCAAGGATAGAGCAAGCGTCTGACCCAACTTGGTCAAGTGCCCACTGCCGCGTGCTAGCATCCCACTGAGGGCGAGGCGGCAGGGGAGTTCCCATTTTCTGAATCAAGCGCTTCAGCCAAGCTGGCGTAGCTCTATCAACCAGTTTTGCCCCCGGTAGACGACTCAGCTTTTTAAGCCGTTCACTCTCGATATATCTTTGAGCAGAGACGTTTTGAGGCGTCGCTGCACGAGATACCCGCGCAGTGGGATCAACGCCTAAAAAGCGATCGCACTGCTCTAGCACTTGTTGAGAGTCTGCTTGAAAATCTTCTAAAAACAGCACCAGGATTTGCTGATCGGGAAAGTATTGGCGATATTCTTCCAGATTGCGGCTGTACAGCGTGCCTTCAATTAAAGGGTGAAACTCTCGCACTGCCTGACTAAAGTCTCTCGGAACCGGGTTTCTCTTGCTAATATGATGCAGCCAGGCAGACTCAATGCGACGTAGGGGATGCCGCACAATATAGATCAAGCGGACATGGGGTAGATGCTGAGCAATCAATGCTGGCGTTGTTGGATTTCGTTCGACAAGCGAATAGGCAACACTTGCTTCCCCTATCGCCGTTTTTCCGACGCTGCCTCTAAACAAAGAGGTATACCACGACCAGTTTTGATAGTTGGCGCTATTCGAGCAGAAGAAGTTAGGCTCTTTAACGCTGGTTAAAAAGATATCAGGATGCTGACGCAGCTCGTTCCAGAGGCTTGTCGATCCTGCCTTTGGCGCACCAATGATCAGAAAGTTTGGCAGTTGAGTCACAGTTACTCTCGAACCTATTTCGTTAATACGAGTTTACATATCTACGAGAATCAGATAAGGGTCGTGGTCTAATCATCGCACTGATACTTTAGACCGCTACCTGAGCGCCTAGCTGTGTAGCATCCATTCGTAGTCGGTGTTCTGAAGATGGGCTTCGACTTCGGCAAAATTTTGGATAATGTCCTTGAGAGGAAAGGGGTTTGTTCGACTGCATTCAATTGTGACTTCGCGGGGCGTAATTCCAACAAATTCGCACGCTTGCTGATACCCTTTGACAGGGTCAGGGAGTATGTGGTCTTCATAGGTCAACCACAGCGTCCGCTCGGCAGTAAGTAGAGAGGCTAATTCGGCATATCTGCGATCGCGCTCGATAAAGCTGTCCAATAGAGCAACGCGATATCCCCCAAAACGGACGCAGTCTATGTCAATCGTGACTTGCTGTAGTAAAGCCGCAGCGCCTGCGGGCTGATGCCATACCCCCCCTTTTTGTCGCCCTACCTCTTCAGAAACCTGCTGCCTGAGATAGTTTTGCCGCTTGAGAATAATGAAGTAGCCATAACCCATTTGCTTTAGACTAGCGATGTAGCTTGAGCTGCTTGTGTTTAGCACCGGGGCGCTCAGGTGATAGGCTGGGTGACATTTAGTTTCAAAACCGTAGTAGCGCTTACCTGCAAGCGCCATCCGCAGGCGCAGTAGCAGCATTGGATCGCGGATGAAGCGAGCCTCGCGCAACTGTTTGCGAAACATCCGCTCAAAGACTTCCGCATCCCAAAAAATATCGGGGTGCTGCCCGAGCAAATCACAGAGGACCGAGCTACCGCAGCGTCCGTAATGCAGCATCGCAACTTGGCCGAGCGAGGGTTGAAACCTAGGCCGCTTCAACAGAGTGTCGAGCGAACCTTGAAAGAGGGCTAGCATACCGTTAGTTTTCTACCTCTAGAGTTTTACAACAGTCGAACTTATGAGACAACAGACTTAGCTCTCAAGCTTGTCGGCAAACGCTGTCACCGGATCAGGGCTGTAGCGTTCACGAATACGCTGAGCCGCTAACGCCCCCATTGCCTGCCAATCATGCCGACGAGACCAGGCTCTCTCTAGCGCCTTGGTAAGTGAGGCAACTGTTGGAGTCGCCAAAAATCCGGTGTCTCCTTCATCAACCCATTCAGGATTGCGGCCACAGTCGGTCACAATTGCCATGCGTCCGCACATCATGGCTTCAGCGGTTACCATTGGCATCCCTTCATAGCGAGAGGGTAAAAGCAGACCGTGACTATGACGCCAGATTTCCAGGGGAGACGCAAAGCCGCCAAAGCGCACCTGAGACTGTAGTCCATACAGCGCAATGAGATCTTCTAGCTGGCGTTGATTGCCATGATCTTGACCCCAAAAGGTGACTTCGATAGCGCGACCATGCCACTGAGGCTGTTTCAACACTTCCAAAATCAGATCCTGCCCTTTTTGCCAGCAGCCCAGCCGAGCCACGCAGGCCAAGCGCCAAGGCTGGGACGAGTCAGGCCAAGGTAGCGGCTCAGCTGGGCTAACCTTGAGAGGATTTTCTACCACCTGGGCCTGCGGTAGGGCAACGGCCAGGTGAACTTCTAAGAGGTCGCAATTTTCTTGTGAGACGAAATAACACTGCTGTGCGTTTTGATAGGTCTGCCGGTAGCGCTCTAATGCCTCGCCCTCAATCCAGTCGCACGTACTGACGGAGTGAACCAGGGTGGCGAATGGAATGCCCATTTGACCGGCAACGCTGCCGATACTGACATCGTCGGTGTGAGAGCCTACAGAGATTAAAAAGAAGTCGGGTGAAAATTGCTGCAGCCACTGCTGATGACGCTTTTGCCAAGGCAGTTCGCCTGTTAGCTTGTTGCGTACCTGATCGATCGGACCGTAGCGCCAAAAGATATTGCTGCCGCGCGATCGCAAGTCTGCTAGCGGCGCAGGACATCGCCACTGCCGCTGAAAGTTGATGCCGATAGTATGACCTCTTTGCTGGAGCAGCTGAGCCGCCGCTGACCAGAGATATTCACTGGCTCCCCAGGGAATGCCCGTTATCGCTGAGTAGAATCCAATTCTCATAGTTTTAGGGTGATGGCTTTAGGGGATAGAGTTTATCTAGCTCGATAATGAATTCAGCGATAGGGTCAGGACTATAGTGTTGCCGTAGTCGTTTAGCTGCCAGCATTCCCATGGCCTGCCAGTCCTGTCGATGCTGCCAAGCTCGCTCTAGCGCAGCGTCTAGATCATCTACCGTCGGTGCCGCCGCTAAAAATCCAGTTTCGCCCTCGTCGACCCACTCTGAATTACAACCACAGTCGGTCACAATCGTGATGCGGCCACATAGCATCGCCTCAGCCGTGACTATTGGCATCCCTTCAAAACGCGACGGCAACAGCAGACCGTGACTTTGCGCCCAGATATCGGCAGGCGATTGAACATACCCGCCAAACTGGATTTGGTGACGAACGCCATACCAGTTGGCAAGATCCTCGAGCTGGCGTTGATTGCCCTGATCCTTGCCCCAGAAGACAACCCTAAGGGGGCGATCGCGCCACTGCTGTTGACGCAGCACCTGCAAGACTAAATCTTGCCCTTTGGATCGAAAGTGAATTCTGCCGACGCAGGCGAGCTGCCAAACCGGGTCAGGCTCGGACCAGGGTAAGGGTGAGGCCGCTACTTTGAGGGGATTGTGAACGGTCCTAGCCTGCGGAATTTTGGCTGCTAGCAGTCGTTCCATAATGGCGTGATTGGCCTTTGAGACAAAAAAGCTGCGGTTAGCCTGAGTGTAGGCATTGCGACAGGTCTCAAGATGGCGAGTGGTGATCCAGTCGGCGGTGCTAGCGCAGTGTAGCAGCGTGGCAAACGGAATACCGTAGCGCAAGCAGGCATTAGCGATACTGACGTCATCGGTGTGATAACTAATTGAAATCAGCACGAAATCTGGCGCGAACTGACGCAGCCATAGGTCGTGATAGCGCTGTCCAAACTGCAGCACTTTGTCGGTAAATCGTCTGGATAACCGGATCGGTTCCGGGCCGGGCCGATTGCGCCAAAAGATAGAGCCGCCCTGCGCCTGAATCTTAGCGAGCGGCGGCGGCGTGTCAGGAAACCATTGGTAGTTGACGCCAATAGTGTGACCCTGCTGCTGTAGCCTCAAAGCTGTCTGTGACCAGAGATATTCGGAAGCTCCCCAGGGTAGGCCATTGACGGTTGAATAGATTCCTAGTCTCATATGCCTAATCTCATATTCCTCGTCTCACGATCAGCTCGCCTTTGGTAGAATTTTTTGCATCAGCTCAGGTTCAAACTGACAGACCTGGTTCTTATCATAGTAGGCACTTGCGTTCTGGCGGCAGCGCTGCTGCCAGCGTCGATAGACCGTCTCATCGGCGCAGAGCTGCTCGATGGTCTGATGCAGTGATTCAACATCGAGAAACTGATCGTCACAGCAGGCAAGATCTTGGGTGTAGTAGCCATTAGGCGTTTTAAGAAAAAAGGAAGGCAGTCCACTGGCTGCGGCAGTCACCGACGCGCCACTAAAAAGGCTGACGGCGATCGCAGCTCGGCCAAAATCATCGGCCAGGCTCTGAGTCGGCGATGAAATCTCACATTGTTCAGGAAACCGAGCCGCTAGCCGCTGCCACTGCTGACTATCTACCGAGGCCGGATGAGGCCGAATGACAACTTTGCGTAGCACCCCGCTCGCCTCACACAGCAACGTAATTAGCCTAGTCAATGCCGCTGTCTGCTCTTCTAGTCCATATAGGTGGTTCGCCCAGCGCGTAGACTGGTCTAATACCAACAAGGTCCGCCGACTAAAATTATCAGATAAGTCCAGTATGGGGTCAAAAAGCGAGCCGACAGGCACATAGTCTTCACACACAGGGTACCGCCCAGTGGCTTCAGCGAAGGCTGATTCCATCTGACTAGACATCTGCTTAGAGCTGCTCCCAAAGCAAAGGTACTGATGAGCCATAATCGGCACATCTAAGCTATGGCCTATGACTCCCTGCTGCAGCGTTACTACTTTTTTCTGCCGCGCCAAGGCGGTATGGGCAACGGCGCTACACAGCGGCAGCCAGTGACATCGTACCAGGGCAGTCTCAAACTCAATAAAAGGAGCCCATGCTTCCCACTCGATTAACCGCGCCGCTGCCCATTCAAACTCCGGCAGGGCATCGGCCTGAATTTGGATACCGTGGGGTGCTAGCAGCTGCTGGGCTTGATTAAAATCAGCGTAGGCCCGGTGGCGAGCTGTCCCCAGGCTAAAGCGGGCATCTAAGCGGCCAATGCGCCCAGCGGGATCGAGAAAATGAAGTCTGTTTAGAGCGGCTGGCTCAACGGCTGATTGCAACTGCTGTTTGATGTGATCGCTGGTTCCCTCATGTAGCAAACAGAGCACACTAGCACCTTGTTTCAATAGATTTTGCAGCAGACGCACCACCAGCTCATCTTCCTGCTGTCGTGCCCATAGCCAAATACCGCAAAGTAACACATCGACTTGATAATGCCGCCTAGGAGCCAATTTGGCTAGCGATTGAGCAGCGCGAGCTAGCGTTGCTGTCGGCGTCCACGGCGATGCTAGGGCTTCAGCTTGAAGGCTAGCGTCGAAGCTAACGTGCTTTTGAAGGCTGTAGAAATAGTGTTGAAAATGAGGCGAAGCTTGGTACAGCACAGTCTGCGCTTTAGCAAAGGCTTCGGCAACGCCGCGATTAGGAAAATTAAAGTTGGCTAGCACGGTCGCAAAGATTTCACTCGCTCTAAAGGGTCACATCACAGTTCAGATTGAGTTTCTAGTTTGTCTAGGGCAATCCAGAATCCTTCTCCTTGATTCTTATGTCCTTGCCAGATCTCAGGGATGAACGAGGCTGTTGAGTCCATTTGGTTAAGGGTCTTCGACAGGGCAAAAAAGTCGATTTCACCCTCTCCAATTGGCAGCCCTTCGCCATCTACGTCCTTGGCATCGGCGATGTGCAGATGGGCAGTGTAAGGGGCGACCTGTTCGACAAACGCCTGAAATGACCAGCCCTGATGGTTGCAGGCAAGCTTTGAATGGGAGACATCGAAGCAGACGCGGTAGCTATTTGCTTCGCAGAAATCGGCGATATCCTGCGGATCGAGAAAGAGATTATGGTACTGCTGTCCGCCAAAATGCCACGGAAAAGGTGGCATCGTTTGGGGAATGATTTCAACCCCGGCTGCATTCACTTCGGATAGGCTTTGAACCAGGGTATCGTAGCGCTTTTGGCGTTGCGCTTCTGATAGAGGCGCATCGGTGGTGAATCCGCCGACGTTAGTCACGATCAGCGGTCGCGTGGATTTAAAGAACGGCTTGAGCCCTCGCGTAATGTCAACCACCTGCTGAAGGTACGCCACTGACTGACGGCGGTAGGGTTCCTGTTCTGAGCACAGATCTAAAATATGGTCATTAGCAAACAGCTCGGGGCTGTGAACTACTAGTGCTAAATCGTGGGTGTGGCTAAAGTACTGACTGAGATCTTCTTCCATATCCTTGTAGCTGAGGTGAAACTCTAGCAAGGATGGATTTGTTTTTGTGGCGATCGCACCAAAGTCGTGATAGCGCACGGGGATACCCCAAGGCCGTTGGAAACGATAAGCGCGAGCCTGAACCTGCTCAAGCTGCAGGTCGCTCGGAAAGAAAAAGTCTCCTGCCTGTAGAGACCGCTTGATCCGTAGACCGATGAGTTCGGCCTTGCGATTGGGCTGTAGCCCCTGACCAGGACTTCTAACATCGATCATCTCAGCGGTAATCACATCACCCGGCGCGAGATCGCATTTGGTCACCAAACTCTTGGCCAAGGTTTCGCGATTCATGCTCTCGCCTTGGGTCATCTGGCGCGTCTCGGCTGAACCAAGGGCTGATTCAACCTGGCGAATGCCGATCATCAGCTCCTTAAATTCTTCTGGTAGCAAGCTGACCTTGTGGTCGTTGCCCTCGGATGTTTTATCGTCGGTTAGGTGCTTTTCAATCACCTTGGCCCCTTTGGCAACGGCTGCGATCGCCACATGCACCCCTCGCTCGTGACCGGAATATCCGACTGGACAGTCTCCGAGTTCTTTCAGCCGATCTAGATAGTTGAGCTGAACGTCTTTGAAGGGGGTTGGATAGGTAGAGTTGCAGTGCAGCAGCACGTACAGACCGCCTAGCGACTTAAGCAAGCTGACCGTTTCTCTAATCTCTGTCTCGGTAGACATGCCAGTCGAACAGATCAGCGGCTTGCCCGTTTTAACGATCGCGCTGAGCAGATCGTGGTTGGTCAGGTCAGCAGAAGCGACCTTATAAGCTGGCATTCCGTACCCCTCTAGCAGCTTCAAGCTTGCCTGATCCCAGGGCGTACAAAGCGGCAAAATACCCTGCTGCTTGCAGTAGTCAAACGCCTCAAACATCTCTTCAGCACTCAGCTGAAATCGGTTTAGCAGATCTAGCGTGTACTGCGATCCGAGATCTTCGCTAGCGTCCTTGGGATCGCCGCCATTGCGGTAGAGCGAGGCTAAGTGCCGCATCTGAAACTTGGCACAGTCGGCCCCGGCCGCAACTGCCGCATCGATTAGAAATTTCGCTCTATCCAAACTGCCGTTATGGTTGTTACCAATCTCAGCAATCACAAACGCAGGTGATTGGGCGTTAATTACAAACTCGCCGATCTGAATACCGCCTGGACGACTGCGGGCGATCGCCACCAAGCGGTGGTTTCGATCTAGAAGGGGGATAAACTCAACTTGATCGGAGAAGCTCGCTTGGATCTTGTCACGCTCTTCGTCGGCAAAACAGTACTTGAAATGCTTATTCGAGACATTAGCAACGGGCTGATTGAGATCAATCACCGTTTGATTCACCAGCCAGCGGCGAAAATCGCCATCTGTGACAATACCTTCGAGGATGC
Source organism: cf. Phormidesmis sp. LEGE 11477 (assembly GCF_015207105.1). Classification (GTDB taxonomy): domain Bacteria; phylum Cyanobacteriota; class Cyanobacteriia; order Phormidesmidales; family Phormidesmidaceae; genus Phormidesmis. Next base: position 30,235 of record NZ_JADEXO010000068.1, read on the forward strand.
CGGATTCGGTGACTGAAAAGATAATTCTGCTTTTGTTGTCGCTAATCTTTTGCAGTCCGTTAACAATGGTGTCTTCTGAAAAAACAATGTACTTCTTGATATCTTTATCGATGATCATGCGTCTAAGCATCTCCGCTAATTGTCGCTAGTCAACAGCAATTCCAAAATCTTCCAATCCAGCAGAGAATCAATCTCCCAAGCTGCTTTTTCATCCATACAGAACAGAGAAATCTTGCCTCCTAATCGATTCTTTAAAGTCTTCAATACCCAAGGCTTAAAGATATAGATTGAGCCGTTTTCAACATACTGAGGCGCTAAATCTTGACGGCGCTGCCTTTGCCGATAGTCATAGTTAATTGAGACTGCCTCACCTTCCTTTGCCTGCCACAAAAAGCGGTGCGATGGCGATACCGAGAGTAGAGAATCCGCATCCGTTGCTTGCAACTGGCGGATAGCTTGATCAATATCAGCCCCAGTTCGCACCGGCGAAGTACACTGCAAAAAGACAATCAGATCGGGCTGAAAGTGCTTGGCTTCAATTTCCTCAAGCGCGTGAATAAGGGCGGATTCAGAAGAAGCATTATCACCTGCGATCGCCGCTGGGCGTTGAATGACAGTCGCCCCATACTGCTCAGCAACTCGCTCGATTTCAAGATCGTCGGTTGAGACAAATACCTGGTCTACTAGCTGCGACTCGCGGCAGTCCAAAATAGAGTGAGCGACCAAAGGCAAACCCGCGATAGGTCGCACGTTCTTGCGAGGGATTCCTTTAGAATTACCCCTAGCCGGGATCACCGCAGCGATGTTTAAAGTAGACGATTGTTTATCCACGTAAATATGTTTAGGAGTTAGCTTAAGCAATCATCCGCTTGATCATAAAAGCATCGATAGCTAGCGATAGCGCCAGTGCCAACGCCAAAGGTGGCACAAACGCCTAGAAATACCTAGCCAGAATTAGACCAGACGACGCGATCGCCTTAACTAGCTTGTGTAACGGTTCATAATTACAGATGAGTTGTGCCTCGAACGTTGCTAGATACATATCTACCTCATAAAAACTGCTCCAGAAGCCTAGCTGAAAGTAATAGCTACGAAGGAACACACTGTATGGACTAACACTGTATGGACTAATCAGACATAGAACGAGTAGGGCATAGATCCAAAAAGTATAAATCTATACTGAAAAGGTTGACACTGCACTGCAACTGCTCACTACGGTCGTCAAGGATGTGAGAACTGGCGACACGGCTGATAGTATATGACACCATAGCTATCTTTATTGCGTGTATACTTCCGCTAGGTTCTTGATAAATTTATCATTCGGTAAAAATACGGTTTACGCACCAGCTCATAGTGACCGTAATCGGAAAAGGTTAAGAATATTGATTAACCTTTTGTAGGAATTGATAAGGTTATGCCTTTAGCTTCAGTAATTGTCCCTGTGTATAATGGCGCACAGACAATTCACGCAACGATCGAATCAGTTCTTCAACAGACTGCCCAGGATTTTGAGCTAGTTGTTGTTGATGATGGTTCTACTGATACAACCCTAGAAGTTGTCTCTAAGTTTGATGATCCCCGCCTTAGCGTCTTTTCCTATCACAATGCTGGCGTAGCTACATCTCGCAATCGCGGGGCTGCTCATGCATCGGGCAAGTACATCTCGTTCATAGATGCAGATGACCTCTGGACGCCTGATAAACTTGCGCTTCAACTCGAAGCATTAGAGAGTACGCCTAAGACTGCGGTTGCCTACAGTTGGACAGACTACATCGATCAAGAGGGTCGCTTTATTGAGAAGGCTCAGCGGGTTGCTTTCAGCGGTGATGTCTACGCCAAGCTACTGCTCCGTAATTTCTTAGAAAGTGCTTCAAATGTGACTATTCACCGACAGACGTTTCTGAAGCTAGGCGGGTTTGATCTATCCCTATCAGGCGCGGCTGATTGGGACTTTTTTCTGCGCCTCGCGAAGCACTATCCCTTCGTTGCGGTACCTCATTTGGGCGTTCTCTATCGACTTTTGGACAGCTCGATGTCGGCGAATCTTGCCGCTCAAGAGAAAGAGTGTCTCACAGTGCTTGACCGTGCTTACGAACAGGCTTCTCCCAACCTGCAGCCGCTTAAGCAGCAGAGCCTTGGCCAGCTTTATCGCTATCTAAGCTTCAAAGCGATGCATGGATCGCTCCATCGGCCAAAGGGAGCGTCAGCATTGCATTATCTCTTTCAATCATTGGTTCACAGCCCTCAGATAGCGATCCAGCAGCCTCGCCTGACCTCAATTCTCATCTTGAAGATTCTAGCTGCTCTACTGCTACCGCATCAGTCGCAGCAGTTAATCGACCAGCTGCGGCTATCGGCAAGTCGTCAGTAGACTGCGCGGTAGCACTCAGCCGACAACTTAAGAGCGATCGCTCTCCTCTTTAGTAGAATTTTGGCAAGCTTAGCGCTTCAAGCTATCGACGATCTCCACTGGTGAACGATTAACTCTGTCGATGGCTTGAAAGATATCCTGCCGAATATGCCCTGTCTCTATTTCAGATTGAACAAGATTCTTCTCGATAAATTTTTCTCTCAGGGCTTCCCTGAGCAGTGATAGAAAGAACTCCTCCTGATTTGGGTCAGGGTGCTTGTTGTACGCACGTGGTTCTCCAATGGTGACGATATTCTTAGCAGCTTTTAGCATTGCTAAAGCGCCTTCGCTTCTGACTTCCCAGAGTTTTCTCAGCAGAGTCTTTTCTTTCTTCTTATAAAAATTGCTCATATTTTCTGGCTTAAAGGGTAAGCCGGTTTTCCAAGGCTGCGTCCTTTGTTTGGTATTGTGGAGCAACTTTGTATCTTCATCTAGCCTGTCGCGGTCGTTCCACTCCCTTTCAAGCTCTCCGATAGCTTCGTCAGATTCAAAGCGCAGCCGGATTAAGTCTCGAAGGTCAAGCTTCTTCTGGAAAACAGACTCCATCATCTCGTCCCAATTCCAATGGGACAGCTTTTCGCAAGCTAAGAGCATAACGCTCGAGTCGAACCCATAGCCATCTCCAGAACGATGGCTAAGAACTGACTTATTTCCCATATCTTGGCTTAACAGCTCCCAGACATCCGCAGTGGCGAAAATGTCAGGATCGGTCAACACAGCTCTACCCTGAAATTCCATTTGCCGTGGCACGACAAATCTTAGAGGAAGAAAAGATTGGGGA
>NZ_JADEXO010000203.1 GCF_015207105.1 cf. Phormidesmis sp. LEGE 11477
GCCCCTACCGCCAGTCCCTACCATTAGATATGAGCGCTTCCTTTTCAGATCAATTTGATGTTGTCGTAGTAGGTGCGGGCCATGCCGGGTGCGAAGCCGCCCTGGCTGCTGCTCGGTTAGGATGTCGCACCCTGCTGCTGACGATGAATCTAGATCGCATTGCCTGGCAGCCTTGCAACCCGGCTGTCGGCGGTCCAGCCAAGTCACAGCTTGCTCACGAAGTGGACGCCCTAGGGGGTGAAATTGGCAAGATTGCCGATCGCACCTACCTGCAAAAGCGGATACTCAACAGCTCACGCGGGCCAGCGGTATGGGCCTTGCGCGCGCAGACAGACAAGCGCGAGTACGCCGCTGTGATGAAGTCGGTCGTAGAAAACCAGGAGAATCTGGTTCTACGTGAGGGCATGGCGACCGATCTGGTATTGGGCGATCGCGACGAAATCATCGGCATCGAAACCCACTTCGGCATGACTTTCGGCTGCCAGGCCGTCATCTTGACCACGGGCACCTTTCTCAACGGCACCATCTGGGTTGGCAAAAAATCCCTTTCGGCTGGCCGCGCCGGAGAGCCTGCTGCCATCGGTATGAGCGAAACCCTCGGTCGCCTCGGCTTTGAAACCAGCAGGCTCAAAACTGGCACCCCCGCTCGCGTAGACAAACGCTCAGTTGACTACAGCCGCCTCGAAGAACAGCCCGGCGATCCAAACGTCCGCTGGTTTAGCTTTGACCCCCAAGCTTGGCAAGAACGAGAGCAAATCCCTTGCTATATGACTCGCACCACCGCCGCCACCCATCAGCTAGTGCGCGACAATCTCCACCTTTCGCCCGTCTACGGCGGCTGGGTCGAAGCCAAAGGTCCCCGCTACTGCCCCTGTATAGAAGATAAAATCGTCCGCTTTGCCGACAAAGAAAGCCACCAGATCTTCATTGAGCCTGAAGGCCGCGACCACCCTGAGCTTTACATTCAGGGCTTTTCGACGGGCCTACCCGAGCACTTGCAAGTAGAGATGCTCCACACGCTGCCAGGATTAGAAAACTGCACGATGCTGCGCCCTGCCTACGCGGTGGACTATGACTACATTCCAGCAACCCAGTGCTTTCCAACGCTGATGACTAAAAAGGTCGAAGGGCTCTTTTGTGCAGGACAGATCAACGGCACGACTGGATATGAGGAAGCGGCTGGACAAGGGCTAGTTGCGGGTATCAACGCGGCTCGTTTGGTGCAAGCCAAAGAGATGATTGTCTTTCCGCGAGAGGGTAGCTACCTGGGGACACTCATTGACGACCTCTGCACAAAAGATCTGCGTGAGCCCTACCGCGTGCTGACCTCTCGATCGGAATATCGCTTGATCTTGCGTTCGGATAACGCCGATCAAAGGCTGACGCCGCTAGGTCGTGAGATTGGCCTAATTGACGATCGCCGCTGGCAGCTCTATCAGCAAAAGCAAGCAAATATTGTTGCGGAGAAAGAGCGCTTACACACCGAAAGGGTGAAAGAACATGCTGAAGTTGGCCGACGGATCTACGCAGACACCCAGCAAAAGATCAAAGGGTCAGTCACGCTGGCCGATTTGATTCGCCGACCTAAGTTTCACTACGAGAATCTAGAAAGCTATGGGCTTGGCAATCAGGCATTAACTATCGCCGAAAAAGAAGGCGCGGAAATCGATATAAAATACTCCGGCTACATTCAGCGTCAGCAAAAACAGATCGATCTGGTTTCTCGTCAGACCAATCGATCGCTGCCGCAAGACCTGGACTACATGACCGTAGAGACCCTATCGATGGAGTCAAGAGAGAAATTAAACAAAGTCAAACCGCTGACAGTAGGTCAGGCAACTCGAATTGGCGGCGTGAACCCGGCGGACGTGAATGCGCTGCTGGTGTTTTTAGAGGTGCGCGATCGTCGAGCTTCTTAAGAACTATGTCTGCAAAAGGTAATAGGTAAAGCTCCCTATCAACATTGTTTACGCGGCCTAGATTGGCCTGTGCCTACTGTCCTAATATGATGAGGTCGCTCGCCCTAACACTTAAACTGGGGCACTCTCTCCAACGAATAGAATGAGCTGATTTATGGATAACAACGTATCTCTAGTATTGAGAGCACTGCTGGCGATCGCACTAGGCTCAGGCGGTGTAATCGCTATCTTCTACGGGCTCAATATCCTAGTCGAAAAAGCGCTACCGAAAGGAACGCAGCGCCGAGTTCTGCCCTGGATTTACATAGGGCCGTCTCTACTACTGTTGTTGCTCTATCTAGTGCTACCGACTATTCGCACTATCTATCTCAGCTTTTTCAACAACGATTCCAGCCAGTTTGTTGGACTCAGAAACTATATTTTTGCCTTTACATCGTCAGACATGCTGATTGCTTTTCGCAACAATCTGCTGTGGCTGGTATTAGTCACGGGTATTAGCGTCGGATTGGGTCTGATCATTGCTGTTTTAGTCGATAGAGTGCGCTATGAGCCTTTGGCCAAGTCTTTGATCTTCTTGCCGATGGCGATCTCGTTTGTTGGTGCTAGTGTGATCTGGCGCTTTATCTATGCCTATCGGCCAGCGGGAAGTGAACAGATCGGATTGCTCAATGCGATTGTGACTTTCCTAGGCTTTGAGCCAGTGGGTTGGCTAGTTGAGCGCAGTATCAACAACTTTGCGCTGATTGCCATCATGATTTGGCTACAGACGGGCTTTTGTATGGTGCTGCTCTCTTCAGCGGTCAAAGGCGTGCCCAAAGATGTGATCGAAGCTGCTAGAGTCGATGGCGCTAGCGAGTTTCAGATTTTTCGGCGGATTATTGTACCGATGATTATGCCAACGGTAACGGTGGTCTCTACCACAGTCGTGGTTTTGGTGCTCAAAGTGTTTGATATTGTCTTTGTAATGACAGGCGGCAATTTAGACACCGATGTGATTGCCAGCCGCATGGTCAGAGAAATGTTCAACTTTCGCAACTTTGGTCGCGGTAGTGCGATCGCAGTCATTCTACTAATCGCGGTCATTCCGGTCATGGTGGCCAACATTCGCCGCTTTCGCCAGCAGGAGCTAGATCGATGACAAGCGCCAAATCCATTCCCCCTCAATCCCCTGAGCCCCAACTACCGGGCCCACGCTATCAGCGCAGCCGCAAAGAAAAATCTGGCTTCGAGCAGTTCATCGCCAAAGCGCCTGTCCATATTGCCGTCGTTGCGATCGCGATTCTATGGACACTGCCAACGCTAGGGCTATTGATCAGTTCCTTTCGGCCCGCCGAAGACTTGACCAGTAGCGGCTGGTGGACGGTGTTCGTCAATCCGTTTGAATTCACCCAGTTCACCCTTAGCAACTACGCCCAGGTTTTGTTCGATCAGGGCATGGGCCAGGCTTTTCTCAACAGCTTGGTGATCTCAGTACCTGCGACCGTGATTCCGATTGCGATCGCCACCTTCGCCGCTTACGCGCTGGCCTGGATGGAGTTCCCCGGTCGTCAAACGCTGTTTGTTGTCACCGTCGGGCTGCTGGTAGTGCCGCTACAGATGACACTGATTCCAATCTTGCGCGCCTATACTGCCTTAGGCATCTCCGGCACTTATCTAGCGGTTTGGCTAGCCCACAGCGCCTATGGACTCCCGCTAGGCGTTTATCTATTGCGTAACTACATTGGCTCATTGCCTCGCGATCTGATCGAGGCGGCAACGGTCGATGGCGCGTCTCACTTGCAGGTCTTTTCACGAGTGATTGTGCCCTTGAGTATGCCGGCGATCGCCTCTTTCGCGGTCTTTCAGTTTCTCTGGGTGTGGAACGACTTACTCGTTGCCTTAGTGTATTTAGGTGGCAATCAAGACGTTGCCCCGGTGACGCTGGTACTTAGAAATATTGTGGGCGATCGCGGCCAAGACTGGTTTCTTCTCACCGCTGGCGCATTCGTCTCCATGCTGGTGCCGATGATTGTCTTCTTCTCTTTACAGCGCTACTTCGTTCGTGGCCTACTCGCAGGCTCCGTCAAAGGATAAAAGCCAGAAACAACACTTCATCGTTCATCGTTCATCATTCATCTTTTTACCATGTCCAGCGTTACCTTTGAGAATGTCACCAAACAATATGAAAACGGATTTGTCGCCGTCAAAGACTTAAACATCCAGCTAGAAGACAAAGAGTTTTTGGTGCTAGTCGGCCCGTCTGGCTGTGGTAAAACCACTTCGCTGCGGATGCTAGCAGGGCTAGAAGATATCAGCGGCGGCAGCATCTACATCGGTGGCCAAAGAGTCAACAACGTCACACCAAAAGATCGAGATATCGCCATGGTATTTCAATCCTACGCGCTCTATCCGCACATGACCGTCGCCGAGAATATGGGCTTTAGCCTAGATCTTAAAGGTATTTCAAAAGCTGAAATTAGTAAACGAGTCAAGGCAGCCGGGCAGCAGCTCGGCATCGAACACTTACTAGATCGCAAGCCTAAGCAGCTATCTGGTGGGCAAAGGCAGCGGGTGGCATTGGGTCGGGCTATTGTGCGATCGCCTGCCGTCTTCCTCATGGACGAACCCCTCTCAAACCTCGATGCCAAGCTCCGCGTCCAGGCCCGCGCCGAACTCAGCCAGCTCCACAAAAAAGTCGGCACCACCTTCGTCTACGTCACCCACGACCAGGCCGAAGCGATGACCATGGGCTCTCGCATCGCCGTAATGAACAGCGGCATCTTGCAACAGATCGACACGCCTCAAAATGTCTACGACCATCCCAACAACATTTTTGTTGCCGGATTTCTAGGCAGTCCGTCTATGAATTTCTTCGAGGCCAAGCTGTTGCAACAAGAAGGCAAGTTGGTCATTAGAACAGATAGTGGAATTGTTGTCCCGATTCCTGCCGAGCGGTTAGAGCGCTACAGAGAGTTTCAAGGTTGCCCCGTCGTCTTTGGCATCCGCCCCGAAGGCATCTATCATCCCGACTACGTCCCCCCAGGCATTACCCC
>NZ_JADEXO010000069.1 GCF_015207105.1 cf. Phormidesmis sp. LEGE 11477
ACCCACCCTTACGAAAGCGAGCTGTTTGCCGATTGCTGCGCTTTTTGAACCTGGGAAACCCTACCCTTCTCCCTTGACGTTTGCCAGTGCGAGAGTCGAAGAAGTTCTTGAAAGCAACGCCTAGATCTGCGACAGATTGCTGTAGTGGGATATTGCTGACTTGTGATAGCCATTCGCGCTCAGGTGTTTGCTTAGCCTGGGTGATCGCTAACTTTTGCAAATCACTATTCTTTGGCCATTTTTCTCCCTTTGGTATCGACTTAATCAGCGCTAGTGAGTCGTTCCATACCACTCGGCAACAGCCAAAGAGCTGAGCTAGCCCTCTGATCTGCTGATTTGTTGGATAGATTCGATACTCATATCTAACTTTCATGTACTAATTGTATCAGTACAGGCAAACTGGTTTTATGAAGAATTTAAGAGAAAGCTGTACTGAAGTACATGGCCTGTATCCCATTCCTTCGGTCAGTGGATGGTCGATCAGGAATCTGAATAAAGTGCTTTGAGCACAATCCTTGAAGATCCCAGCACTCTAAACGTGAGGAGCTGGGATTTTCCTTTTTCAGCACAAAAGCTAAGCCGATTGCTACCGCAGGGAAGCGCTGAAGAATGAGGATTTATTGTAATGAACCTTTTTGGGATTCTATATAGAATCCCAAAAAATAAACATCGATCTAAGGGACTTTTCCCTTTAGGGAAATAAAACGATCGACTACACCCACAAGGCTTTCCACAAAGCCTTTTTTAGAGCTAACGCTCCGCATGACTGAAGCTATACCAAAACAAGTCATGAATGTACGCGATACCGAAGTTGGCTACAGCGCTCAGACTACAAATTCTCTCGCCGAACTCATCGGTGAAATCATAGGCTCGCAGAAAGCTAGCCTACGGCTAATGGATGAGTTAATAATTGCTGGAGAGACAGCAACCTCTAATAACATTAAGGCTCGGCTCCGCGTTCTCCTTAGCCAAACAAACATACCAGGGCTAACAGAAAAACAGACTTGCAGTTTAAAGGCTGCATGGACACTGGCAAAGGAACTTCACCTTCCTGAAGATGGCAAAGGAAAAGTGGTAGATGACCCTAGCGTCGCTGCCCAAGCCTTTCTACCAATAAGCTGGGGCTCAGTCGAGAAGTTTGGAGTACTAACGCTTGATACAAAACACCGTATACTGTCCAGTGCAGTTCTATCTGTGGGAACCGCAACAGAAACCATAGCTCATCCTAGAGATATCTTCTCTAGAGTGCTGAGGACAGGAGGGACAAGATTCGTCGTCGCTCACAACCACCCCTCTGGCTCTCTAGATCCGAGCAAAGAGGATATTGAACTAACGAGGCACCTACTGGAGTGTTCCAAGAACATGGACATTCCAATGCTAGATCATCTCATCGTCTCGCAAGGGCGGTGGTCCTCGATCAGGCAAACAACTGACCTGTGGGCAAAATAAATAGCCTTGCTCCTCCCGATACCCCTGAGATATCTCAGGGGTATTTTTTCTTGTTCTACAAGCGATCGCACCCCGGCTAAATACCAACTACTCACATAAATCAAACAGGTATACACATCAACAGAGAAAAGATGTGTCATGGGTATACAACATTCACAAAGAATTGTAATTTCCTAGCGCCTAAAAGACGTTTTTTTCTTCAGAGAAGCAGGTGCAACATATACTTAGGACAAATTGTACGCTGCGTAGTTTTCTCATGCCGTCCAAGCTATTAATCGTAGAGAGTCCTGGAAAAATCAAAAAGTTGTCGAAGATACTCGGCTCCGACTGGCTAGTCAAAGCCAGTGTCGGTCACGTTCGAGAACTTGCAAGTGATGGAGACAACTCTCTAGGATTCGATTTAGGCAACACCACCATAGACTGTCGATTTGTCTCAAGAGGCAAACGAGGGGCAAAGGTAATCAAAGATTTAAGAGCTGCTGTACGCCAAGTCAAAACCGTTGTTCTAGCTACCGACCCCGACCGCGAGGGTGAGACAATTGCATGGCATCTGAAAGAAGCCCTAAATCTGAGAGACCCTCAGCGTGTCGTCTATAGCGAGATTACGCCAAGCGCGGTAAGAGCGGCGATCGCACAACCGCGTACCATTAACCTCGATATGGTTCATTCTGGCCTCTGTCGGAGCGTCCTGGACAAGCTGGTCGGATACCGAGGTTCACCGCTGCTGTGGCAGCTTCAGAACGGCGCTAAGAGCATGGGTAGGGTACAAAGCGCAGCACTCCACATCCTCTGCGATAGGGAAAGAGCAATTCAGGCATTTGTACCGCAGGACTATTGGAGCGTATTCGTTGACTACGCTGAAGGCTTCAGAGCTTACTACCAGGGAACTGCTACTGAGACAGAAGAAGGAGACGGTCATGACGACGCGGCGAGCCCTGGTGAATCGTCTACGCCAGAATCAACTAGGGTCACAACCGAAGTAGCTGCCAATCAGCTAGTCGAGATCGCGCAGCAGCAATCCCATACCGTAACCAACATCGAGGGCAAGACGAAGAACCGCAAGCCGCCCGCGCCATTCATCACCTCCGCACTACAGCAAGCCGCTGGGTCCAGACTACGCTTTAGCCCTGAACAGACGATGAAAGTAGCCCAGTCTCTCTACGAAGCTGGCCTGATCACCTATATGCGTACAGACAGCGTCGCGCTGAGCCCTGAGTTCTGTCAGCAGGCGCGGCGGTGGTTAGAGAGTAATGACCCAGACAACGTGCCGAAGACAGTCGCCAAGCAGCGTAAAGCTAAAGGGGCGCAGGATGCACACGAAGCTATCAGGCCCACTGACCTCTATAAACCATCACAGGAACTAAGGGTAGAACTCTCAGCAGATGCTTTCGGGCTGTACGTCATGATTTGGAAGCGGGCGATCGCATCGCAGTGCAAACCAGCTCGCATCCAGCAGACGAAGATCAACACCCGGTCAGGAGACGTTTGCTGGCAGGCCAAAGGGCAGGTGGTTGTCTTCCCTGGATACACCCGCTATTGGAACAACTTGAAGACCGATGCAGCCCTACCTGAAGTAAGGCAAGGGCAATCAGTCACACCTCAGCGAGCAGCCCATGAGCAGAAGCAGACGCAGCCACCGCCGAGATACAGCGAACCCAAGCTCGTGCAGGTAATGGAGAGAAAAGGCATTGGCCGACCGAGCACCTATGCACCGACAATCAAAACGCTGAAGCAGCGGCTGTATGTAGAGGCAGCTAAAGGATCTCTTACGCCGACGCCGCTTGGTTTAGATGTCGATGCCTTCCTGATAGAAGCGCTACCCGATCTATTACAAGCAGAGTTCACCGCACAAATGGAGCAAGCGCTCGACCGAATTGCTGAAGGAAAGGAAGATTGGCAGCGGTACCTAACTGGATGGAACCACGACTACTTTGCTCCAGCCCTAGTCCAGGCAGAGGCCATTATTCCAAAGCATGTTTCTAGTACGCCAGCAGCTGGCGGTAAGAGTGGGCGATCGCTTGCCACATCAAGAACCCCTTGTCCCCAGTGCCAGAAACCAATGGCAAAAGTACCTAGCCAGAAAGTTCAGAAGAAATATTTTCTCAAATGCACAAACGGCTGCGAGAATGTTGTGCTGTTCTACTCAAAATATAGCAAGCAGTGGGAGTCACCTCGGGCAAAAGACTCGCAGGCAAAGCAGAATGACGTACGTCTGACTGAGCATCCTTGTCCGGTCTGTGAAAAGCCGATGGAGGAATACAGCTATCAGAAAAACGGGAAAGACAAGAAGTTGTTACGGTGCTCTGACACTAAAGCAAGGCGGCAAACCAGCCACAAGAATGCTGTCTATGTTCAGACAGATAGTGGATGGTGGAGTCGGACGTACGGAGAATTGAAAGAAGCAGTCACTTCAGTGCCCTAAGTCCCTTGTTCATTTGTGAACGACTGAAGATTATCCATTGAAATCTAATAGAAAGAGGCAAATCTACGATGAATAGTATCCAGCTTATCGGCTATCTAGGGGCAGACCCTGAGAAACGATCCTTTGAATCAGGTTCCACATGCTCTTTATTCACGCTTTACGTGAACGAAAGGTACAAGGACAAGAACAAACAACCTCAAGAACGAGTCCACCGCTTCCCTGTAGAAGCGTGGGGTCCAACCGCCGACTACATAGCAACCTATCTCAAGAAGGGCAGTCGGGTGTCTGTCTCAGGAAAACTAATCGAGAACACTTGGAAGGAAGGGGACCAGAACCGCAGCAGAGTAGTTGTCCGAGCACAAAATATCGAAAACCTCACCTCGGGAAGCAAGGCCGAGGAAACGAACGATAGCGAAAGCCCAGCCGCAGAACCGCTATCTACGTCCATACAAAAGAAGGGTAGTAAAACCACACGAAAAAGAAAGGTAGCAGCTCCCTAAGTTTCCACATAAGATAGGCACAGTTTAGAAGAGACAGTACAATGCCCTACGCACGACGAACAACTCCTACCACAGAACCCGGCGAACAAGATTTCCATCTCGCTTCGCTACGGCAAAGTAGTGATACTCCAGCAGACCTGCTTGCTCAAGGTGAGAGCTTTGAAGACTTACTGGCATCTGGTGTTCTGAGCGACGACCTGGATTCAGAAGGTCTAGAGACTACAGAAGAGTTCATAGCAAGAACTGAGCGAGAGAAGGCCAGTCAGCCAGCAGTTGAACCCGAGTATCTTTCAGACGAAGAAGTTGATGAGATGATCGCTAAGACTAGAGCACTATGGCCGATTAAATAGGTTGTCCTTATGCTGCAAATTAGCCGTATAGACATTAAAACGGGGGCCGAGTTAAAGGCAACGGTAGGAGGGGTGCAGCAGCCCCAGGAAAAGCTTGTAGAGAATTCCTACCTAGAGCATTGGTTGAAGAAGCATCAGTTAGTAGATTCTCAGCTCTACGTCGGCAGGATCACCCAATACGTAGACGACGTAGATCGACAGCGTTTAGAGGAAGTCGATAACAAAGTATTCATCTTTAGTAATGGAGAGGATGCATACTTCACAGACCCAGACACTGCTCGGCTCATAACGCAAGGTGACCCATCAAGAGAGATCTCACCGATCTATGCCGATGACCGGGAATCTCCGCATAACTTTGTAGCTTACGGAGGTCTGCCGCTCTCGGACGGGAAAACCTATACGGTAGTATCGTCTACTCCGACTCGCCGAGTCCAAATTTTAATAGTTAACAGCAACAGCAAGGAACAGCCATTTGGAGATCAGCCGCTTCTAGATAAAGATGGTCGGCCTACTTCTAGGCAGCAAAGAGTCGATCTCTTGAAGAAGATAGGCGACGGTACGATGCTGTTGCCAGAACCTACTATCAAAGATTTAATTACACCTGAGAAGAGAGAAGAGATTACGGCAAGGGCGCTTGAAAAAGCTGGCGTCAGCGCAGATATTACTAGCATCACTCAAGAAGCTGACCAATTAGAATCAGCTCTAGACGCCGCAGAGCGGGCAATAGATGATTATGCCAGCCGCTTAGTAACCCAATTTCGAGCGGCCACGCCAGATTTACCAGGCGTATTAAAAGGAACCGCGACTGCTAGCATATGGTGCGATCGCCTGAACGTAGATGCCATTGTTTCTATAGACGATATCAAAGGCGACAGTGAGCAATTCCAGCCTGGAATCATAGAACTTGACGAGCTATGGATCAACAGCAAGGAAGTTGCAGAATATGGACAGCAAGCAGTCGGTGCGCAGGTAAAGTCCTTCGTACCAGAAGCCACGCTCAGAGAGCTTACCCCGCAGGTAGAAAGGCAGGTAGCAGAACTCGCAGAGGTAGCATCAGATCATATTAAGCTCAAGCAGCACTACATAAAGGAAAAAGACGGCAGACAGGACGTAGATAGGCCAGATCCGCTGCTAAAGGTACTAGAAGCCGACCGATTCAATCAGTTAACAGGGTTCAGCAAAGTAAATAAGGAGCTAAATCGACATCTACAGGGCGAATGGAAGTTTAACGCCCTACAAGGTATTCGTGTTCCATCAGCAATTGCCCAGAACCATGACGGGCTTGAAGCCTGGGAAGTTTGCAACAAGCAGTTAGATCACGGTGCAATCCTCTCTGTGTACCGCTCTCCTTTCCCAAGCGCAACGGCAGCAGGAATTGTCATCAACAATAAGAATGCTATTGGAGAAGGTGATCCAGAAGCTTTACGCAAAGAAGGTGTCATCTATCTACCGCCTTGGCTGGCAGAAAACGTCCTCATCACCGATTATGATGGGGACCGAAACGGCTGTATTGAAGGATATGAGCCTACAGTAGACGATCTACCAGAACAGCTTCGCTTAGAAATGAAGAAGGTAGAAAACCTTGAACCAGAAGAGCAATACGAGGCGTGGCGATCGCTTGTTGGTAAGACAATCAACGCGATGGAGAAGGGAGAAGATAGTCGTATTGCCCCAGGAGCTTACCCGCTGGTCGTCAAAGAATTTATCGAGAAAAACGATCCGAAGGTCAGACCACCACAGATCGCTAAGCGCGAAAAGGTTAAGCATAGTTGGAAGCAGAACGAACCTCGTGCAGAGGCAACGTTCAGAGCGGCTAGAGCAGTAGCAGCCGACAAAATTGGTGAGGTTTCAAACCTGAGTATGGTTCTACAGGCACTCGCCTCAGAAATGCTGTATACGCCAGAAGAGAAGCAGGCAGGACTACTAAAGCAAGTCGCTGGTCATTATGCTGGGCTACTAGAGAAGGACAAGGCTGAGAACGGGGCTTCGTTTATTCCAACTGATGACTGGTTGAAAGAGCAGGGATTCCAAGCCTACCGCTTTAGAGAGCGGATGGAATGGATCAGCAAAGTTGGACGGCGTATCGACAAGGTGAGAGATCCGCTAGCTAGAAGGGTGTTGATTAAGGAAAACCTTCAACAAGCCTCCGCACTGGTGATGGATTTCGTCAATGGACCGAATGCGGCACAGCTTCAGGCGGCAGTTGACAGTAAAAAGAGTCAGGAGGGTATCAACGCGCTGCTCCATCGCTTCGGGAAAGCACTTCGGCACAAACCGGACCTACTCAGGGAAACGCAGAAGCTACCACAGAACTACACGGGGAATCAGACAATCCTGACTAGCACCGAAGAACCAATTGCCTGGTCCACCGAAGCAGTCAACGAAGCATATCAGGATGCGCAGCAACTTCCAGAATTACCGAATAAAGCGTTTAAAGACCTGGTTCCAAAAGACTGTACGCCAGCTCAAGAAAGCCGAGCGCTGAAGATGGCTCTTGCCTACAATCAGTTGGTCAATAGCTGGAGAGTCGCTAAGGAGCGACTGCAAGAGCGAAGACCTGAAGATCAACAGGCAACCTTGCTAGTGACTACTAAAAGCAATCGCCAGCTAGTCATCCATAGCATTGAGGATAGAGATTCAGTTCTTCCTATCTGGCGAGCTAATGAAAAGACAGACTGGACGATAAAGGTCAGCAAAAACGTTCAAGCAGAGTCTGACTCAACCCAATTCCCAGCACAGTTGGTCTTCACAGATAAAGCAGGTAAAGAACGTACTGAAGAACTAGGCTATGTGTCAGCAGCATCTGCTGCGGAGCACAATCTTGACAGCAGAATTCAACATTGGCATAAGCCACTGGTCATAGAGAGCCCTCACGCTAAGATACAGCCACCTTACGCTCAGGAAAACAACGCAGACGAGCTGATGGCGATCGCTTCTAGGTATGCTGAAACAGCAGTAGCGCAGATACCGGAAGAAGAGAGAGCGGCCTACCTATCCGCGCTCTGGAGAGAAAGCGACACTATGGGATTCGGATTAAAGCACTTTCCCGACCTATTGGCTGAGCGGGTTGTAACCGTACCTGAGATCAAGATCGCGGGCATTCAGTATCAACCGGAAGCTGTTCAAGCAATTCCTGATGGGGAGTGTACCGTCAGATTTAGTGAGTACACTTATCAAACCAAAGCAGGAATCAAAAAAACGTCTCCTTCAATATCTATAGTCACTTCAGATGGAGATGAGATGCATCTAGGCACAATCGACGCGCGATCTATACATCTGCCAATTGGCACGGCGGTGACCGCAAACATCACTGCTGAATCGTCAGGAAAGACGGCAGTAATGCAAGTACTAGATGTTGTCACTACTGAGGTCAATGAAGCAGCCATTGATGAAGCCGTAGAAGAACCCATCAGCGATCAAGAAAGCAGTGGGTACGCACCTACACGACGAGAGCTTTTGTGTTGGGCAGAGACTGCCGTTCGTGAAGGCGATGAAAAGAAAGTCAGTGAGATAATCGAGATTGGTACAGGGCTCAAGCTTGCATATAGCGAAGCCACTGGAGACCGAGAGAACAAGCCGCCTCTAGACTACTCGCATCCTAGCGTCGTTCTCAATCCGAGTACACATGAGGAAATGCGTCAGGCAGTTTCAAAGAGTAGCCAGTCTGCTAAATCTTTAGAATATATACCAACAAACAAAGAGCTTAGCCAGTGGATGCAAATCGCCGAAGACCGCCGCGATACAGAGCAAGGTATCAAAATTATACAGATAAGAGCGAAGCTCAATCAGGCTTACAGAGAAGAAACTGGTAATTTGTTCGCAGATCTACCGGAGGACTACTCACACCCTGATGTCATACTAGACGAAGAACAGCATCAGAAGATGGTCCGCGCCTTTGAAAGTCATGAAACCGCGAACGGTATAGAAACTACCCGAAAGAAAGTAAAACAACTAGAGTTTTTTGCTTAGTCCGTAATTGCGAATTAGATAAACAATTCATAGTGGATCTCTATGCAGCTTTCGTATTCTGCACAGAATACGAAAATGCGCTAACGCTCCGTAGAGGTGAAGATTTAGGATACAAAGATGATAATTATTCGCGCCCGACGAAAGCCAGTAGCCACAGAGATAGCAGAGCAGTTGAGAGGGGCTTTTGTTCTAGGAAGTATAGTAATCTATCCCTCTATGGATATTGAAGGAGCAAGACTCGCTATGTCGCTTGCAGAATCCGGACGCAAAAAGCCAAGGATAATCAACCTTCCTGTCATATCTCTGATTGCAGGACTGATGATAAGTGCCTTACCAGTTCTACTGATTTGGGGTGCATTTAGCATCTCTCCTCTCCAACAGCCCATTTCGTTTACAATGCCGATCACATCAGCATGGTTGATCGGAGGAATCTTGCTGTCATGGTACATCTATGGGGCATCGATGGCGTTGTTGCTACCACCATCCCCTCAGGGAAGTCGTCTAACAAAAAAGGCTTTGGTAGAGATGGCATTAGTCGCACTGGTGCTTATCTTCGTTTCGGCATTAGGTCTTAGCCTTTCTCTATAGAAACTGTTGACAGATTCTTGATTAGCCGATAGCTTAGAGTTGTTCTTACAGGCGATCTTTACAACGCTTCTAAGGGCCGTGCGACGCCCGCATGTAGAGACTCCCACTGATTCACCCCCAGTGGGAGTCTCTTTATTGAACAGTCTAGATAGGGTAGATAGAGATACTAAGTTACCTGAAATTCTGATGCTGCTACCGCAGCGAAGAACTAGGCTAAGAAGAAAACTGTTGTGATCACAAGCAAACTGTTGACAGTTTCTCAATTAGCCGATAGCTTAGAGTTGTTCTTACAGGCGATCGCTTCAACGCTTCTGAGAATACTCGCTTCAGGAAAACCTCCACCCCTTCAAGGAGAGACTTCATGACTTACGCAACATTTGACGCCGCTCTCAATCTCATTCTCACAGCAACAATCTACGGCGGAGCGCTATGCTTCTTCGGTGGCTTCATTGCCTTCGTCGCTTGTCACGATCTTAGTGACACTCAGGCGATCGCAGCAGAGCCAGAAGTTCAGTCTTCTCTAGATTTCAACGAAACCGCAGACGACGACGCTGAGGAAACACCTGTCGCTGACAACAGCGGAGCTTCCCAGGTCGCCGTCGAAATCACTGAAGAGCCGATCAACTTCGGCATCTGGAAAGTAGTAGATCTAAGATGTCCAAGACTTCGAGCAGCCTTTCAAATCCCGCTACGAGGAAAAGGTGATTGGCCATTGAAGAAGTCTGACTTGATCAAACTCTATCAGCAGGCGATCGCAGCCTAGCTACTCCATCGATTCATTCTCAATCCGACAGTCCCTGCATTCAGTAGGGACTCAGACCACTGTACAAAATAAACAGGAATTCCCATGACTTACTCCGAAGCTTCCACTATCGTCCGCGCTCAATTCAACGCACATCGCCCCAAAGTATCTTCTTTTCTCAATCAGGTTGAATGGGCGAAGGTCCGTAGCTTCCTGTACAACGTCACTGTCTTCGTAGGCGTTATTTGCTACCTAACCTGGCTTGCTAGTCGAGCTGCTATCAATGCAGGCAAGGCTGCGAAAGCACTATGGGTTCGCTACAAAATCGGTAACCGAGTTGTGGCGATCGCCATCTCATTGCGTTCTGACGTACCGTCCTTCCTCGACACATCTCGCAAGCAGGTGGAGGAGATGTACGGAAGATTTGGCTATAAAGTTCAGCAGGTTGTTGGCTCAATGGCTAGCGACTACCGTTCCATTCGAGAGCAGATCCAACCAGTCGCGAAAGGATAGCTCCCTATCTACGACAAAGCAGGAAATACTAGTCATCCTGCTTTGTCTGCATCCAGGATAGTTCTTCTCCGCCGCTTCGCTTTTTTGGCAGTAGATGCTGTAGGGCTTTTAGAACTACTAGCCTTTGTCTTCTTTGAGTTAGCTGATGCAGCCTTCTCAGGAAGTGCGATCGCTTCACTATCTACTTCGGTCTCCAGGCCGAATAAGTCTCTATCTTTCGGCCTAGTTAAGAACTCATCCATCAGTTTAGTCAGGTCAGCCTGGGAGAATTGGCCTGACTCTAGCTGGCTCATGATGGCGTCTCCAATCAGGAACTTACGCCGAGTCTGTTTTTTCTTTTCTTTTGTCCTCTCTTTCGCCTGAATCTGCTGGATCTGCGCTCTAATTTGAGACTGCTTGCGTTGAAGGCTCTCTAGTCTATCAGTCATGGGCTTCTCTCAACTGTGATTGATATTGCTAGCGTTATTCAATACCGAAGAAGTTCTCAATCTTCTCCAGCTTAATGATTGACCAGACGCTACGTTCTTCAGCACGGCTTATCTGACTTCCTACGCCGCTAAAAGACCAAACTATGAATAGCAATAGAACAGTACTGATAGGAATAAAAATGTTCAGTGCTACGCTCTCTATCCAGCTAAATTTCTGGACCTTCTCTTTTTTTGGAGGAAGAGCGGTCACTGTTTCTATCCCTGGTATTTGCTCCATGATGATGATCAGCGATCTCATTCCCTCTTCTAGAGCTTTCGATCGCTGCGTCTGCTCCCCGGTCACGAACTGACTCAAACTCGTCGAGGAATCCTTCAGTATCTCTGTGTTCTTTGCCAGCTGTAGAACCTGCGGAGACTGCTCCTCTTCCAAGTACCTCTTCAAGCTTTCCAAGGAGAAGCGTAGTTCCAGCGTCGAACTCGTCAGCTCTTCGCTGCGCTGCACTGATGCGAGTAGATATTCGGCCAATGTCCTCTGGTGCTCGCTCGAACCAGCCGAATCCTCCATCTTTGTCTGAAGAACCTCCATCAACCGTAGATTCGATTTGTGCCATGTCTTTAAGACCTGCTCAACAGATCTATTTTGCTGGGCCTGGTCCATACGCAGCTCTCCTATCTGTTCAGACAGGTGGGCGATCGCATTGGCTAATTTCGTATTTTCCATCTACTTCGCAGCAACGACTTCTTGCTCTTTACTACCTTTGTTTTCGGAGCTACTGTCTACCGAAGCTGATGACATCACGGAAGATATTAAGTCTTCGGTTAACGTCACCCACGTATCAATACGAACGTGGGCCGCAATATCGGCAATTTGGAAATTCTTATCTTCTACAACATCAGTCAATGGGATTTTATTGGCTCGAAGCCAGTCAATGATGACTGGCTCTACACGAGGAATGTCTAACACAGCACCGTTGCACTTATCCAAAAGTGTCCTTAGATCATTGTCACTATCGAAAGCTTTCCACTGCTCTTTCCGACTCTTCCCCATGTTCTTCAAGAAAATATGACGAATAGCAGGGTATCTTTCAGCGCTTTCTTTAAACAACTGAATTGAATCTATATCTGAGTCACTGACCCACCACTTAATAAGGCTGAATCCGTAGGTATCGCTTAACCTAGCGACACCAGATCCATCCATCCAATTATTTAACGAGGTATCTCCACCAGCAGGTAAGTCAACCAATACATCCGAACCTTTTCTTTTTTTACTCTCGGCATAGGCAAGCTTAATAATTGCATCAGGTTGAGTAGATAGCCCTGGATCATCTGAGAAGGCAATCTGATTAGTAGAGCACGTTTTGCTCAAAGCAGGCACCTCTTTATCGCCATCTATTAAAGATAGGCTCTTCTTCTTCTTCCTATAGTAAGCAACAATAGCTTCCGACCAAGCGGTCTTCCCTACATTACCCTTACTCCCTGTAACAAAATGAATCTGGATAGCCATCTAAATTCAACCCCTTACTACTGACGAAAATACATTGAACCGATCTCAAATTGCTCTTCCAAAGTTCCACCTAGCTCTAATCGTTTGAAGCCTTTCTCAGTTTCTACTGATGATTCTTCAGACTTTTCATCGGGCGTAGATTTTGACCTTTCACCATCGCTGATATTACTCGAAGTGAATAACTGCACCGATAGGTCAGAGTCTTTCTCTTCTTCAATTACGGATGTCTTGATAACCTTCCTTATTTTTTTAGAAGAAACACTGTCTGATTGCCGATATTTGTAATACCACTTTCTGAAAGTAGCAATCGCCATTTGAGAAGAATCGTCTATAGAAAGCAAACGCTTCTTACAGAGAGCGGCATAGATAGCAGGTAGAGTTTTGCCTTTAGATCGATGATGATCGATCGTAGGCATAAGATCTTTAATGATTTCCTCACAAGAACTTTTGTCAAAGTCTAACTGAAGAATCTTGTCTGTCATTCGTGAATCTCACTCATAAATTTCTTATAGCACAGTTAGGAGATAGTGTATAAAATCTTTTATTTAATCTCATCCTCGATCCGTATACAGTCTTAGCCTCAATCTGTATAAAGTCTCATCCTCGATCCGTATACAGTCTTATCCTTGATCCGTATACAGTCTCTTACATCCCAGAAAAGAAATAGCAAGATGTGGCGAGTGGGCCTACATTATGAAAACTATCAAAGTCTACTGCAACGACGAAGAGAAGCAGCGTATTCAGGCGATCGCCGAAGCGAAGGGCCTCACAACCAGTAAGTACCTTCTACAGGTAGGCTTGCGCCAGGGACAAAACGACTTACCGGAGCGGGCCCTGCTGGTTCAATTGGTTAGCTATATGGTTCAATTGATTGAGAGCGAGACTGCCTGTAACAACCTACTGGCCATCGCTCAAGATGTCCTGGAAGGCAGCTCTATCAAAGAAGCTAGAATCCAGATAGCAAAGATTTGCAAAGATGATAATCAAGGTAGTTAGAGGCCGCGAGCCAGGGGCGCTCTGTCGATATGTCTTAGCCCCTAGAAAACAAAAAGAACCAGAAAGAAGCCAGATAGAGAGGTCCGGTGTTGTTAGCCCTGTTATTCTTTGCTCAACAATGCCTGGAAGCACTACAGAGCAGCTAGCACATAACCTTCATCTACTGGCTAAGCTCAATCCCAATGTAGAGAAGATCGTCGCGCACTACTCAGTTAGCCTGCACCCGAAAGAGGCTAAGCAGGTGGGGCGATCGCAGATAGCGGCAATCTCAGAAATGATGCTTTCAGAGCTAGGGCATGGCATGTGCCCCTACTTCGGTGTAGAGCACCATGATGCGGAGCAGAAGCATTGGCATCTGGTAGCCAGTACCGTTGCTTATGATGGAAGCTGGGTTAATAACAGTTTTGAGAGATACCGAATTCGGACTCTAGAAGAGCAGCTAGCACAAAGGTTTCAGCTTCTCACCTCAAGGGAACGCGCAGCACAGCGAAAGAAGCACCTGACTACTGGCGAGTACCGACAGAAGGCCAGGACCGGAGAGGTATTACCAAAGGAAAAGCTTTGGAACGCGCTAGATGACTGCATAGAGCAGGGGATTTCTATAGAGAGGTTCGTGCTTAGCCTACGAGTAAGGTACCCCGAGATATCAGTTCAATTCAGGGAAGAAGGGTCGCAGAAAGTCGGCATTAGCTTTGGGATCGACGGTGCTGCCTTCGCTGGCCGCAGGCTAGGCAAAGCCTATTCTCTGCGTGGGCTCAGAGCGCACTACGGAATTGAAACCGTGAAAGCAGAATCCTTAGACAGAGTGCTGGCACTGTCTCCTAAGCAATGTCAAGAACTCTACGCAGATTTGCAGAGCGGTTCCGCGCAAGCTCAAAAGGCAGCAGGGTTTGATCTGTGATAACAATCTGACAACGCAAATAGTTTTCTTTTTGTAAACTTTCAATCTGTTGCTAATAGCAATAAATATGCACATAACTCAGTGTGCTTTACACAGAAAACCACCTAACCTATACAAATTTTGGCTGCTTTTATACATCGCATGTATAAAAAAGGGGTTGTTGTATACAGAAATTCAAAAAGTTGTATTGAAGTCAAACAACAGCACACTTCTTACACACTTTTTTGCTTCATTTAGCACAGTATGAACAATTGGCCTGCATCTACTACGCTATCAGGCAGAGAGTTTGGGCATAGATTATTTTTCTCAAAATACTCCTCGCGTTTCTAACCTTTCTCCTGCTGTGGCCCACTCCTGCGTATGCTCAGGAGACGGATGGTCCTGACCTATCTAACGTAACCTTCAATTCATTACCAGCCTACGAAGAGCCTGGTGACATCGCCTCTACTGGCGATCTAGCCTTTGATATGGGCTATGACCCTCAAAGGCATTGGGAAGCTGGTGATAGACCCGCTGACGTCTTTGTTCTAGGCGACTTTCAATCATCTCTTGGCGCACAATCCCTGAGCTTGGATCAGATCTCGCAGATGACAGGCTCAGACCTCTCAACCATGAGAATATCAGATGTTCCATTTCTTCAAGGTAGAAGCGTAGCCGAGGTAGCTGAAGCCACACCTATACTAGAAGACTTCACAATGGAAGAGATCCCCGCTCTCGATGGACTAGGACTCGATTCATCCATGACGCTCGGCGAGGCGATGGATCTAGATCCCTCAATCGGTGAGATGGACTTCAGCGCGATCGCAGGTGATTCAGCCGTCACCGATGTACCCAACTTGGACGTAGCTAGCATGGAGAGCTTTGAAGGCTGGGAAGCAACGGCTATCTCTGAAGTCCCAGGTCTTGGCGATGTTCCTATGGGCAGCATGTCAAATGGGCTGAGGATATTAAGCGGGTTATGGGGTAAGTTCGACATGCCCTATGGACCAAAAGAACACACTAAGACACCTACCAAATACAGCATCACTGGCAGTAATAAAGACGGGTTTGCAGTTCAGTGTAAACAGTCTAGGGGCTGTGCCCATATAGAACTTACGGGCTTTTTTATGATGCATGGGGCTCAATGGATATCTGGCGGCCCCGGAAAGGGGCAACAAATGGTCAACGGCGGAGAAGGGGTCCTTGGGGCAACCAACGGCGGCAAAGAACCGACAGGCAGACATCCTTATGGCGATCAGTTCAAAGTTGTCTTGAGTAAAGTGGTCGAATCTGAAGGGTCAGCTGAGTTCTCTTTGTACTTCAAGTACTGCTATCGAGGCATTCCAGATCTAGGATGCACACCCTATTTCCTCGGGCCAGTGCCTATGCCCGTATTAAATGCAAAAGAGAAGGGCTTGATCATTACTGGACTCCTCGATGGGCAAGGAGGGCTTACTAGTGGGCTAGAAGCACCTAGCTCGTGGGAGAAAAAGAGACCTAGTCCACCGAAAGAAGTCACAGATATAGTTGATAGATATGCGTCGTCGTACGGAAACACTAGCGGAGGTAGCCTCTGTGGTGATGGACCTGGTGGGGTCAAGCTGGAGGCTCTAGCCGAGGCATTTGAGCTTGTAGAGAGTATCGGCGACGGTAGCTACAGCGCAGTAGGCGACTGGGTAAGCATAACACCGGGCGAGACTGGAAGGGCGTTAGGAAAGTATCAGTACATGTCCTACAAGGAGATTGTGGCCGAAAAAATCGGTTCGACTCAGGCAGGGGCAAGACTGATTGCTAAAGCTAGAGCGAATCAAACGATTACGCCGCAAGAAGTCTTAGAAGGCTTTCCTCCCGACGATCAAGACAGTGTATTCGCAGAGGACCAGAAGTCTAACATAGAAGCTGCGATCGCCGCTGGCTATGAAGGAGACAAATTACTCGAAGTTGTTGGGCAAATGCATCATGGCGGAAGTGGCGTCCTAACAGATGGACGAGTCGATTCTACCAGTGTGTTGAGAGACTACGGGACGAAGTTCTTAGGATACTACAAGCAGATTTCAGCGGATATTCCAGATAGTGCAGACCGATGTAAGTCAACTGGGACATTCATTAATCCGTCCCTAGCAGGTATCAATAGCTTTTCACGTAGATTCAATCCTACCTACGGCTGGAACGCGAAGGCAAGGACAGCCGATCTCCACCTTGGTGACGATATGTTAACACCTAATGGTTCTGAGCTAGTTGCTTCTGATAGCGGCATAGTCACATATCTTGGTTGCGATCAATGCGACGGCTATGGTCGATATATGGAAGTCACTCACGATGGTGGCTACAGCACACTTTACACCCACTTACTCAAGCGGTTAGCGCCTGATGGAGCCCGTGTAAGACAAGGCGAAGTTATTGCCCTCTCAGGAGGTATAAAAGGTGCTCCGGGATCTGGAAACTCAAGTGGAGCGCATATGCATTTTGAGGTACGGCTAAACGGTAGAGCAATTGATCCACTGGGCGTGGTTGACTACACTAAAACGGCATATGATTTAGAGGCGGGTCCATGAGCAGTAAACGTCGAACAAGAAAGCTACTGTTATTGTTCGTATCAACACTTTTAGTCGCTATAAGCATTGGCTCGGTTGTCTCTAGAACTGTTGAGGCCGATGGTGATCGACTTTCACCTAGAGCAGTTGTGATCGCAGAAGAAGTCTTAACCTACAACAAAATTGAAGGCTCAGACCGCTTACAGCTAGCCCAAAACTTTGTAGTACCACCGTGCGAGTCACTACAGAACATGATTGACCGAGGTGTCAATGTAGAATTGGACGCTGAAGTCGACAGCTATGGAGAGTTGTTCCAAATGTGGAGCTATGTTGGCCCCGAGACAAGAGTACCGGAGACTATAGTCACTAAAGTCATGGTTAGTGGTTTGTGTGGATTGGCTTTCACACCATATGACGAATACATAACCAACCGAATACCACTCGATATTGCACGAGAACTGACTTTACAGTCGTACTATCCACTTATTGAGGAAGCGGGCGGAATAGAACAATATAGAGAGCAAATCACCTCTGTTTTTAGTGGTACGTATGTTGCTGAGCGTTCACATGGTTCCTACACGGACACCGAACGACCACCTATTGAGATTAATTCCGTGGATAAATGGGCTTTTGACCAGTTAGGAATAGTACTTCCAGAAGGCTCTTTCGTTGTCTTGAACATTGACGACGAGTGGGAATATGACTATGAATACAACTACGACAAGAACTGAATATCATAGCTCTCGTCATCCACTTGCACTCAAAGCTACGCACCGCATAGCATTCATTTCATTATATTGAACCAAAAAATGAACACACTTGCAGTTAAACAAGCATCGCGTACAGCCTTAGCATTCTACGAGGCGGAACCAAAAATACAGCAATACATTCAAGAGCAGGCTGCTAAAGGTGATCTCCCCGGCGAGTATACACCGACCGTAGTCGAGGTCAAATTTGAAGGGCTCACCTACCTTCGATACGAAGCGGGTGAAATTACAGCCAGTCGAGAATGCAGTAAAGGCTACGTACCGCCTTTCTGGGAAATTTGCTTCGACGAGGACGAATTAGCTCTCTTTGTGCTTAATCCTGGGGAGATCCTGCTTGACAGAACAGCTCAGATAGCCGAAATGGACGAGATATTGAAAAATTGCGAGCTACGGTCCTTCGCTGAAGACCTTCGCAACAGAGTTCAGGACTCATAGATGGCATAAGCAGCACTAGTAAAACGTAACACCGACATTTCGTTAGGGATGAGCAAATGGCTAAGGACTTAGAAACAGAACCCAGGAACGCAGCCGAAGTCGGTACTGCAGCCGAAGTCAATAAACTTTTTGCTTCCGTTCTAGAACCGGGCGAGAAGCTCAAGATCATTACTGGACCGAACAAGAGAGTAGTCCTAAATGAGAGCAGTATTGGAAAGCCTAGAGACGATCTATCTCTAGAGGCCCTAAACCAGATTAGGGGATCAGCTTTAGATCTCAGCAAAGAAAGGGTAGAAATCCCAAAGACAGAAAAAGGTAAGCCCAAGGCACCAGAATTTGAGGTGCTGGCGATCGCACCGAAGGGACCGGATGACAAGGCTCCTACTAGAACACTCTTCAGGCAGGAACGAGGGAAGGAACTGCCTACCTCGGTTAATCTAGTGGGTGATTTGCTTGCGAACTTGATTACGGATGCTCATATAGAGGGGCAGGAGAATGGGTTTACGACGTATGTCAACGCTCATCACGCCATTGATAGAGATAACAACCCGTTCGCCCCAGGCTTAGAGGGCTATTCAGAAGATATTAGAGAAAATCCGTACGTAAGAGGCTTCACGATAGAAGCATATAAAGAAGGCTTTGAACTCGGTCAACAAACCGGGGAAGAAACTTTTCCTGAGATAACTGTGCTTAGGACCGAAGTAGCTAACGATCTTACGACGGCTGAACTGACAGAAGAAGAGCGGGAACAGCAGAAATCAGCTCTCGATGTTGGTCAGTCACTATCATCAGAGTCGGGAACAGCTCAACAGGCTTGGGCTAATGACATGGATGAATGGCTCAGAAGCGGGAGGGCTACTCAAATAGGGTCAGAAGATAACCTTACCTCAGAGGCTACAGTAGACAGTGCCTTGGGGTCATATGATGGAGACCTTAAGGGACCATCAGACGGAGGAGATAGCCCCAGAGAAACAACTGACGGCGTTGATAACACCAATGAGTTCAACGAGGAAAATCTGCTTGGCGAAGATGTCTTAGCTGAAGATACTGAAGCTACATTACGAAAGGTTCATGGTGAAGATGGTTTACAGCAGGGGAAAGCTGAAACTAATGCGCTGCTGGAGACTGGCGCAGATGACGATCTTGAGAACGACTCCAGTTCTGCGCCAGAAGCAGAGACTAATGAGGTAGGCGATCGCCCTTCCGACTATGAAGACGCTTTTACCTCTAGCAATAGGCCAGATATAGCGGAGAAGGCCATATCTGATAAAAGCCCAGACGCTAGGGAAGACATTGACGAATCAGCAGTCAATCCCGAACCAGCGAGCAACACCATAGCCGCTTTGTTTCAAAGTATCGAGCAGCTCCCAGAAGACTCGCCAGCCAGAGAACTAGCCGAGAAAATAGCGACTGATATTCAAGCCCGAGAATCAGAAGTCATCGCAAGGGAAGAAAGGGCTCAGAGTCTTAAAAACATTGCAAAGACAAGCTTGTCATCGATAAAAAGCTTTGCAAGCAATGTTCGCGAAGGTGCTGTTGAGGCGATAGATGCTGTTCGACATCCATCACCTAGAGGGATAGCAGGACTTGCATTAAAGACAGTAGGGGTAGCAACTAGGACAAGTGGTAGAGCATTGAAAGCGACTGGTCAGTATCTTCAGACTAGGGCAGAGAAGCTAGATGAATACGGAATGGCTAAAGCAGCTGTAACCATACATAAAAAAGGTAATGCTCGTACGGGCGAGAACAGTTTTAGCAAAGACGGCTATACCGTAGAGAAATCAGGCAATCAATACAAAGTCCTTGACTCTATGAATCGATCAGTCATGGAATTCAAGACGAACAGTAAAGGTCAGCCAATTCGAGTTATTCAAACTGAAGCTGCTCAGGCGCAGGATAAGAAAGCCTTGAAGAAGATAGCAAGGAGTCCAGTCATCCTCGGCAGCTCAGAGAAAGAAAAGGTATATGAGAGGAAGGTCCGAGCAATTATAGAAGTTGTAGAGGCCCGGTTAGGCGACGGCCAAAAATGGTCTGGTAAGAATTTTGAGATCTCAAAGAGGAATGGAGACATTGAAATATCAACAAAGACAGATCCCGGAAGAACAGCAATAATCGATCGTAAGGATGAAGTTCAAAGCAACCTTACTAGAGAGGATGTTAACTATCTGTCTTCACAAATGGCCGAGTTAGAACATCGTATATACACACACGAGAGACAACCAGTAGCGAGTCAGATAGCAATGTAGGTTGAGTCTCCCCATTTAGTAACTCCTATGCACCCCTTTCTAGATTCACTGACAGCCCTTAAACCTAGAGCGTTCAGAGTCCAATTAGACGGAGAAGATATATACAAGGCAGAGTTTACAGACAGTGGCGTCAACACAGTTTTTGAAAAGCTGGTCGATCTCAACGTACCGAGACACTTGCTCACCGTCTTTTTCGATGACATACCTACGCCTGTCTATTCGATTGCTCTTAATGGTGAAGTGGGCTAGGAGGAATAAGATGTAAAAGCACAGTCACAAAAAGTAAGCCGATGTCATCACCAGAGTCACTACTTCCAGAGCTAAACATTCCACAAGGTACTCTTCCAGACGTTGCTGACGCCCTACGCCACTGGCGTGAGCATCGACCCAAGATGTACACGGAGCTATATCAGAGCGGAACATTATTGGAAACAGCAAACGCAGCATTTGAAGCCACTGTAGATGAGGAAGAACAGATTCACTTCGCTCTTATTAGACAGGGCTACGATTCGCCAACGGCATTCATTATGGCGAAACAAGCAGTGAGAGAACGCTACATCTATCTGCCGACAGAAGAAGATGTACCTGAGCTTATGACGACAGAGACAGGACTCTACACCTATCAGCCAGAACCTGACGACTGATATAAACGAACACGAAATAGAATCAACGATGGCTAATTACCGAATTACAGATGCGGATGATTTAGCAAACGGCGGCGCAAAGACGAAAGCGCGACAAAATATTGCTGCTATCAAGTTACTCAAAGAAATTGAGAGAGAGAATCGCTCTGCGACTACAGAAGAACAGGCTATCCTTGTTCGCTATTCAGGATGGGGCGCAGCACCTGATATCTTTACAGCTAAATCGGCCTGGGCTGAGCTTAAAGGTGAACTAGAAGAGCTTCTAACAGAAGAAGAGCTTACCGCCGCTAGAGCTTCGACCGTAAATGCTTTCTACACAGATGCAGTCATCGCGGCAGAGATTTATAAGGGTGTGAAGCAGCTAGGTTTCCCCGGAGGGAAGATTTTAGACCCTTCTCTGGGAGCTACCGGCATCTTTGAAGGCATGATGCCAGCAGAAATGGCCAATGACTCTGAAATTGTTGGCATAGAACTAGACGACCTATCCGGGCGGATTGCCTCACAGCTATATCCAGATGCGGATATTCACATCCGGGGATTCCAAGATACAATCCTCGCTGATGACTACTTCGATCTCACCATTAGTAATGTACCTTTTTCAGAGGTAGGTGTTGGCGACCCACGCTACAAACATCAGCCGATCAACACACTACACGACTATTTCTTTGCGAAAGGGCTCGATAAACTGCGACCAGGTGGGCTGATGGCCTACATAACCTCGACAGGAACAATGCAGTCGGCAAAAGGAAAACCTTTCCGGCAATACTTGAGCGACCGCGCCAATTTGGTCGGTGCGATGCGGCTACCAGGAGACGCCTTCAAAAAGAATGCTGGTACTGAGGTCACTACAGATCTCATCATCTTGCAGAAACTAGGCGATGGCGTTGTACCTAATGGTATCGTCTGGACTGAACTCGCAGAGACAGACGTTCTTGATAGCGAAGGAAAACGACTACAGACAAACGAATACTATGCGCAGCGGCCAGAGCTGATGCTGGGAACGCTGCGCGACGACAAGCTGTATCCTGGTCGATTAGCACTCGATGGTGATGGTAGAGATATTGCAACGGCTATTGAAGGGGCGTTCGCTACGGTGCCTTCAGGCATTTATCAGCCGCAGTTAGGGCTCACGGCTGATGCGACTCGGCGCATACTGGTGCCGCCCGAGCTGCAATCAGTCAAGCGAAACGGCTTCACCCTCTACGAAGACAAACTGATGCAGCGTAGAGGTGACTATCTAGAGCCTACTGAACTCACCGGCAAGCCCTACGAGCGAGTCATCGAACTGATAGGGCTAAGAGACGCCGTTCAAAACGTATTTGATGTTCAGCTACAACAGGGCTCAGATACAGAACTAGACTCAGCGCAGAAAAGCTTAGAAAAAACCTACGACAGTTTCGTACAAAAGAATGGATACATCCACCAGAGAGGAAATCGACTCGCCTTTCGTGGAGACCCTGATTACCCCCTACTTCTAGCCCTAGAAAACTACGATCCAGAGGAAAAGACGGCGAAGAAGACGGATATCTTCTTCAAGCGCACAATCCAAACCTATCAGCCCAAAACACATGCCGAGAGCGCCAAGGAAGGGCTGCTTTTCAGCTTGAACGAGTTCGGAAAAGTCAATATCAGCTACATTGCCGAACTAACTTCTCAGTCGAGGCTAGAGGTTATTCGTGACCTACAAAAAGAGCAACTAATATTCAAAGATCCCATAATAAAGGAATGGCAGACCAGCGATGAGTATCTCAGCGGAAACGTTAAGCGGAAGCTAGAAGTTGCTCAAGAAGAGGCCGAAAAATATAGCGAATTTACCGTCAATGTAGAAGCGCTTCAAGCAGTTCAGCCAGAACCACTGCTACCGGGTGATATTGATGTTCGACTAGGTTCTATATGGATACCGCCTTCTGACGTAGAAGCCTTTGCTCACAACCTGTTAGGAGTAGACAAGGGAATTACTATTCAACATTCCAAAAGTGCAGACGCTTGGTACGTGAACACTACATATAGAGTCAATGTACTTGCTGCGAACAATAGTATCTACGGGACTGGCGAAGTATCTGCGACCACGCTCATTTCACAAACGCTCAATCTAAAAAATCCAGTTGTATACAAAGCCGATCCTCATGATGCAGATAAGAGGGTTATCGACCAGGACGAAACGGCAGCAGCGCGACTAAAGCAGGAAGAAATAAAAGAGCGGTTCAAAGATTGGATTTGGCAAGATCCAGAGCGGACTGACCGTCTCACTAAAGTCTACAACGAGACCTTTAATACCAACCGAGAGCGGCAGTATGACGGGAGCCATTTAGAACTACCCGGCAAAAATCCAAACTTTATTCTTAGACAGCATCAGGCCGATGCTGTCTATCGCTCTTTGTCTGGCAACACGTTACTCGCTCACGCTGTCGGCGCAGGCAAAACAGCCGAGATGATTTGCTCAGGCATGGAACAAAAGCGATTGGGCCTAGCCGATAAGCCGATGTTCGTTGTACCAAATCACCTGCTAGAGCAATGGGCTGGAGATATAAAACATCTTTATCCTACGGCCAACATCCTCGCAGCTACTAAAGAAGACGCATCAAAAGCAAATCGTCAGGAGCTGATGGCTCGCATCGCAACAGGGCAGTGGGATGCTGTAGTGGTGACACACTCTGCTTTCGGGAAACTCAAGCTCAGTAACCAGTCTCAAACTGTATTTCTAACAGAAGAGCACGAAAAAGTTAGAGAGGCGCTTCTCAGCGTAGATAAAAATAGCGAAGAATCGCGCCGATTAATGAAGGACTTAGAGAAGAAGAAAACAAAGCTAAGTGAAAAAATTAGCGCGATCTCAGACAGTACGGAAAAAGATGAAACGATCACGTTTGAGCAGCTAGGAGTAGACCTATTAGTCGTAGATGAATCGCACTACTTCAAAAACTTAGGCTACGTCACTAAGATGCGGAACGTCGCGGGTCTACCTAACACAGAAAGTCAGCGTGCTTTTGATATGCACATGAAAGTCCGTCATGTTACGCAAGTGCGGGGCGAGGGGAAGGGCATTATTTTCGCGACTGGAACGCCCGTCACTAATTCAATGGCAGAGCTATACACTGCACAGCGCTTTTTACAGCCAGAGGAGCTGAAGCGCACAGGAGTTGAATCTTTTGACAATTGGGCAAGCGTTTTTGGCGAAATGGTGTCCGCTGCCGAGCTAACTGCGTCGGGCAAATTTAAGGTCACCTCTCGATTTAATTCATTCACCAACATGGGTGAGTTGATGGGTAGCGTTAGGCAGTTTATGGATATCAAAACTGCTGACATGCTGGATCTGCCCGTACCTAAGCTATTGAACGGCGAACCTACAATCGTTGCTGTACCCGCTACAGACGATCAGCTTGCTTACATGGATGACATGGTACAGCGTGTTGAGAACATGGGCAATATCGATCCGACGGAAGACAACATGCTGAAGCTGACCGGGGATGGAAAGGCTACCTCCCTTGATCCACGGCTGCGGATGCCCGGTGCGGCAGATGACCCAAACAGTAAGATTAACTACTTTGTCAGAGACGCCTATAAGTTTTGGGAAGAAAATCGCAATGAGAAGACACATCTCGCCTTCTGCGATTTAGGTACTCCTAAGAAAGCAGGCGAGTTTTCTCTATATCAGGAAATAAAAGATAAACTTGTCACCAAAGGTATTCCCGAGAAAGAGATTGCGTTTGCCCAAAGCTATAAAACAGATGCTCAAAAGTTACAGATGCAAAAGAAATTTAACGAGGGAAAAATCTCTCTCTTGATCTCTGGATCACAGCTAGAAACTGGTTTCAACGGTCAGGCAAGGCTGGCTAGAATTAGTCATCTCACAGTTCCCTGGCGTCCAGACCAGATTGAGCAAAGAGATGGGCGTATGCTTCGGCAGGGGAACCGGAACGAAGTTGTTGAGTCCCGACGCTACATCACTCAAGGACGCAATGGACAGCCAGGAATGGACGGCTACTTTTGGCAAACCCTAGAAAAGAAGGCTGGCTTTATTTCGCAGCTGATGAAGGGCGATACTAGCGTTCGTCACATGTCTGATATATCAGAAGAGGCCCTTGATTTTGCCACCGCAAAAGCGATCGCTACTGGCAATCCGCTCATTATGGAAATGGCTACGCTCGATAACACTGTCAGACAGCTATCAAGTCAAAAACGCTCTCATATCAACGCCACTTATCGAATCAGACGACAGCTGAAAAGAATACCCGTCACAATTGAAATAATTGAGCAAAACATAAGAGACATAAAAATAGATCTCGACTCAGCTAATCAAGCGAGTACAGCAGGCAAAATTACTTTATTCGACCAGCAGCTAAGCCTTAGCCAAACAGAAGAGATCGGTAAACGTATACGGAGTAACGTTAGTTATATACGACCTAGCAGAGGGGAAAGAGTTATATCCAAAAAGATTGGAAACCTAGGAAAATTTGAGATATATGTATATCGCTATATGGATGATAGTCCTGCTCTAAAAATAGTAGGAGCAGATAATTATCATTATGACAAGATTTTGGGCTCAAATAAAAGGGCTTACGAACCCATAAGACGCATCCTAGAAGTAGATATAGCTGAGAGATTAGAAAAATTAAACGATCAACTATTAAGTAACAAAGATAACCTTCAAAAGCTGTCTCAGCATGTTGAACAGCCTTTTCAAAAGGAAGAAGAGTTAGCCGCAGCTACCAAACGTCTTGCGGAAGTGTATAAAGAGCTAAATGCAGAAACTGAAGCTCAAAAAGGGAAGAGCAGTGATTCTGATCTGACCGCAGATGGCTCCGCTTCTGATACATCTGCTGACATTCGTCCCCACGTTGCGCCACAGAGCGAGCAAGAAAGCGGAGTCACCAAACGAGTCGCCAAGTTTCTTAAAGCTATAAATCTACAGCATGAAGTTGCCTCTACAGAAGGACTCTACCTAATACTTAAACATGAAGAAAGAGATACTGACTTAATTATTGACGCTAACGACGGGGAAAGTATCAAACTGACAACTAATGTCAAAACTGGGCGTCTACCCGCAACAAATATTGCAGCTGTATTTCAGTTAGATTCCTCTGGAATACTCACGCTAGAAAGCGCTGAAGGAGGAGAAGAAACTAACCTTGGTGAGCTAGCACTGGCGGCTAGGTTAGCTCATTATCTATCTGTAAACAAAGATAAGTTCGTATCCTCACTTCAGGCAACGGTAGAAGCAGATGAGTCATCAGTCAGCCTGAGCGCTGACAAAAGCCCAGAAGTAAAGTCGGGCAACTCTCTAGATCCCGATACCGGGGAAACTACGGCAGATAGTGAAGATGCCGAGACAGAAGAGGCTACCGCTCCTATCGTCTCTTCAGCAGAGACACAAAAGACGGACCAGCCGTCAGACCTACAGGAAGTTGTCGAAGCTCAAGGAGCAGTATCAGGGTCAGTAACCTCCCATGCTCCAGACAGAACTCCAGCAGTAGAAGCTCAGCAGTCAGACCAGACGCTAGAAGAACAGCCTTCGCCGCCGCCGCTGCCGGAGAAAGTTCAACCTAGTGCTGAAGCGAATCGGGAAGAACTTGTCCCTAGCCGAGAATCTGAAAGTCAGCAAGTAGAACCAGTAGTTCTTGAGCTAACGTCTCTCTTTTCGGGGAAGAAAGCGGAGATTACTCTCCCACCTGACCCTGATCTAAAGAGCAAGGATCACACTAGCCCCACAGCGGCAGCTCCCGAAGAGACAGAGCCTAGCGTAACTATCTACGAGAGCGAGGAGATCGCAGTCACTGAGAACAGGGAGCGCGGCGGAATTGAAGTCAGGTTTACTGAGAAGCCTAGCAAAGAGTGGACTAGCAAGCTTAAGACCCAAGGTTTTAGATTTTCAAAAAAGGATAGCGATCCTCGGTGGTGGAAGAAAACAGACAAGGTCTCCATGCCGGCGCTCAGACAGTTTGCAGAGGACTACAGCTCGACAGTCAATGAAAAACTGCTCACGCCGGAGGCCGACGACGAAGCGCCACCTACCGGAAAAGGTTCGTCAGCCAAGGAAGCAATCAGCAGCGAACAGTTAGACAGCGTTCGGCCCATTCTTCGTATCTACCTAGAGCTGAAAGCCGAACATCCAGACTCTGTCGTACTGATTCGTACCCCTATTGGTCACTACGAAACTTTTGACGACGACGCAAAACTGGCTTCTAAAGAATTAGAAACGAAGCTGAGGACAATCGACTCAAAAAATGATCGCTATGGAAGGATCTTAGTTAATAGAATCTTTCAGGAAAAGCTTGATGATTCTATTGAGCGACTGAGGCAGCTCGCCCCAGTTGTAGTCCGACGTGGTTTAACTGAACTATCTACCTACCCCAAGCTGGAAGCAACTGAGACTCTAGATCCTCAGCTACCTCAAGAAGCAGCGACTGAGGGCCCTGAATCCAGAAAGATAGCTGGTGAATCAGAACAGAAATCTGCTGAGCATTTACAGCCTGCGGTCACTCAACGGTTAGAGTCTAGTTTTGCTCAGACAGGCAGAGCGGAAAGAGTGATCGCAACCTTCCTAGATAAGGCGGGACTGTCAGAAGTCGTAATGTCAGGGAAATTGCATATGACAGTGCGGGCCGAGGAGCAATCTTCCCTGCGGCTGGATATCGATGAAGTAGAGCAGACTCGCATCCTTTCGTTCAGACAGGAGAGCAGCCAGGAGGCATCCATCCAACCTGTAGATAGGTCGATGAGTTTCTCAATCTCCGGCGATGGGCTTCTAGCACTCCAGTCTACGGCCTTTCCTGATCCAGTTGGTGGAGGCAAAGCTATTGAAGGGTGCGATCACTCTTTTGCCATGTCGTTTGCAAAAACTCTTTCTCAACAGAATTTTCCAGAAGCAACTCTAGAACAGCTTCGAAGCTCCGGTCCCGAATCTGGCAGAGACAGCGAGCCAGAAACCGAAGCAGTAGCCGAGGAACTGTCAGACCAGAAACATAATCTAGGCTCCACAGGGGCAGAAAGTGCAGAACACCTGGTCCCAGCTTCTGAGCTAGTTGCAGCGGCGATTGCTTCTCACGAACCAGAGCTGGCGGCGGCGCTAACAGATACGGAACCGACTATCCAGGTAAAGGTTGGGCAGCTGCGGCAGTGGTATCGGGCGGCGACAGCAAATGAAGCACCACCTGATGTCTTAGAAGCTATTGAACAGAAAGGCATAGTGGCAAATGAATTCGGAACAGCTATGCTGAGTCAAACTGAAGCATCCGCGATGAACACAGCGCTGACAGCAGAACCAATTGAAGCAGAAGAGCAAGAAGGATCTATACACACAGAAGGAGTCTCAACAGATACCCACGTCCCAGCATCCAAACTGATTGGGTCGATTATTGCCAAGCATGATCCACAGCTCGCCGATGCGCTATCGAATCCTGAACCTACCATTCAGGTGGAAGTTGAGCAATTGCGTCAATGGTATCAAGCAGCTCGTGATAAAAGTAAATCACCGGACCTTCTAGAAGCTATTCGCCAGAAAGGGGAAGTCGCAAAAGAACAGGGTTCAGTCGAGGTCAGTCGAGGTGAAGCCTCTGAAATGAATGCTGATTTGGTGTGGCTAGCTGAGCACCATCCTGAATCGGAGCCCGTCTCGCTTGAGATCCTACGGGAGTGGTGGCAAGCAAACACAGTAGTAGCCAAAGGTAATTACAGGACCGAGATAGAAGCGATCGCAGCTCCTTTGAAACAGGAAGGTGTAGCTGAGGTTGCAATAAGTAGAGCCGACCGTCAGCGGATGAATAGCGACGTAAGGGCATTTCACAGCGTCATTACCGAAGGGGCTTTGACCATTTGGGAAGAACTTAAGCGACAGAACAAGATTGGTAGGACACCCGAAGGAGCAAAATATACGGGAATAAATTACACGATCTCACGGTCTTCAGACGCTTTGAGGATCACCCATAACGCGACGAACCGCGAGTTTAAGCTGAATGGCGATCAGGTAGAGGCAAACACCCTGTCTGTGACGGATGTACAGACTCTCAGAGCTTTGAGCCAGAGAGTTCCTCTTGAGCGCCATAAAGAAGTACAGCACTAATCGTCTAATTTTTCTTTTTCTATCTGCTGTAGCCCCTTCTCCAGAAGGAACAGCACCTGTTGAAGGGTGTTCCTTCTGGAGTGAGCGGCCAATTCAGGGATTTCTAATTTCGATATGCTATCGGACAACTGGGCATACGCGCCTAGCTCATCCAATATAGACCCGCCGAAAAAAACGGGTCTAGCAGCCTTGATAAAGTCTAAGATTCTGTTGATGTATGACGTTTTTGATAGTCTCTGCATAGAGCGATCAGCATCCAAAGCTGCGTTGGCGTCTGGCTCTAAGGCCAGAGTGAATCTACACTTGTTACCGTTCGCACTAAGCGCCCGGATTGAGTTGGCGCGAGTACCAACTCGTTCTCTAGAGGAGCTAGGCTCACTACGGTAACCACCTGTATAAGTCATGGCATAAAACCTGATGTGATTTGAACACTATTTAGAAATTTTATACACAAAGCATCAAAAAAACATACTAAATATTTTTAGATCCACCAATTAAAATGACTTTCTGTCTGAAATCGCTTACCTTATGGCCAAAAATTCTAAATATATTGCGTATTCATGCCTTTAAAGGTATTAATGGCTCATATAATTTATAAGAACATATGGACGCCTGAGCCATTAAAGCAGAGCAAGCTCTATGGATATAGAAAAAGTTATTCCTTTTGTGGAGAAGGCACTTATAGATCACGGGCTTTCCCTAGCTAAGTTAGACCCTATCGTTCTTGAAGCAGCCTGGGATGATACAACCTACATAGCAGTAGGAAAGAAGTACAGCGTCAACGTGAACACGCTGAAAGGACAAGCTGCGCCACAGCTCTGGAAGAAGCTGCGTACAGCTTTTGCTCTTGAGAGCATAGGGAAGAAAACGTTTCGAGAGTGTATAACAAGCATCATTGCAGAGGAGAGACTTAGCAAATCCGAACCCGCAACAAGAACCGCGCACAGCAGTGACCTATTAACAGTACTTGGCGCTACCCTACCCAGCGTTGGCGACTTTGTCGGCAGATCCGAAGACATCAGTCGGTTGTCAAAGCTAATTGATGCCTATCCGCTCCTCTCAGTGGTGGGGCCAGATGGCATTGGAAAGAAAACGCTGCTTGCGAAGTTGATGAGGCAGGGAGAAATATCTCTACAGCGCGTTCTATGGAAGCCTCTGCACCATTCCCCCACATCGGACGAGCTGGAGGAAGAACTGATCGAGACAATGGGCCTAGAGCAAAGCACTGGTGGACTATTGGCGCAGTTTCAGTCGCATCCAACCTTAGTCGTTCTAGACACGACAACTCAAAACGCCGAGAAACAGGTGCTGTTTTCAGAGTACCTGAGTCTAATCAGAAGGATAACCGAAGAGACACAGTCAAAGGTTGTTACAGTCTCAACCTATCCTCTCAAAGAACTCGAAGATCTGGTCTTAAGAGGAAAAGCAATCTCGTATCACCTGCGAGGATTGGCAACTTCTGAAGCGAAAACGCTTCTACACAGTCGCTGGCATGAGGTTGCAGAAGAGCTTTGTAGGGCTGTAGGCGGCAATCCTTTACTGCTAAAGAAAATAGATGGGTGGTACGACTATATAGGCGATGTGAGTCGTCTAGGCAAGATAGAAAGGTTAACCGTCTTGAGCGGATTAGTTGGAGACTTCTATGACAAAATATTGACTGGCGCAGCGTTATCGTCCGCAGACATAGCTTTACTAAGAGACATCGCTGAATCACATCAGGGAATCTCGGTGGAAGACTTGCTGAAGCGACCAGGAGGAGCGCTTGGCATTCGAAAGCTGCTTGATATGGGTCTTGCTTATAAATCGAGCAATGGTCTATCTATGATTTGGCTAGATCCTTTATTCGGACGAAAACTGCTTGGAGCTGAATAGTGGGTGTGCAATGTATCAATACTTACTGTTTGTATTGGTCACAGCAGCAAGATCAAGATGTTTGCGAGCGGTGTGGCTGTTCGCTAATCATCAAAGAGCGCTTTCTCGCAACAAGTAAGTTAGGACAAGCTGACAATATATTCTCGTCGCCAAGGACTCAGACTTTTGATGCCATCGACCTAGAAACAAAGGACGAAGTTATCCTTCGAGTCGTTCACTCAAACGAAGAGAACTTAGTCAGACCACTCAAAGATGCAGTTACAGCACTAAGGTTCGTTCATTCACTGTCACCGCACTCTGGTGTCATGCAGCTGGTCAAGCCGGACGAGTACGGCTACTTTACCTGGAGAATTCAACCAGACGAGCCAGATAGCCACTGCATGGTCACGCAAAAAGTCGCTGGAATCACCTTGCAACAGTGGATCAATGCTAATGGAGCTGCTAGCGAAGCCCTAGCAATTCCATGGCTGCGCCAGATATTGACAGCTCTAAAGGAATTGCATCATGCCAACTTCCTACATAGAGATATCAAACCAGAAAACATTATCGTTGAGCATAGTCATCGATTAGTCCTGATTGACTTAGATGCGATTTGCTCCATAGATTCGGCACTACCAACATCCAACCCAGCTCAGAGGGCAGGGACAATCGCATACATGGCCCCTGAGCAGGCTAACGGGCAACCACTTCCTTCCAGCGATCTGTATTCGGTTGGCCAGACAATGATTGAGCTTCTGACGGGGAAGCTTCCTTCCAAGGTGGCTCGAAACCCAAAGACTGGCAAGGTCAATTGGAGAAAGGAATCTTCAAGACTGTCGAAACCCCTAACCTTATTAGTGGATCTGCTCACTGAGCAAAGCGAACTTTACAGACCAGCGAGCGCAGATAGAGTTCTTAACCTGCTCACTGAAGTAGAGTCTGAACTTGCTAGAAAGCAGAAGTGGCGCTGGCTAGATAACACGGTCGTGCGTGTTGTCGCAGTAGTAATACTCCTGTCCGCCTGTGTTGGAATCGGAGCATCTCTTTCTCAAACGCAGTCAGAAGCAGATAGGTTACTGGCAGAGGGCAACCAGCTAATCTTGAATGGGGCTTTAACTGAGGGCCTTGCTCTCATAGAAGAAGCGATCTCACTCGAACCTAATTCGGTCGAGCTATTGTCATCTCTGGCGATCGCGCAAGCTTTTCTAGGCGATACTAACGCGGCGATCGCTAACTATGAAAAAGCCTTAGAGATTGAACCAGACAATCCCTATCTCTACTACAACCTGGCCAATGTGTACGAGCAGGTTGATCTGGAGCAGGCGATTGAATACTACACAGTGGCCAGTGAGATGAATTCGTTTATCCGGGCAAATGCACTAAATAATCTAGCTAGAGCCTATCTGCTCACCGAGCAATTACAACTAGCAGAAGAAATACTGTCTATCCCTATCGAGAACATAGAAAACCCTCTTACTAGGGCAGCATTCTTTAAAAACTTAGGCTGGCTCAACTATCTAAAGGGCGACTTTGAGACGGCTAGAAGTCAGCTAGCACAGTCAATAGAGGCTTATGCCTACCAGCCAGATCCTTACTGTCTGTTAGCGCTCATACAGGAAGCAAGCGGTGAAGATAACTTCAACGATCGAATGACTTGCATCGGCGCTACCGCACCCATAGACAAACCAGAGGTGCAGAACTGGAAGCAGCAGCTCGGCGACTGAGGCTGATTCCCCAGCTAATCAAATCTAAGTATATACACTTATCAGCATTGTATTATAATCAGTCTAATCTGTATAGATTCTGTATAGACTGGTTAGATGTAGGTGCAATGCTTGCTCTGCCTTTCAACATCAACTAGCACGTCATATATTCAAAAAGCCTGCCTCTACAGCTTATTAATTCGCTTCAAATCACTATCTGGACAGTGCGAAGTTTTTCTCTAAGTAGAATCTTTTCAGGAATCGGCAAAGTGATCGCGTAGAGTGCCGAACATTCCAGTACCGAAAAGGCAAGGAATGTTCGAGACTGGTTGAATTACCACACTCAACCAAATCAATTATGGAACTCTACACTCGCATTGAGCAAGTGCTCATGAGGC
>NZ_JADEXO010000204.1 GCF_015207105.1 cf. Phormidesmis sp. LEGE 11477
CCCCAGAGGGGATTACTTCAGGAGATGAGACTACATAGCTGAATCTCAGATGACGTTAACTTGATTTGAAAGGTGTTTGATATGACGACTCCAGAAGTTACGAAGAAGCTATTGGCAGCAAAGAAAGAGAAAGGCTTGAGCTTTGCGGATTTGGAGGCCAAACTCGGCTTTGATGAAGTTTGGATTGCTTCGGTTTTTTATCGGCAGGCGAGTGCTTCTGAAGAGGAGGCTGGCAAGATGGTCGAGATGTTGGGGCTAGGGCCAGATGTGGCGGAGGCGCTGACTGAGTGCCCGGTAAAAGGTGGGTTAGATCCACTGGTACCGACTGACCCGCTGATCTACCGCTTTTACGAGATTATGCAGGTGTATGGTATGCCGGTGAAGGCAGTGGTGCATGAGAAGTTTGGCGATGGGATTATGAGCGCGATTGATTTTTCGATCGATGTGGAAAGGGAAGAAGATCCGAAGGGCGATCGCGTCAAGGTGATTATGTGTGGTAAGTTTTTGCCCTATAAGAAGTGGTAAGAGCGGTGCTTTAGGATGGGCCATGACACCCGCCTATTTGAGCAAATTGATTGCCTAAGAAAGGCCCTGAATAACTAACTGAAACTCTTCGTAGCTCACCTGTTCGTCACCGCTGGTATCTGCTCGCTGAAGCATGGTCTTAATTTGCTCGGTGGTAAAGTTGGGTTCGATAGCCTGGATGTATTCTCGTAGCTCGGTTAGGCTGATATGGCCTGAGCTGTCTGCATCAATTTGGGCAAAGATTTTTCGCAGCTGGTTGTCTCCTCCTGTTTTGAGATGGTCGAGCAAGCTAATGCGCTCGGCGATGGTGTGCCAGAGCTGATGGGGGTCGCTCTGGTGCAGGGCATCGGCTTCATCATCAGCGGTGATGCTGTACTCTTGGCGGATATTAGTGACTAGGGCGCGATCGCGCTGAGACAGATTATCCAAAATAGTTGCGATCGCTTCAGGCGAAGCCTCTTCTGAAAAAGCAGCCATTAATTCCGCTACGCTCACCTGAGCAGGGTGATCTTTCCAAGCTGATAAAATCGTTTCCAGCAAGCTCTCTCGGTAGCTCTCCAACCGCAGTGAGTTTTCTTGGCTATGGGTCTTTCTAGGATCGAAGATTTCGGGATAGTCTTGACTCAGCGCGGTCAAAATTGTCTCGTGATCGGCATCAGAAATATCCAGCTCTCGGCGCAGTTGTGCAAAGCTCTTCAAACTGTTCGCCGGTTCTACGTAACCATCTTGAAGGGTTTCTTTGAGCACGCCTTGGTAGGTTTGCAGCCGCTTCTCCTGAGAAAAGTCGGGCAGCACTTTGGCTAATACATAGAGTTCATCGGCACTAAGATCATCTAGCGATCGCCCTTCTAACGCTTTGGCAACATCCAGGTCTAGCTTTTTGAGCTGCTTGAGCAGGCGGCTTGCCAAACTCTCTCGCCGATAAAGACTGGGGCTGCGCTGCCAGGTGCGATACAGCCACAAGCTGCTACAGATCGCAATCAAAATCGGAAACGCCTGAGGGAGTAGTCCCGGTAAAAGCTGAATAAAGTTGTTGCCTGCAAAAATAAAGAAGAAATTGAAAATAAAGAACGTGCATAGGGTAAACGCCTGGTGACGAATGAGGCTAGTATCGGCAGAGCGTTGGTGGCGCAAGCGGTAAGCCTTGTAGCGATTTTCGGCGAGGCGGCCCAAGCTATAGGCAGTTAGGGTAAAAGCGCCGAGCGTGAGTGGCACGGCCACTAGTTTAGGAATTGCGATCGCCTCGCCAAAGAGATAAAATCCTGGCTTCAGCAAATTGGCGAGCTGCGCTTCCT
Organism: cf. Phormidesmis sp. LEGE 11477; assembly: GCF_015207105.1. Taxonomy (GTDB): domain Bacteria; phylum Cyanobacteriota; class Cyanobacteriia; order Phormidesmidales; family Phormidesmidaceae; genus Phormidesmis. Next base: position 1,821 of record NZ_JADEXO010000204.1, read on the forward strand.
CATGAGCCCAAGCGCCGGAGAAATAGTAGTTCCAGCTGCCCGCGTATAGGTAGTAGTAAACAAAGTAACCGACGGCAATCCCGACATAGCCGTAGTACAGCCACTGCTGCTGAGGCTTTTGGATGCCGTCCCAATAGGTTCGTTCTGCATCAATGTCAATGCAAGGACTTTGACAGGCAACGCAGGCGCTGAGTTCTTTACCTTCGGGGCTAATGGTTCGACACATTGATTGGCTAATCGGCTGGCGATCGCCCAGATGGGCAGTGCTGTTGAGCAAGGCTCTAGGTTCTGCGTAGATTTTTTGCACTGGTGCCATCGGACAGAAATATTGACACCAAGCCTTACCACCATAGAGAAATCCGACTGTAAGGGCAGCGGCAATTGTTCCGAGTAAAAAAATACCCAGGGCAATCCGGTTAGAATTGACAAACAAAATTCGATTGCAGAGACCCAGAAAGAACAGGCCAAACTGTAGGGAAACGTGATTGCGAGCCAGCCACGACTTTTTGTCCACTTTTACCAGTTCGTAGCGAATTTTGCCTGTTTTTTGGTGAGTACGCTTGCGCTTACGTTCCCAGCCTAGCGCGCGGGGAATTTGTGAAATAAATGACAGCGGACAAACTCGTCGCCAAACCTCATGACCCAGCACCAACAGGATGAAAATAGAGGTAGGTACGATTATTCCCCAAAACAAAGGCGCGCCTAACGCATAGGGCACTTCGGTCAAACACTGCCCCTGAACGGGTACGCATCTCTCTACGTTGAGCCGCAGCGGACTCGCTAAGCTCGTCGGTTTGGTCAGCCAGCTAGAGAGGGGGTCGTAAAACAGTGAACCAATCAGCACACTCCAGCCGATGACTAGACTCCATCGCACCTGACGCATGGTTTTTTCAGAGACTTTAGATAGCATGATGAGTGGACCTTTTTAAAGGCAGGTTGGTAGCGTCACGTTTTATTGACTGTACTGGAGATTACAGACTAGATATAGCTTTTCCGCGCTTTGCTATATCAAATGGACTTTTCTTACATGGCTACAGATTTCTCCTGGTAAGCCCCAAGCCATTCTGCTTTTGGACTGAGGTTGAACCAGAACAGTTCGATTAAGCCCCAGGTAATGCTCTTGTAGAGAAGTGCTTTCCTCTGATTTGTTCTAGCTTCTTGCTCCCTAACGAAATAGTCCTTAGCGGTGATGTTTTTTGCGTGCCCTAGGTTTAGATGATTGGATACTTGCGATCGCCAATCCTCAAAGGTTTGCATTAGCACGTCAGCGGATGCATCCTTTCTCAACTTAAATAACCGATGAGGCAGTCGTAAGAAGGCATATGAGACTGCAGCGGTACTGCTACTCACTGACGTATTGGTAACCGCTAGCGTCCATGTTTTCTCAAGTTGACCAGAGATGCTACAAAAAATAGGTGCATTGCCGACTTTCCCTATCTCTGCAAAACAAAACTTTTGCGGGTGGACAAATAACCTAGCGACTGGTTTATTGTCTTCATCGGCGGGGATAGTGTAGTCAGTTAGCTGCTCAAAGCCTAGCCGATTGAGCTGTGTGGTGTACTGGGCCAACTCTTCTTGAGCGGCGTCGGTCCATAGCCCAGGTTCAGCCGTTGTGAATTTCAGCGGTGATAATACCCACATAAACAAAAATTTGATCACAATTTCTAGTAGCAAGAGGATAGAAATTAGGTATGTCCAAGATGACATTTGCCAGTCAAGCAAGCTGCTAGCAACGCCGATTACAACACCGACAATAGCCCACAGCAAAAATCTGGTTGCGTCCATAGACGAAGCCCTCAAGGAGAACGTAGTCAGCTTTCCCCGTTGAGCTCACTCTCCACCGCTATTGACTAGTTGCGTGTACCGCAAACAGTCAGAACCCTAGACTCACGTAAATTCAATAGTTTTAGAAACAAATTAAAATTAAAGGACTGTATTTGGACTAAATTTTATACTCTTTTTCAGACCTAAACCGTCCTAATTTAGGCCGTCGTCATAGATGATACCGGTAGACCATCATTGAACATCGGGCAATTTGGGCCGCGATCGCACCTGCTTTTCAAGTTTGCCCGCGTTCTTACTACATCTTTCTTAACCTAACTGGTCCTAAGATAGATAGCGTAACCACTTGATCGTGCGACCGTGAGGCATGCAAAAAAGACATGCCTCACGGTTCTAATAAGAAGGAACGCAAATTTAATGCCACTGAAGAGCCCATCTCGCCCATCGCCATCGTTTAGCCAGCCAGCACGAGAGACAGCTACACAGCATCAAAAGCAACACTACTCTAAGCCTGTACTAGCTGCATATTGGACAGGACCTGTTTTTATTATCACTTGTCATATTGGCGTAGTCATGGCACTGTTCACTGGACTAAGCCTGGGTGCCTGGCTATGGATCGCCTTTCTGTACTGGATCAGAATGCTGGCCATCACGGGTATCTATCACCGCCTTCTTACTCACAAATCTTACAGCGCTCCCAAGCCAGTGAAATGGGTTGGCAGTATTATCGCTTGTGCCGCTGGCCAGATGGGGCCTAGCTGGTGGAAAGGCCACCATGACGAACATCATCTATTCTCAGATCAAGCCGGCGATCCTCACAATTCTACTAAGGGCTTTTGGTGGTCTCACTATCAGTGGCTGCTTGGTGGCAACTTCCTTCCATCCAAGCTACCTGCTGATGTTGAGAAAGACCCCATACTTCGACTGATCGATCGTTTTCATATTGTTCCAGCGATCGCACTCGGTCTAATATCTTTCGCCCTAGGCGGCAGCGAATATTTAGCTGCTTTCTTCGTCAGTACCACACTTCTCTTTCACGGCGTGGCAACAGTCAACTCACTCTGCCATCAGTTTGGCACTCAGCCATTTCACTCAGACGATCACAGTCGTAACAACGGACTGGTTGCCTTCTTAACACTAGGTGAAGGCTGGCACAATTGCCACCATGCATTCCCTTGGTCGGCGCGTCAGGGCATTACCAAAATCGATGGTCAGATCAAATACCTCCCAGATCCCACCTTTCTCTTCATTCAGGGCTTACAGCGAGTTGGTCTAGCTTCCAAGATCAGGTTGCCTTTCACCAAAGATGCAACAGAGCTGAATTAATG
>NZ_JADEXO010000070.1 GCF_015207105.1 cf. Phormidesmis sp. LEGE 11477
ATTCTGGCCATACCAAAGGCTAGCAATGGTGACGAAAATACCCACTAACAGGGTCAAAATAGGACTTGGAATATTCACAGTGGTGATTCACGGACCTAAACGAGTCCGGCTAACGAAGGGGGGGGTGAGTTGAGCTGGCAATCGAGAGCGCAGGCTGGTCGAGTTTTGTTGCCTCACACAAGGTAGCGCTATTTCTATCGGTATGAGTGCTTTGTTAAACGATTGTTTTGCGCTTTAATCTTTTCTCCATAATCAGCTCTTTTTGGCGAGCCCATAAAGAACCTTAGAGCTGTCTGTCCAGCATTTCCACTCATTTTTGCTTTGAAGTAGAAAAATAGGTGAGAGAGACGTAAGCCAGATGCTATTCCGGGTGCTGTTTCTAATGGGATCGAGGCTAACTTATGGTTTACGTTTACACAGTGGCTGTATAAGCTAATACACTCATCTGGGCTCGCTGCAAATACTAGCGAGAACAGCACTCTGATAGCATTTGCAGCCATCGAGCGATCGCTCGATTGACTTGGAAACAGACACAATAAATAACAATATTAAGCAAGATTAAGCGTTTAAAGACGTATCTAAAGGAAAATGTCTACGTTCAGAGAATATTTAGTTCGTTGCGCTATATTTTCACTCAGCAGCATTGAAGTCTTGCCAAAAACTCCTGCCGAAATCTTGCCGACAAGATTCGGCTGAGAGTAATAACAAAAAGCAGCACAGCAGAAATACGAAACAAACCTTAAGAACGAAGCTAAACAGGTTTGGCTTCTGATGAGACTACTAGAATTTATCTAGAGTGCTCTGGGCTGACACTCAAACGAAGACTCTTTTTTAGTCAATTACCTCTTTAGACCTCTCTACATGGCTAACTCTAGCTCGTTCAACTTCAATTTTCTGAAAGCCGTCCCTTCAGCGAACACTTCAGTGAATACCGTAGATAGCTATTGCCTAGATTCGGCAGAAATAACCTTTATTCGGCGCTGGGTTTGGAAGATGGCTTTGGCGACGTTAGCACTGATGGCCGTGGGCAGCGCCACTAGGGTGATGAATGCTGGTCTTGCCTGCCCCGACTGGCCTTTGTGCTACGGCCAGCTAGTCCCGACCGCTCAGATGAACCTCAGGGTGTTTCTAGAGTGGTTTCATCGTGTGGATGCTTCTTTGATCGGCTTAATGGCGATTGGACTAGTGGGTCTGTGTGCGTGGTATCGGCGATCGCTGCCTACTTGGCTACCTTGGGCGGCGGTGGGCGCTTTGTTCTTGATTGTGGTGCAAGGTATTTTAGGCGGTCTGACCGTGATTGAGCTGCTGCGATTCGACATCGTCACAGCCCATCTAGGAACGGCGCTACTGTTCTTTTGTAGCTTGCTTGTGATCGCTCTATTCCTGCTGCCTTATCGCCCCACTGGTAATACTGGCAAGCTGCCCTGGCTAGGGCTATCCGCCGCTGGGCTGGTCTATGGTCAGAGCATAATCGGTGGCCTAGTAGCCTCTAGATGGGCCGCCCATCAGTGTTTTGGTCTCTCCGAGCTGTGCAACATGATGAACGCGCACATTGCTGGCGTGCTCCCACCGACGTTGGCAGTACTGCTGCTAGTAATCAGCGTCTGGCGGACACCTGCGCTCAACAGCCATTTGCGGATACTGGCAAACGCTGCGGGCGGGTTAGTTGTTCTACAAATTTTGCTCGGGATCGCCACACTTAAGCTGCAGCTACAGGTAGAGCCGCTAACGGTTTGTCATCAGACTATCGGCGCAGCTCTGCTAGGTACGTTAGTCGGGTTTTCAGTACTGTCTCTACGCGACTATCGAGCTCCACACAACTACCGGGCTCCGCTAGAGGTACCTGCACCTGATCAGCAAATGACTTCTCCCACTTCTTCAGCAGCTTTGTAGCAGTAACTCTTTAGCCTCTTTTAGAGCTGCCTCAAACCTGACTCAATCGCCTGCGCCAAACTCTTGTACTGAGTCTTGCGCTCAAGCAGCCTTTCACATTCTTTCTTGAACTTAATTGCAATAGGACTTTCCTTAAACTATGCAAACCTCGATTTGGACCGCGCGACGCCATGACGGCCCCCGGCAGGTCATTCAAAGCTATTGGCAGCTGACTAAGCCGCGCATCATTCCACTGTTGCTGATCGAAACAGCAGCGGGGATGTGGGTTGCCGGAGAAGGCCGAGTCGGTCCAGTTTTGCTGTTGATCACGCTGCTTAGTGGCACGCTGGCGGCGGCGTCAGCTCAAACGATCAACTGTATCTATGATCGCGATATTGACTACGATATGGAGCGGACTCGCCATCGCCCGATCCCATCCGGTCGAATTCAGCCTAGAGACGCTCTGCTGTTCGCGATAGTGATGGCAGTGCTGTCTTTCTCGCTATTGGTGACTTTTGCTAACCTGCTCAGCGCTAGTCTGGCAATGTTGGGGATCTTGGTCTATGTAGGCGTTTACACCTTTTGGCTAAAGCGGTCTTCACCGCAGAATATTGTGATTGGGGGTGCAGCTGGCGCGATTCCACCGCTAGTAGGCTGGGCAGCAGTCACAGGCGAGCTGAGTTTAGCGGCCTGGGTGTTCTTTGCCATTGTGTTTGTCTGGACGCCGCCTCACTTTTGGGCACTGGCGATGCTGATCAAAGACGACTATGCCAAGGTGAATGTGCCAATGCTGCCAGTTGTCGTTGGTAATGAGGAGACAGCCAAGCAAATCTGGCGCTACACAGTTGGATTGGTTCCACTGACGCTGCTCATGGTGTATCCATTAGGTGCCTGTGGCGCAATCTATGGGTTGGGTGCCACAGCACTAGGTGCCCTTTTCCTAAAAAAAGCTTGGCAGCTACGCAATCAGTTCAATGATCGTGACCTGGCTAGAGACACTTTCAAATACTCTATTTTCTACATGATGCTGCTTGCGGTAGTCATGGTAATCGACTCGCTGCCACTTACCCGTTTTGGTATCAGCAGCTTAGTAAGCGGATTGCAGGGCATCTATCACTCGATTCCCATAATTGGCTAATCTATAGTCATTCGCTACTCTTCATCGCTCCCATGCCCCCTGCTGTTCTTGTCGAAAACCTTAAAAAATCCTATGGCAGCGTAGAAGCTGTAAAGGATGTTTCCTTTGCTATAGAGCCTGGTGAGATCTTTGGACTGCTAGGCCCTAATGGCGCAGGGAAAACAACCACCATTCGCTGCTTATGCACGCTAACTACGCCAGATGCTGGCAAACTGGAGCTGATGGGCGTTTCGGTATCGAACAATCCTCGAACGGCTCGGCAGCTACTAGGCTACATTGCTCAAGAAGTTGCTCCAGATAAAGTTCTAACAGGCCGAGAGCTACTGGAATTGCAGGCTGCGATCTATCACTTGCCAAAGACGCAGGCAAGAGAGCGGATCGATCAGATGCTGACGCTACTAGAAATTACCGACATTGCCGATAGACGAACAGGCAGCTATTCTGGCGGTCAATTAAAACGCCTAGATCTAGCGGCAGGACTGTTACACCAGCCCGCCGTGCTGATACTAGATGAGCCGACGGTGGGCTTAGATATTGAAAGTCGCTCGGCGGTATGGCGATTTTTGCGGCAGTTGCGCGAGCAGGGAACGACAATTCTGCTGACTAGCCACTATCTAGAAGAAGTGGACGCGCTAGCTGGGCGAGTGGCGATTATTGACCGAGGCAAGGTGATTTCGACTGGGACACCTGCGGCGTTAAAAGCTGAAGTGGGGGGCGATCGCATCACCCTACGCATCAGAGAATTTACCGGTGACGATGAAGCCGAACATGCCCGCTCTCTGCTCGCTGATTTGCCGGTTGTGCAAGATGTGATTATCAACAGCGCTCAGGGCAATTCTCTAAATCTGGTAGTGGATAAGGGGGGAGAGGCTTTACCTACAGTACAGGCCGCGCTCAAAGAAGCGGACTTACCGATCTTTGGTATTGCTCAGTCTCAGCCTAGTTTAGATGATGTCTATCTAGCGGCAACCGGTCGAACTCTGATGGACGCGGAGATGGCGGCAGTCGGCAAGCGAGATCTAAAAAAAGAGCGAAAGGCGAGCATGAAATAAGCCAGCTAGAGTTGCGCTAGCCTAGATATAAGCCTAGAAAATTCAAGTCAGAATATCTATTGACCAAATCTGCAAGAAATATAATGAGTTGATCTATGAGTCAATCTATTGCCTCTACTCCTATCGCTAACAATGCTGTTGCTCAGCTTCAATCACCGGGCACCAAAGAATTTATTCAAGAAACGGGCGCGCTCACCCGTCGCCTGTTCATCCAGCTTCAGAGGCGACCGACTACGCTAGTTGCTGGCGTCATCCAGCCTTTGATGTGGCTAATTTTATTTGGAGCGCTTTTTCAAAACGTGCCGAGTGACCTATTTGGCGAAAGCCGCAACTACGGTCAATTTCTCGGCGCGGGTATTATCGTTTTCACCGCTTTTGCGGGAGCGCTCAACGCGGGTTTGCCCGTGATGTTTGATCGCGAATTTGGCTTTCTCAATCGTTTGCTGGTAGCGCCCTTGGCTTCACGGTTTTCGATTGTGGTGGCTTCGGCGCTGTTTATTGCCACGATGAGTCTGATTCAGACAACGGCAATTGTCGGGCTGAGCGCGGTACTAGGCGCTGGATTGCCTGGCCCAGCAGGGCTGCTACTGATGACCTTTATCGTCCTGCTGCTGGTGTTTGGCGTGACGGCGCTGAGCTTAGGACTAGCCTTTGCACTACCGGGGCATATTGAGCTGCTAGCGGTGATTTTTATTACTAATCTGCCGCTGCTGTTTGCCAGTACTGCTTTGGTGCCTTTGTCATTCATGCCGTCTTGGCTACAGGTCGTGGCCAGCCTGAATCCGCTGAGCTATGCGATTGAGCCCATTCGCTATATCTATTTACACTCAGACTGGGACTTTGGTAGTACGGTAATGCAGGCTCCGTTTGGCGATATTAGCCTGGGACTGGCAGTTGGACTATTGTTGACATTTAGCGTGGTGGCTCTGGCGACGATTCGTCCTTTGATTAGCCGTCGAATCAGCTAGCGGCTATCTAAAAACGGGCCAAAAACGGGATCGGCACAAGTTTTCTGGCAAGAATAGCTACAGTTGATAGACTGTTGGCAGCTCTTTTAAAAAACCTTTGGAGAAGTGAGTAGATGCAAAAGGCTTTGGTTGGACTAGCGGGCTTGAGCGTGATGCTGGGGCTGGGTATGAGCGTTGGTGGGCTGGGTGCGATCGCGCAGGATTCTGGCATTGCCAATACGGCTGAAGACTTCAAGTCAGCAGATAGTGATAGTGGCTTTTTAGGCTCCAACGTTGACATCTGGGATATCTTTCATCGCTCCGCGACGCTCTCTGGCGCTGGCGTTACCGACGAAGGCTTCCACCGCAGCCAAAGCCGCCGGATCAACCGCGAAGCTGAGTCCTTACGCGAACGTCAGCGGGCCATTATTATGGAGCAGCAAAACAGCGTAGAACAGCAGGACAGTGAAATAGTGCCTGAGACAGGCGAATAACTTTTGTCAGACTGAATTGACTTCCAGCTCTTACGACTGAGATTGATTCGCGACTAGATCAATTCACTGTTGAGCCAATTTGCTATCAACTGGCCCTCTGATAGCCTTACCTTTACAACTTTGATAGATAGGCACCCGACCACCTGCGTTTGGGTGCTTTTTGCTATTACTAGCTCAGTGGATCAGGTCGCCAGATGTATGAGCGTTCAAATCACTGCTACCATTTAGCTGATCAACCCTTGCTTATCCCTTTGCAATGACTGCCACCACCCCTGCCCTCGCCAGCCAGTACGATCCCACGACCACTGAAACCAAGTGGCAAGACTACTGGCAGCAAAAAGAGGTCTTTAAAGCCGACCCTAGCAAAGGTGGTGAGCCGTTTTGTGTGATGATTCCGCCGCCAAACGTCACGGGCAGTCTGCATATAGGCCACGCTTTTGAGCAGGCGCTGATCGATACCGTCGTTCGCTATCAGCGGATGAAGGGAAAAAATACGCTGTATTTGCCAGGGACTGATCACGCCAGCATCGCCGTTCAAACGATTCTAGAGCAGCAGTTTGCTGATGAAGGCCAAACCCGCGAGTCGGTTGGGCGAGAGCGGTTTCTAGAACGGGCTTGGGAATGGAAGCGCGAGTCGGGTGGGACGATTGTCGGACAGTTACTCAAACTAGGCATCTCGGCGGACTGGTCTCGTGAGCGCTTCACGATGGATGAAGGGCTTTCTACAGCGGTACTGACGGCGTTTAATCAGCTTTATGAAGAGGGGCTGATCTATCGCGGCAGCTATATGGTGAACTGGTGCCCAGCCAGTCAATCGGCAGTCTCTGATCTAGAAGTAGAAAATAAGGAAGTCGATGGCAAGCTATGGCACTTCCGCTATCCGCTAGTCGGCGAAGAAGGTGAGCTAGAAGTTGCCACGACTCGCCCTGAAACTATGCTGGGGGATACGGCAGTCGCGGTGAATCCTAATGATGAACGCTATCGGCATCTGATTGGCAAGAAGCTGTGGCTACCGATTGCCGATCGAGAGATTCCTATTATTGGCGATGAGTTTGTTGATTCAGAGTTTGGTACAGGCTGTGTGAAGGTGACACCCGCCCACGATCCGAATGACTTTAAGATGGGTAAGCGTCACGACCTGCCAGTTATCAACATTTTGAACAAAGACGGCACGCTCAATGAGAATGCGGGCACAGACTTTGTTGGAGTTGATCGCTTCGTAGCCCGCGATATGGTGATCGAGAAGCTCACTGCAGAAGGCCGGATGGGGGAGATTGAAGACTATCGCCATTCTGTTCCTTATAGCGATCGCGGCAAAGTCCCGGTCGAACCGTTGATCTCTACTCAGTGGTTTGTCAAAATCGAACCGCTGGCTCAGCAAGCACTGACCGCCCTCGATCAGAAAAGCGATCCGCAGTTTGTGCCCGAACGCTGGACCAAAGTCTACCGCGACTGGTTAGTGAATCTGAACGATTGGTGTATCTCTCGTCAGCTGTGGTGGGGACATCAGATTCCTGCTTGGTATGTCGTCACCGCAACAGATGGCGAAATTTGTGATGACACACCGTTTGTTGTCGCTAAAAATGAAGGAGAAGCCTGGGAAAAGGCAAAAGCTAAGTACGGCGACGACATTCAGCTCAAACAAGATCCAGACGTACTCGATACCTGGTTTTCTTCGGGTTTGTGGCCGATGTCTACCCTAGGCTGGCCAAATACAGACGCGCCTGACTATCAGTTTTACTATCCGACTCAGACTCTGGTTACTGGATTTGACATTATCTTTTTCTGGGTGGCTAGGATGACGCTGATGGCGGGTCACTTTACTGGCAAGATGCCATTTGAAACCGTCTACATTCACGGTTTGGTTCGCGATGAAAACAACCAAAAGATGTCGAAATCGAAGGGCAACGGCATCGATCCGCTAGTGCTGATCGGCAAGTATGGAACCGATGCCCTGCGCTATACGTTGGTGCGCGAGGTAGCGGGCGCAGGCCAGGATATTCGCCTAGACTACGACCGACAAACCGATGAATCTTCAGCAGTAGAAGCCTCTCGTAATTTCACCAACAAGCTTTGGAATGCCTCTCGCTTTGTGATGATGAACTTAGATGGGCAGTCGCCCTCTGCGCTAGGGATGCCGGGTAGTGCCGGGCCTTTGGAACTCACAGATCAGTGGATCATATCAAAGTTTCATCAGGCGGCAGGGCGATCGCGCACCCATCTAGACAAATACGGCATGGGCGAAGCTGCTAAGGATCTGTATGAATTTACCCGAGGCGACTTTTGCGACTGGTATATCGAGCTTGTCAAACCGCGTCTGTATGGCGAAGGTGAAACTAAGAGAACCGCGCAACAGACTTTGGCCTACGTTTTAGAAGGCATTCTCAAACTGTTGCATCCTTTCATGCCCCATATTACAGAGGAGCTGTGGCATACGCTCACGGGGGTAGGCGAAGAAGACTGCCTGGCCTTACAGCGCTACCCTGAGCCAGAATCCGAAAAGATCAACAGTGAGTTAGAACAGCAGTTTGAATTGTTGTTTGATGTAATCAGAACAATTCGCAACTTGCGAGCAGAAGCAGGGGTAAAGCCTTCTGCAAAGATTGAAGCTATTCTCAAGACCGATAGCCCCGATGAGCTAGCAGTACTAGAGTCTACGCAGGCTTATATCCAGGCGATGGCGAGAGTAGAAACGTTAGCCATTCAAAACACGGATTTGGCTCCAGAGTCGGAGATAGTCGCAGAGACGCTGACTGTTTCTAGAGCCGCAGAAATCGTTGAAACGGCAGCGCCTGGAACCGTTAATTCTACACTTGAGCGACTTTCAAAAACCTATCGCGACCCGTCGGATGTCTCCGCTTGGGAAAAAGCATTGGATGCGGTCTTACAGTTTCTAGACGAGCCTGTTAAGTACTTTCAACTGTTTTTTAGCGATTATAAAAAACCAGCGCTGTCTCTAGCGATAATTCTAGGCACGGTGATAACCTACCGCGTACTCGATTCGATGCTCGATTCTATTGATGAGGTGCCTGGTCTCAGAGGATTGTTCCAATTAGTGGGACTGTTCTACGTGGGTCGATTGGGTGTGAGGCGACTGTTTAAGGCAGAAGCGCGCGATCGCACATTCGCTGAATTGAAAGAGATCTGGAGCAGGATTGCGGGCGATCGCACCTCAGCAGAACCAGAACCTGCCGCTCAATCTATCAGCCAACCAGCAGAGCCCTACATCGAAGAAGAATCTGCTGCACAAGAAGAGACGACAGCCGTAGAGACGATAGAAGTAACACCTGCCCCAGAAGGTGTATCCCCAGCCGACCTAGTTCGAGCCACTTCGCAACCGATGCCAGAGTCAGGCGATCAGCGAAAGATGTTTGCTGGCGTAACGGGCACCGTGCAGGTGCTGATCCCGCTGACGGGCGTTGTCGATGTCGATGCGCTGCGGGCAAAGCTAGAGAAAGATCTAGCGAAGGCAGAAGGTGAGATGAAGTCTCTGAACGGTCGTTTGGGCAATCAGGGATTCGTCAATCAGGCACCAGCAGAGGTAGTGCAGGGGGCCAGAGACGCACTGGCTGAAGCCGAAAAGCAAGCGACACTGGTGAGAGAGCGGCTAGCTATGCTGTAGAAGCTCATTGCTTCTGAACCGAGCCAATTGACTGAAGCCTATATTAGAACGGCCTGCTTTTTACAACCAGTCTTGCAGTTCAGTCAGCGTTGAAAAATCTGGTAGCAAGTCGCATAGAGCATCTAGCTCCTCTATCGTTAGTTCCCTGATTTGGGCGCTAACGGTTTCAGGGAGTTCACCTAACAGCTTTTGCGAAACTCGTAGAATGACGTTAGCTTTTCCCTCTTGAAGTCCTTCTCGATAGCCTTCTTTGTAACCATCCCAGTAACCTTCTTGATAGAGCCTTGTTTCTTTAACAGAAATGTCCAGCATGGCTTCTATCTCAATTTGGCTCAACTGCTCGGGTCTGTATCAGGTAATTGTAGCCATTCTTGTAGCTTGGTCAGCGTTGAAAGATCTGACAGTGAGTCGCCTAGACACTCTATATCTTCTATTGGTAGTTCCCTGATCCGAGTGCTGATAGCCTCTGGCAGTTCACCTATCTGATTTTTCAAAAGTCGTAGGATGAGGTTGGCTTCACCCTCTTGACGGCCCTCTTGACGACCCTCCTGGTAAAGTCTGGTTTCTTTAACGGGAATATCTAGCATTGTTCCAATCTCACTTCGGCTTAGCTGCTCAAATTTGTACCAAATAATTGTGGCTACCATGTCTATAATGACACGGCTTTCTTCGGCTGTGGCTTCTGTTTGGGCTCTGCTGATCAGATTGCGAGCGTCGGTGACCGCAGCACTTTCGTCTACGGTCGTTAGTACCATCAGCCCCACCCAAAGCGGTAGCTGTCGAATATCACCTAGCTCGTCTAGATAAACTCGTTGAACCTGTTCGCCGTTCAGGGCAAGATCTTCTAGCGCCGGCTTCTCCAAAGTCTATGAAGCCATAGGTGACTCTGCTGCTTGATAAAAAAGAACAGATACACACTCACGATCGCGGCTAGGCAGAAGCCGCCAATGCTGTTGTAGGTATCGATAATTCGCTGATCGCTCCAGCCATAAACGATGCTTAGTTGGTTCATATCGCCGCCAATATGCTCTGATCCGCCAAATAGGCTACCCCAGGGAATGGCAACTAAGCCTCTGTCAATCTGTCGCCACTGCCACAGAGCGCCTATCAGTGTGAATCCGGCGAATAGCGCTGCCGGATAGCGAAAAAAGTCCCACCGCCAGTATTCAGGTAGTGGAAAGTAAAAGCTCACAATTAACAGCGTCGATAGGTAGAACTCGCCGCCGATGCCGCCAAACGATAGCAGCATATCGAAGGTGTCTTCTGAGATCAGCCATGTCATGCAAAATTGGGCGAGCCCCAATCCCACCGCCAGTCCCATCGACCATCGGCTCTCTTCCTTGATCCCGCGCCAAAATAACAATCCCAATAGAATCAACACGCCGAAATATACAAACAAAGACTTTTCATCGCCAACGTTTGTCCAGCCAAAAGGTAGTGGCGTCGCCCGGTGCCCTCCTAGCCACGCGATAGTCGCATGGCCAAACTCATGTATCCAGATATCTACGCCGAAGAGTAAATGCTTTGTGATCTGCACCGAATTTAAGAGTGCCGCGATCAATAGCAGTCCTGGAAAAATGACTGCATTGCTGACTCGATTTTGAAAAGAGTACAGATCTAGATCATCAGCCGTTGTTTGAGCTTGCGGTCTCGGCTGCGGAGGCGAGATTGTTTTTCGCCACAGCACTCTGTTGTTTTTATCGAGTTGATAGAGTCTGATCGTTTCGATATCAGCGATCGCATCAGAATTTGCAACGAACTCTCTCAATACCCGTTTTACTAATGCGACAGCTTGGGACGGCGATGTCTGCTCCTGTGGGGTGATGGCGAGGTTGAGTGTCCTGTTTTTGGTGCTGGCTCTAGCGGCGATCGCATGAGAAGAAAGGGCGGTGATCAGCGGCTCTAGGGGATTGGCTGAATCATTAGGGTCGAGTGTGGATGTCGGTGTAGGTCGGACAATTGCGATCGCCTGCAAATGTTCACGAATGGTTTCTCTGGCTGCTTTCAAAGCCGCAATGCTCTTTCGATCGTTGGCTTGGATGCATTGCGATCGCAGTCGAAAGTAGGCCGCGTCCACTTCTTCTAAGGTTGCCTCTGCCCTCAATTGTAGCCGTTCGTAGCACAGCGCTAGCTCACTATCCTGTCTCATTTGCCACGCGCTCTCCGCCTTAGCTCATCGTTTTCAGCATTCCCACCGAAGCGGCGTTAGCTGAGGCTAAATAGCAGGCAGCGTTAGCGAGAGAGCGGCTAGCAAGGGTATTAAAAACTCAGTCTTTCTGAGTTTGTTAGGTTGAACTAAGGCTGCTCAGGGTTAGACTTTTCTTGTAGCCAGTCTTGCAGCTCGATCAGCTCAGAAAATTCCATCAGTGAATCGCTTAGTTCTTCTAAGTCAGCTAGCGACAGTTCTTTGACCTGAGTGCTTACAGCTTCTGGGAATTCGCCTAGTCGCTTTTGCAGCAGTCGGAGAATGAGGTTGGCTTCGCCTCGCTGTATGCCTTCTCGTATGCCTTCTTGATAGAGTCTGGTTTCTCTGACGGGGATGTCTAACATCGCTTCAATCTCACTTCGGCTGAGCTGCTCGAATTTGTACCAAATAATTGTCGCTACCATGTCTATAATGACACGGCTTTCGGCGGCTGTGGTTTCTACCTGGGCTCTGCTGATCAAATCGCGAGCGTCGGCAACAGCAGTAGCTTCCTCTATGGTGGTCAGTACCATTAGCCCTACCCAAAGCGGCAATTGCTGGATATCGCCTAGTTCGTTTAGATAGATTCGGTGGACTTGTTCTCCGCTGAGGGCGACTCGGTGCGGGTACAGATCGCTTTGCTCGGTGCTGCGAGAAGGATAGATAACAACGATTTGCCAATCAGTACAGCGGTCACGATTTCGATAGAAATATAGCGCTGTTTCTGCAAAGAGTCGTTCGTAAAGGCGCTCGTCTTTTTGCATCTGCACTTCGCAAAAGTAGACGGGGCCAGGAATGTCTTCCGGTAGCAAGAAAACGCCGTCTATTTCAAAGCGGGGTTCTTTGACGGCTACGGAGTCGAAGCGATAGGCGTCGGCATTAGCGGGTGGATTAGGGATTAGATCGAATAGCAGCATGGGCGACTGCTGAAAGAATTTGTAGAAGATGGAGTCGCGGCGCATGTTTGCTCAAAAAAAGTACAGCAATCTTATCAGGATGTTGAGAGGGCATAGCGGCATGACGGTTCTTTGTCTTTAGGTTTCGCTCGCGGCAATTTTTGTCGATTGATGGCATATTTGCTGTGTAGGCTTGCTGTCTTTGGTCATGCTAGATTTTCTTGCGTTGTCTAGTCTTAGTGCTGGTGCTCGGGTGCTGGTAAAGGACGTTTTGGGGCCGCTGACAAAGGCGGCGGCTGAGGATTTTTATCAGGATTTTTTGAAGCAGAGTGTGTCGGAGGCGATCGCACTTCACGCACCTGATGCTTTGCAGCGGGCGATCGCCCAGTCGATGAAAGATTTTCTGGTGCTGTTTGGCGATGAGCTAGAAACCTGTGGCCTGACGTCGGCGCTGGCCAATCACGAATTCGCTGAACCGCTGCGACGGCTGACGAAAGATGCAGAGGTCAGAGCGTTTCTGGGGCAGGCGTTCAGTACGGAAGTGAAGCAGCTAGACCCAGACTTTTTGACAGAACGCTAGCAGGATTCGCCAGGTTCGCATCTACCGGAAGATTTTGACTGGGCGCAGTTGACCAATTTGTTTTTTGGGAAAATTAAGCTTATAGGCGAGTTAGCGTAAGTATCTCGTCTATTCACTGACCAAATTAGTGAACAGGCAGCTATGGCGATGTTTTTGGAGGCAATCTCCAACTTTGGCAGCGCGACAATTAATATTCCACTGGCTCTGTTAGTAGATTCTAGTCACAATGTTTTTTCAACCATTGGGGTTGCAATACCTGCCGTTTCTGCACCTCATCTAGCGAGCATCGGACTTTTTGATCACAAGGCTGCGGAAACAGTCTCAAAATCAATTTTTGAAAGTGCGGGCAAAACTTTGACTGGCCATTGGATGGACTGCACTGGGCCACATCAATATCTCTATCCACAAGGCGTTTCGGTAGGGTGGCATCGAATCAGACACCATCATTTTCTGACAGATGGCATCAAGGCTGTCCAGAGCCCTGACCTGAGTGTGATTGATTTCTACAAGCATCTAGGCACTGACATCGTTACTAGAAATGGTTTACCGATTCTGCCCGAAGAATGTGTGCGAAATTTGGCAACTTTGCTAGGAACCTCATCAACCAAGGTTGCTCCGTGGATCCATATGAATGTCTTAGATATGGGGGCTAGCATCTTTGCCGTTGCTCATACAGGGTCAAACGTCATCTCAGTAATGAGTGGGACAGCACAATGGGGAGTGGGCTACGCAGCGAACACCTTTGGCGCAGGAGCGCTAAAGATAGCAGCAGGTATACCTACTAAAAATCCCATATTGATTGGTTGTGGCGCAGCAGATATTGCCTGTGGTGCAGTGACCGCCCATCAATACTATTCGCAGCCATTTTTCTGTGGTGTACCAGTCGCTGAAATCTTACAGTCAGCGACCGTTGGGGCGAGCTTTGGTGCAGTTCTAGGGCTCACAGAAGTTCTTTTCAGTCGCGAGCAAAAGACAAATACTGAAAAGCTTCAGTTGCTTGGACAAAGAATCTCAACTTCAACATTGTTATCTTCGATGTCGGCGATCAGTGTCCCTTTAGGGATTACAACTTCCTTTGCTCTGACCGGATTCAGCCTCGCTAAAAATGCATCTGAGTCCGTGAATCAATATGTCAAAGCAATTCCGGTCAAAGCCGGCTTAGCTCATGAAATAGATCAGTTCATTGCGAACAAATACGTTGACTCAGATGTTATGAGAAAAATGACAGACCATCTTCAACCCTGTGTACGTATCCGTACCCCTTTAGAAGAAGCCATGTTGCTTTCCATAAGACCATAGCTAACGCTGACCAACTATTTCTTAAGGACATCACCATGAAGAAGCAACAACGACAGGAAGCTGCTAACAAACTGAAAGCTACCTTTAATTTATTGTGGGACAGGGCAATTGAACATAATGAGCAAGTAGGGCAGAAAAACACTGTTTCTTACAGAGACATCGTGCGTATCGCTGACGCTATTCGTTCAGAAGGTCACAAGATCCTTGAATTAGACAGTCTTCCTCATCAAATTGATACGGGACTCAAGTTTGCTTGCGCTGCATTAGATCCAAATAAAGCAAGAGCAAAAGAAACTCTCAAACAGGGGCTATGCGGTTTGCATGGTGGCGGTGGGCTAGCACTTGCAGCAGCCTGTCTAGGTCAACTAATGAATCCTGGTATATGGGCATCAGTAACAGCATTTTTCTTGGGAGGAATGCCAGGCGGTCCCTTGCCTATTGTGGGAATTGCAGCTGGGCTTGTCATTGCCGCAGGTGCGGTTTATGCAGCCTTCCAGAAAATGTCTCCTAGTGAAAGAGCTACTAAAGCTCACGATTGCGTTATGAAAGGCATTAATAACTGGATAGAATATGGCTCTAAAGACAAGCCTGTTACACCTCAAGACATAAAAGATTCTATAAGCCAAAATGCAGCTCAGTACGGACTATCATCTCGCGATTATCAGGCTTCATTTTCACTCATGATGAACGTTGCCTACGCAGATGGCATTTTGGTTGAAGCTGAGCGCTCAGTTGTTACATTATTCCTCGAAGGTACTGAAGTCGACAAACGATTGAATCGCTCTGAATCTATCGAGAAAATCAAACAGTTAGGGACAACCAAAGCTTCTGAAATCATTGATTGGTGTTTTCAGGTCGCTAGTGCTGATGGTGTAGTTCATTCAAGGGAAGTAGAAATTTTGAAGCGCTATTGTCAGGCTCTCAGTATAGATTTTAATGCGAAAGCAAAAGCACATGGAATTCAATTGCTCGCCTAGAATCATAAACATCTAGCCTTTCTACTGGCGAGCCTTCTCTATCTCCACCCTCACCCCAATTGCCAAGATTTCCTGTCAAAAGAAGTTGACACCCGTAGAAATACTGATACGCTAGTCTTTAAAGCTATTGTCTGTGCTTCCGTGCTCAGCAGTGGCTCTAACCGCTCAAAAATTTAGCCAAACGCCCGTGCTGTCTGCTCCAACAGGCAACACAGGCTGGCCCCTTAACTGCGTACACAGTCAAAAGGTTATGGCTATGATGCCATAGCCGCCCTGACTTATGACAAGTTGGGGCGGCTAAATTTTTGCGCTTTCTTCCAAACCCCAAAAACACTCAGTGGAGAAACCGTAAGAATGACAATTTATACCGCCTCCGATCTGCCAGCAGCACCGCTAAGGCAGCAAACCTGTTCGCCCATTGGCGGCAACCCTCGGAAAACTCTCCGGGAAACCCAAAGAGAAGAGCTGCGCCACATCTTGCTCGGCAGTCCTGGCGCTATCCGGCAAGCCATCCACCAGCTCCACGTTTTGCACTATGTAGAGCCCATACTGTGGAGCCCGATTTCCGCCGTCGGCGATCGCATCATCATCACTCCAGAACAAGGAGCAGCCATCAGTCTGCTAAGGCGATAGTTTCTCTCTGTTCGTTTTCTCTAGTCGATAGTGTTATCGGCGCGAGCAACCACAGCGATAGGAAGCTGAACGCCCATCGCCTCAGCAGCGGCGGGGTTGATGGTCAGCCGCAGATCTTCAACAAATTCGACCGACAGATCGCCAGGTCTTCTGCCTTCTAGCACACTCACGACCATCTCGCCCGCCTGACGGCCTAGGTCGTAGTAGTCGAAGCTGAGCGTGGCGATCGCACCGCCCTCCACCGCATCTACCTCCCCAGCAAATACGGGCACTTGGTTGTCTCTTCCTACCTGCACAACCGCTTCTGATAAGACGGCTGTACTCTCGGGTGGCAGGTAAATGGCGTTTACCGAGCCAACTAGACTCGCGGCGGTGGTTGCCGCTTCATCGGGCAACAGAACAGTAACAGCTTCAATCGCGAGATCTTGTTCGATCGCACTTTGATTAATTAGCGAGGTCAAGCCGGGGGTGCTGCTTTGATTCACATCGTAGATGATGCCTAGTGAACTTACTTCTGGAATAATCTCTTTGATTAGCGCTATCTGCTGGGGAACGGGTAGGCGATCGCTGACGCCACTGACGTTTTCACCGGGCCTCTCTATGCTGTCAACGAGATCTGCGGCCACCGGGTCAGTCACTGCCGAAAAGACAATAGGGATATCTTGGCTGGCCGCTGCTGCCGAGCTAGCATTGGGGTTGGCGATCGCCACCACCACATCAGGGCTCGCCCCGGCATACTTGTTCGCGATCTGCCTAGCCGTCGCCGGACTGCCTCCCGCACTTCGCCATTCCCAGCGTAGGGTCGGCCCCGCTTCATAGCCAGCCGCTAACAGTTCATCTCTTATTCCCTCACGTACCGCGTTCAGCGTCGGCTGATCGACTAGCTGCGTGACCGCGACGAAGGGCCTATCATCCGTATCCCCAATCGTCTGAGCGCTGTGGGTACAGCCCTTCAACATTGCACTTAAAACCGTAACGCTCAAAGCAGCAGCCAAAACGGATGTAGGTCTCAAAAGAGAGACTTGCTTACCACGGCCCATCAAAGTGCCCTCCTACTTACGAACTGGCGATACCGTTGCCGCCGCCACGCCCAAGGCAATATAGGTGCTGCCAACCACATACTTTTGCCGCCGTAGAAAAGAAGCATTGCGGCTCAGCCACTGCCGAGTTTTTCCAGCGATTAGGGCGTAGGTGCTATCTCCTGCTAGACCAACACAGACAAACACACCGCACAGTGGAATCAACTGCTGCCAAATCGGCCCCGCCGCCGGATCGATAAACTGAGGCAAAAACGCCAAAAAGAAAACAGCCGCCTTTGGATTCAATACATTAACAATCACGCCTTGATAGAAGATCTTGGCGAGCGATCGCGGCGCTACCCTCTGCTCAATCGATAGCACTTCATCAGACAGCAGCTTTTGAATCCCTAAACAAATCAGATACAGCGCGCCGATATACTTCACCACCGAGAAAGCCATCACGGACGTCATCAAGATAGTGGATAGCCCTAGCCCAGCCGCAAAAAAATGAACCAGCGCCCCCGTAGAGATGCCCAGCACCGAAGCCAGTCCTGCCTGCTTACCCTGGTCTAGACTGCGGGTGACAATATATAGCGTGGCTGGCCCCGGCATCACGACCAAAACAGCCACTGCCAATCCAAAAGAAATCAAAGTTGTAGGATCTATCACTAGCGGCACCCTCTCGTCTAGCAGCGTATGATTAGTCAAAAGCAGGACACTCACAGTAGAGATGATTACATATTCTGAGCGTAGAGATATCTCCATCGAACAGATTCTGCCTATCTATGAGCTAAATGGTTGGTCCGCAGCACAAAAACCTGACGCTCTACGCCAAGCCCTACTTAACTCTCACAGTCTGATCTCGGCCTGGAATAGCGAGCAGCTAGTCGGCATTGGCAACGCGATTTCAGATGGCTTTTTGGTCGTTTACTATCCTCATTTGTTGGTTCATCCAGACTATCAGCAGCAAGGAATTGGTGGGAAAATAATGGAGCTTCTAGCCAAAAACTACGAGGGGATGCACATGCAGATGCTGGTCGCTGAATATGAAACAACCGCGTTCTATCAAAAGTGCGGATTTGAAAGAGCCGGTAAGACAGAGTCTATGTGGATATATGCCGGAGAAGATCACTAGTGGATAAGCAGATAAGCATCAGGGGATAAGCTTCATAAAGTTGTCGAGCCCTCATCCCCTAACCCCTTGCTCCCTGGGGAGAAGGGGAACCGGAGTTAGGGTCTTTAGAAAATAGTTCAAAAGATAAGATCGAGAGTAAATTGACATGACTGAAGAAACAAACAGAGGCCGGGCTTCTGACTGGTTTGAGCCGCTGTATGCAGAGGCGGATGGCGATGCAGGTCAGGTGCCTTGGACCTTGCCAGGAGCAGTGCCTTATCTGACCGACTGGCTACAGCGCAATGAAATAGAAGGTCGAGGGCGATCGGCAGGGGTCGTGGGCTGTGGCCTAGGAGACGACGCTGAGGCGCTGGCAAAGGCTGGTTTTGCGGTGACGGGATTTGATATCTCTAAGAGTGCGATCGCCTGGGCCAAGAAACGCTTTCCGCAATCGTCTGTCAACTACGTCATTGCCGATCTGTTTAACCTACCGGCTGACTGGCTGGGCAAGTTCGAGCTAGTCTTTGACTTTAGGACGATCCAGGCACTGCCGCTGAGCGTTCGGGCGGAGGTAATTGAAAAGATTGCTGCTTTGGGTGCGCCGCAAGGAACTGTGCTGATCGCGACCTACATGCGGGGCGACGATGAAGATCCTGGCAAGAGTGCGCCCTGGCCGCTCTCTTCCGAGGAGTTGGCACAGTTTGAGAAAGTCGGTCTAGAAGTGGTCAGGCAGGAGCGTTTTACAAATAAAGACAGCCGATTTCGCGATCGCACCCTCACCCAGTATCGTGTTCCTTAGTTTTCCTGGCTGCTTGGTCAGGTTATGAGGATTTTCTTAGGGGTTTTTCTATGCGATCGCAGCTCGCCCAGTCACAGCTGGCAAAATATAATCCTGGCGACTACAATCCTGGCGTGTCGCTGCTAAAGCAACTACTTTGGTACTATATCGGTTCACCGCTGTTTATGAGCTACGTAGTGCCCGTTTCTGAACCGAAGGCAAAGCTGTTGCGGCTGTTTGGCGCTTCTGTCGGAACAGGGATACGGATCAAACAAGGTGTACGGATCAAATTTCCCTGGCGATTGACCATCGGCGACGACTGCTGGCTAGGAGAAGGCGCGTGGATAGACAATCTTGCACCTGTCACGATTGGAGATAACGTCTGTCTTTCACAAGAGGTATATCTGTGTACAGGAAATCACAACTGGAGCAAGCCTTCATTCGATCTGATCTTGGGTGAAATCAAGATCGAGAAAAGTGCCTGGATCGGGGCGCGGGGGGTGGTTGGCCCTGGCGTGACCATTGGCGAAGGCGCAGTGCTGACGCTCAATAGCGTGGCGAATAAATCGCTGGCACCGTGGACCGTTTGTGCAGGCAACCCGGCAGTTTCTATCAAGCAGAGAAAGATAAAAGAAGAACAATAGGCCAGCCAAAACCAGCAGGTAGGTTAGAACAAGTAAACCATAACGCCATAACGCCATGACGCAACAGATTCTGACGCTAGGTGACAATATCAATACAGACGACATTATCCCAGCCAAACGTGGGACTAATGACGATATAAACCATCTTGCTTACTACGCGCTAGAGCATCTAATTGGGCCAGGGAATCTACTGAAATACGATGTCATTGAAGCCGGAGAAAACTTTGGCTGTGGATCTAGCCGAGAGTTTGCCCCGATTGCCATCAAGGCAGTGGGCATTCAGAAAGTTCGCGCCAAGTCTTTTGCTGAAATCTTTTATCGCAACAGTATCAACATTGGTCTGCCGCTAGAAATTGTCGAACAGCCTTTGCAAAACCCAGCGGTAGAATCGATCGTCGCGGCGGGCGGTCTGATCGCTTTTAATCAGCAGCGGCAACAGGGGAAAGTGAGTATTCCTAACAGTGAGACTTCCAAGCGGCCCATGACGGTAGCTGAAAAGCTGTTGGCCCAGGCATCGGGGAACGCCTACGTGCAGCCGGGAGAGGTGGTGTTTGCCCAGGTAGATTTGGCCATGTCTCATGACGCGATCGCTGGCCCAGTCGGCAATCTGTTCCAGCAGCAGTTTGGCCCTAATGCCACCGTCTGGAACCCAGAGAAGATCGTTCTAGTAGCCGATCATTTCATTCAAATCAATGACATTCGCCCAGACGCAGGCGCGACCACGATGTATCAACAGATGGTGGACTTTGCCGCGCAGCAGGGCTGTCATCTGTTTGACATTGTTTCACCGGGGGAAGCGGCTGGAATTTGCCATGTTCTTCTGCCCGAGCAGGGATTTGTGCGCCCTGGCATGATGATTGCAGGCACCGACTCTCATAGCTGTACCTACGGTGCGTTTGGCTGCTTTTCTACGGGCGTTGGCACCACCGATATGGCCAACATCTTCGCCATGGGAGATCTGTGGATTCGAGTGCCCGCGACGCTGCGGATCGAGCTATCTGGCAAGCTGCCAGCGGCAGTCAGTGCCAAAGATATTATGTTGTTTATCTTAGGCAAAATTGGCTGCAACGGCGCAACCGGCAAAGTCTTGGAATTTGTCGGCAACATTGTCGAACAGCTGCCGATGGATGAGCGAATGACGCTGGCAAATATGGCCATAGAGTGCGGAGCAATGTGTGGCCTGATGCCTGTAGATCAAGTAACACGGCAATATGTGAAAGCGCGTACTAGCGAACCTTTTGTCGAAGTTACAGCCGATCTAGACGCGCAGTATGACCGGGTCTATCAGTTTGATCTTAGCCAGCTAGAACCGCAAGTCGCTAAGCCACCGACACCCGATCAGGTAGTGCCTGTTCGCGATCTCATTCGCGATCGCAATAGAGTCGCAATTACTCGGGCCTTTATCGGTTCTTGTACAGGCGGGAAGCTGCACGATCTAGCAGAAGCGGCGGCGGCAATTAAAGGTCAGCGAGTTAATCCGGCGGTGAGCCTGTTTGTTGTTCCAGCCTCACAGGAAGTGAGGGAGCAGGCGGAATCTATGGGCTATCTGTCAACTTTAGAACAAGCTGGCGCAACCGTCTTAAAATCAGGCTGTGGTGCCTGCATCAACGCAGGGCGCGGCGTTTTGGGCGCAGAAGAAACTGGGATCTATGCGACCAATCGTAACTTTAAAGGCCGCAGTGGCGATCCGACCGGACAGAACTATCTGGCCTCACCTAGAACGGTAGCAATCTCAGCGGTATGTGGAGAGATTAGCGATCGCCTACCATAGAGCGTTACCGTAATGCTGCTCATTCCTAAAAAGCTACCGTAGAAAGATGACACCTCTAGATCACGCTGACTGCGTAATTGCGAATTACTTTATCTACTGTTGCAAACGAGTATCGCCACTAATGAACCACAAGAAAATATGTGTATCTAGCAAAATCTTCATTTGCCCTCAAATGCATCAAGCAGGTCTTCCGGTAGAGAAGCATCAAAATCATCTGGTACAGTAAATTCGCCTGCACATAGGCCAAATGGTCGCAGTGGTTTACTTGTAGAGACTGGTCTAAGTTCAGCGACTGCTTTATCTGCTTGCAAAATCACAAACGTTTTGCCAGCTTCTACTTGACGCAGATACTTTGTAGGATTGCGCTGAATCTCATCAATGGTCACACTCAACATCTAAAAACTCCGGCGTAAGTGCAGAAAGTAATCACTATTCTACCTTCTGGAACTTTCAGTGCTACTACCATACTCCTTCAACCATTTAGAACCACCAACTTTTTCTGAGAGACAAGTAAACGCCTTTGCTCTAGTAATGTTAGAGTCTCCTCTGCCGAAAAAGACCGCCTTTCTTGAATGGCGATCGCCTTGACAACGGCTCTTAGCCGCTCATACTCACACTGTGGCAGAGGCCGATCTAGATACTGTTCAAACAGATATCGAAAGTTACTTGCGCCGCTGCCTTTGCCAAACCAGATCTCTGGCTGCCGATGCGGAAAAATGCTGTAGCTTTGGCGATCGCGCAGCAAAGCGCTGACATGAATACCCGACTCATGCCGCTGAGCCTCGCTGGAATAAGGCGCGTGGGGCCGATGTCCGTGCGCGTGGAGGTAGTCAACCACCCGGTCAAGCGCGTCGTAGTCGATGCCTGTCACTTCCCAACCAAAGCGCGATCGCAGACCCTTTAGCACCTGTTCGATCGGCGCGTTGCCTGCCCGCTCCCCGATCCCGCCAAACGTACCAGAAACACCCATAGCGCCCGCCCGCACCGCCTGGATCGTATTTTCTAGTGCGAGCCCCATATCGTTATGAAAGTGAACAGATAAGGGTACAGCACGAGTGCGTTTTAGCAGGCTCTGAATCCATTCAGTCGTCCGCTTAGGCGTTAGGATACCGACCGTATCGCAGAGCAAAAATTCGTCAATATAGGGCGATAGCGTGTTGATACAGTCCACCAAAAACCCACTGTCGGCTCGGCTAGCATCTTCTGCGGCAAAGCAAATTTTCAGGCCCTGCTCAGCGGCATAGCGCACATGCTCTAGGGCGTGGGCTAACATGCGCTGACGGCTGCGACGAATTACCGGAAACGCGATGTCATCGTCAACTGTTTTACCTTTGAATGCGGGGTTTCTAGCGATTTCTGAATCTCTTAGGAACAAAAGCCGATCGGAGACCGCGTGGAAGAGAATAACCTGCCGCACGCCGCAGGTTTTGGCATGCTCGATTGCCGAGCGCCTCATCATCGTAGACGCGGCGATTTGCTGCTTCAGGCCGCTATCGACTAGGTCACCGACCAACGATGCCTCACTAGCGTGGATAGCAGGCATCAGCGCAATCTGTTGCACCCCGGTCCGGGCAATCAGCTTCGCTAGGGTCGTTTTGTCTTCAAAAAATAGACCAACCTGCTGTTCTCCATCCCGCAGCGTCTCGTCCGAAATGAGTAAATTGAGCGTCTCCATCTATTCAAATAGCAGGGGTAAGTCTGGACAAACAGAAGCTATAGAACTGTAAATCTACGCAGATGCCGTCATTATAATGCCACATGTCGTAGCCGTTGATCCTTTACAGACTGGCTTAAAACCAGCTATGGTACTGCTTCAAAGAGTCTATTGTGTCAAGCTACTTGTTCATTTCTAAGTACGTACAGACATGGCCGTGTCACCTTCAGCGCACACACCGCAGCCGTCATTGCAGCCGCCACTACAGCCATTAGATCTACCAGCCATTGTCCACGGTGCTCCTTTCCCTGATACAGCTGACTTTCCCTCTCACCTGATTGACGCACTAGATCGCGCTGCTACAGGAAAGACGGGGATTCGCTATCTAAGCGCCGATGGCACTGAGACTGTGCAGTCGTACGCTGATCTATTGGTATCGGCTCAAAGGGTTGCGATCGCGCTGACTAATCGAGGGCTAGGAAACAAAGAACAGCACGACTTTGTTATTCTTCAGTTCTCCAAAAGTATTGATCTAGTCACCGCGCTGTGGGGATGTTTTCTTAGCGGCTGCATTCCGGTGCCTATCGCTACGCAGGCTAGTAGCGCCAGCGGCCAGTCACCTTTGGAGGGTGCGATCGCGCTGTTAGACAATCCCACCCTGCTCACAGACTCACCCGATCTTTTAGAGCCGCTACCGATTAGTGTTGTCACTCTCGCCGATCTACAAGCGGCTAGCCAATCTGCTAATCAAATTAGTCATCAACCTAGCGACTGGCCGCTATACGAGCCTCAGCCAGACGAGCTAGCGCTTCTACTCTTGACCTCTGGCAGTACAGGCCAGCCCAAAGGCGTTCAGCTTACCCATCAAAATATCAGAGCTAGCGCCTGCGGCATGGCGACGGTAAATCAGCTATCCGCTGAAGACATCACCCTAAACTGGATGCCGCTAGAGCATGTGGCCAGTCTGGTCATGTTTCATCTGACAGAAGTGTATCTAGGCTGCGCGCAAATCCATGCGGCTCGCGAGCTTGTTCTAAAAGATCCGCTAGTTTGGCTAGATCTCTTGGTGCAGTACCAGGCAAGTGTGACCTGGGCCCCTAATTTTGCCTATGGCCTGGTCAACGACCAGTCGCAGAGAATTGTAGCCAGGGCTCAAGCTGACGACCAGGCAGACAAAAAAGCACGTCGTTGGAATCTCTCTTCTGTGCGCTGGATGGGAAATGGAGCAGAGGCCGTGGTGGGGGAGACGGCACGACAGTTTTTGCAGATGCTGATGCCCTATGGCCTCTCTGAGACGGCGATTAGTCCGGGCTATGGCATGACGGAGACCTGCTCTGGGATTGTTCATTCTCGTCAGTTTTCGCTAGCGCCTACGACTACAGATACGGCTGAAACAAACACCTTCGTTACTTTGGGTCAGCCAATTCCAGGCGTTTCAATTCGGATTGTAGATGACGCTGATGCGGTGCTGTCAGCCGGGGAGACTGGTCGATTGCAGGTAAAAGGATTGACGGTTACACCCGGCTACTACCAGTCGTCCAAAGCGCGCAGTTCAATCAAGCCAAGCACTGTGGCAGCTTCGAGCGAGTCAGGCTTAGATGAGACAAACTCAGAAGAAACAGACTTAGAAGAGATAGATCCGAATGAATCCGCGTTTACAGAAGACGGCTGGTTTAATACAGGCGATTTAGCATTCATCCAAGATCGCGCTCTGACGATCACAGGCAGACAAAAAGAGGTGATCATCCTCAATGGCATCAACTACTACAGCCACGAGATTGAATCTGTTATCGAAGCATTAGCGGGCGTAGAAATCTCTTTCACAGCCGCCTGCGGCGTCGTACGTAGCGCCAAAGAGACAACAGAACAACTGGCTATTTTCTTCCATCCGGTGAATGGAGTGAAAGATCTAAACGCTGTTGTTCCCTTAGCCAAGCAAATCCGCACTCAGGTAATCGATCAAATTGGCATCTCTGCAACCTATATCATTCCGGTAGAAAAGTCGGACATTCCTAAAACTTCTATCGGTAAAATTCAGCGCAGTCAGCTCAGCCAAAGATTCGCCGCAGGTGAGTTTGACGCCCAGGTACAGCGACTGATCAGCGCTTTTCAAAACAGCGGCAAAACAGCAAGCCTGAAGCTATCTGAGATTGAGCAACAGATTACTTCAATCTGGCAGTCTGTTCTTTCTGTAGAAGATATTGGCAGAAATGATAATTTTTTCGAGCTAGGCGGTACCTCTTTACGACTGATGCAGGTACTAGGACATCTGCAAAACAAGCTTGCACCGACGCTAAAAGCCGTTTCACTTTTTCAATATCCCACCGTTGCCGCACTCGCTAGCCACCTGAAGCAAACAGATATAGATGCACCGCCGCTGCCGCTACGAGATTCATTAAAAGCTCGGTTAGACAAAGGCTCTAGCAAGCAACAAACTTCAGAGATTGCCATTATCGGCATGGCGGGTAGATTTCCGGGGGCTGCAAACCTAGAGACTTTCTGGCAAAATCTCAAAGACGGGGTGGAGGCGATCGCGTTCTTTACCGATGAGGAAATGCTGTCAGCAGGCATCGACCCGGCGCTAATCCAAAATCCCAACTACGTGAATGCCAGCCCAATCCTAGAAAAGATCGACCATTTCGACGCTGATTTTTTTGGCTATAGCCCAAAGGAAGCCAGCCTAATGGACCCGCAGCAGCGTCTGCTATTGGAATGCGCTTGGGAGAGCTTGGAAACCGCTGGATACAATCCGCTGGCCTATGAGGGCGCGATCGGGCTGTTTGCCGGGGCGACAATGAACACCTATCTGCTCAATCATGTCTATCCCAATCGTCACAGGCTCGATCCGAATGATTCACTAGATATCTTTACGCTCAGCTCGCTTGGCGGCTTTCAAGCCACTGTCGCCAATGACAAAGACTATCTGACCACCCGAGTCTCTTATAAGCTAAATCTGCGCGGCCCTAGCTTGAATGTTCAGACAGCTTGTTCTACTTCGCTGGTATCTATTCATCTAGCGGCGCAGAGTTTGCTACAAGGAGAATGTGACATGGCGCTAGCGGGCGGCGTGTCGGTAGAGACGCCGCAGCAGGCAGGCTATCTGTACCAAGAGGGCATGATCTTGGCCAAAGATGGTCACTGCCGCGCGTTTGATGCGGACTCGAAAGGGACGCTGTTTGGCAGTGGTGTCGGCCTGGTGGTGCTAAAGCGGTTGGATGAGGCGATCGCACACAAAGACTTCATCTACGCCGTTATCAAGGGCTCTGCAATCGGTAATGACGGCGGGCAAAAGGTCGGCTATCTAGCGCCCCTGAGTGAAGGTCAAACAAGAGTTGCCGTAGAGGCTCTGGCAATCGCCAACACCCCAGCCGAGACCATTGGCTACGTCGAAGCGCACGGGACGGGCACTCAGCTCGGCGACCCGATTGAGATTGCGGCGCTGACTCAGGCTTTCAGACGCTGCCCCGATCTCTTAAGCACCGATAAAAAACAATTCTGTCCCATTGGATCGGTAAAGACCAACGTCGGACATCTAAACATTGCTTCTGGCGTGGTGGGCTTTATCAAAACGGCGCTGGCGGTGCATCACGGTCAGATTCCAGCGAGTCTGCATTTTAAGCGACCAAATCCGCAAATCGATTTTGCCAACAGTCCTTTTTATGTGAATACGGCGCTGGCTGACTGGCCAGTGACTGGGACGCCAAGGCGGGCTAGTGTCAACTCTTTGGGTATCGGCGGCACCAATGTCCATATGGTGCTAGAAGAGACGGTTGCTGAAGATTTCGACCTAGATCAAACAGAGCCAAAAGCAAGATTTGAAGAAGACATATTCGTGCTTTCTGCAAAGAGTGAGACTGCGCTTAGAGCGCTGGCCGAAAAGTATGTGGATTTTCTGGGCGATCGCACAGACATTTCTGTATCGGATATTTGTTTTACTTTAGGCGTAGGGCGATCGCACTTCACTCATCGTCTAGCGCTAGTCGTCAACTCTATCGAAGATCTGCGGACTCAGCTTCAAGCTTGGCTGTCGGCATTGCCCCATCCAACATCGCCTAACCCGATTACGACTAGAGAAGTCGCGTTTTTATTTACTGGACAAGGTGCTCAAACTATCGGCATGGGTAGAACGCTGTACCAGACTCAGCCAGTTTTTCGCCAGCAGCTAGATAGATGTGCTGAAATCTTGCATCGACATGGCTTTGATCTGCTGAGTGTGTTATTTGGAGCAGAGAGCGAGCTGATCGATCAAACGGCATATACTCAGCCAGCGCTGTTTGCTTTTGAATATGCGATCGCTCAGCTTTGGATGAGTTGGAACATACGGCCTGCTGTGGTGCTAGGTCATAGCTTAGGAGAATATGTAGCGGCCTGCGTGGCGAGCGTGTTCGACTTAGAAGATGCGCTGAAGCTAGTAGTAGAAAGAGGTAAGCTGATTCAAGCGTTGCCCACAGGTGGCTCAATGCTATCGGTGATGGCGGATGTTGCGACTTGCGAGCAAACCATAGGAAAAGAAACAGACATTGCAGTTGCGGCGATCAATTCTCCTGAAAATACGGTGCTATCTGGGCCAGCAAAAGCGATTGACAATATTGCTGAAGAACTAGAAAAGCAAGGCATCAGATGCAAGCAGCTAAAAGTGTCTCATGCTTTTCACTCTTCGCTGATGGAGCCAATGCTGTCAGACTTTCGGGCGGTGGCAGACTCTGTTGCTTATCAAGCGCCTACGATCGAAATCATCTCTAACTTAAGCGCAGAAATAGCTAATTCTCTCGATGCCGACTATTGGGTAAACCATATCCAGCAACCTGTTCGATTTGCCCAAAGCATCGAGACTTTAGAAGAGAAAGGTATCATCACATTTCTAGAATGCGGCCCTCGCCCTGTTCTGGTCACATTGGCTCAAGCAACTATCACTCGTTCTCACTCTGATTCATATAGCTGGTTAGCCAGCCTACAGCCGAAGCAATCCGATAGTTGGCAGATGCTTTCTAGTCTAACGACGCTGTATCGAGGAGGATGCGAGATTGACTGGCAAGCGTTCTACAGCCATCGGCAAGATCATCGATTGCCTTTGCCTACCTATGCTTTTCAGCGGCAGCGGTATTGGCTGGAGCGACCGAAGTCAGTTAGACCTTCTGTGTTAGAGGATCGGTTGGATGAAGAGACTCATCCGCTAGTAGGCTCAAAAATTTCTACGCCGCTTCGTCAAATCCTGTTTCAACAATTGGTTGATTTGGCCCAGCCCGATTATCTAAAGCATCACCAGGTGCAGGGGCAAACTCTCTTTCCTGGATCAGCCTTCCTGGAAATTGGGCTGGCGGCAGGCGCTAAAATTCTGCGATCTACCTCAGTTCAACTTGATCAGGTCAATATCCTAAGACCGTTGGCGATCTCTGAAAAATCGACAGCCATTCAAACGGTTCTGACCCCAGATTCTGATAACCATCCCACTGAAGTCTATTGCTTTGAAATCTTCAGTCGGTCTACAGAAGCTCCAGATTCAGGAGCTCCAGACTGGACGCTGCATTGCGAAGGGACGGTCAGTGCAGCGGCTGTCTCAACTGCTGAATCTGTTGAAATTGAGCGCATAAAAGATAGATTAGGAGAAGTGCGATCGCCCGCAGCCCATTATGAGAATTGCGATGACTTAGGTCTGTCATACAGCGGCCCTTTCCGCAGCGTCGAAAACATCTGGCGCACAGAGAATGAAGCGCTAGGCCAGGTTCGAGTCTCACCAGAAATAGGCTCTGATCACTCTCGCTATCAGCTCCATCCCGCTGTTTTAGACGCTTGTTTTCAATGCATTTTGGCGGCGCTGCCTGCGTCAGCAAGAGATCATGTCTATGTACCGATTGGCGTCGAGAGCGTGGTTTGTCATTGTTCGTTGCCGATCGACAGTCAGTTCGTTTGGAGCCATGTACAGCTTTGGCCGATTAAAGATGATGCGCTAACAGTGACAGCCGATGTGCAGATATTGGATGCAGCAAGAGAGAGCATTGCGTCCATTAAGGGCTTAGCGGCAAAGCGTGTAGCGCCTGTGGATCGAAGTCTGCAAAATCAAAGTCTTCAGGATCGAGGCTTTCAGGATCGAGACTTTCAAAATCAAAGTTTTCAAGAGCACCGTGCGCGTTCTGGGCAGTCTCTTGAATGGCGAAACTGGCTTTATACCGTCGAATGGCAGCTCGCTACGACTGATCATCACTCGCAGTTAGTACCGGGTGGAAACTGGTTGATTGTTGGAGATAACGCTGAGAAGCTAGCGGCGATCGCACAGTCTCTAACCACTCAATCGCAACACTGCACAACGGTACTTCTAACCGAAGTCCAAAGGCAGACTGGTCAAGAGCAACCTGAACAGACTACCGGGGTAGATTTTAAGATAGATAGAGAAAATCCCGAAGAATTTCACGCTCTCATATCGCAATCAGATCCTTGGCAAGGCGTTCTATATTTTGGCAGTGATAATTTTGGTGATGACAATATAGAACATAGCTGTAAGAGCGCTCTCTTTTTGACTCAGGCACTAATTAGCGATGGTCTGTCTATCAACTTGTGGCTGATTACCCATAGCGCTCAAGCTATTCTCAGCGGTGAAGCGCCGAACATCTTCCAATCGCCGCTGTGGGGAATGGGTAAAACGATCATTCTCGAACATCCAGGGCTAAACTGCGTCTGTCTAGATCTAGATGCCACTGCCGACGAGCAGCAGCTAATATCTAATTTGATCGCTGAAATTTGTCAGCACAATTCTAAAAAAGAGCCTCAAATCGCCTATCGAAATGGCGATCGCTACGCCGCTAGACTAGCTAGGCAGCTCCAACAGAATACTCAATCTGTTGATAATCTACAGCTTCAAACCGTCAAAAAAGGCACCTTAGAAAACCTCAGATGGCAGGCGACCTCTCGCCGACAGCCAGAACCCAATGAGATAGAAATCCTCGTACAGGCAACCGGATTGAATTTTCGAGACGTGCTGAACGCGCTGGACTTGTATCCCGGTGAGGCCGGGCCTTTGGGGCTCGAATGCGCCGGAGAAATCGTTGCGGTCGGTGCGAATGTCGGTGCGAATGCAGACAGGCTAAAAGTTGGAGAGCGGGTGATGGCGATCGCACCTGCTAGCTTCAGCCAATATGTCACAGTCTCTGCGGATCTAGCAGTCCCTATCCCCAAAGGCAATGGTACAAATCACCTCAGCGCCGTAGAAGCGGCAACCATACCCACGGCTTTTCTCACGGCCTACTATGCGCTAGTTGAGCTAGGAAAACTGAAGAAAGGCAAACGCATTCTTATTCACGCAGCGGCTGGCGGCGTGGGTCAAGCGGCTGTGCAGATTGCTCAAAGCGTAGGTGCAGAGATCTTTGCAACCGCTTCACCGCCTAAGTGGACGTTCTTGCAGCAGCAGGGAATACAGCATATCTTCAACTCTCGTAATTTGGACTTTGCCGAACAGATTCAGCAACAGACTGAAGGGAAAGGCGTAGATGTTGTACTTAACTCACTCTCAGGAGATGCGATCGCTAAAAGCCTTTCTATTCTTACCAACGGTGGTCAGTTCCTAGAAATTGGCAAATCAGGCATCTGGTCGGCAGAACAAATGAGCCAGCAGCGGCCTGATGTCAGCTATCAAATTATCGATCTCGTAGCTGTGACGGATCAGCAGCCACAGCTCATCCAGTCGATGCTGAGCCGAATTGCTGCCGAGATACAACACAATCGTCTGTTGCCCTTATCGCACCAGCGCTATACAGCGATACAGGCAGTTGACGCCTTTCGCACGATGCAACAGGGAAAACATATTGGTAAAGTTGTCATCACGCCGCCGAGTTTGCCACTGGGTAACAAGCCTGCTTCTAGACCGACTTCCAGGGCAGTTTCTAGGCCAAATTCTCGGCCAAATTCCGAGGCAAAAGCAATTCGCGCTGACGCCACCTACTTGATTACGGGTGGTACAGGAACGCTGGGCATACAGCTAGCTCAGTGGCTGGCAGACCAAGGGGCAAACTCTCTTATCCTCTTAGGACGCAGCGCACTATCAGAGAAACCCCAGCAGCAGGTCAATCGCCTGCGCCAGACTGGCATTTCTATCAAGATACTTCAAAGTAACCTGCTTGACCGCACACAGCTTCAGACGGATCTAACCCACAGTCTTCAGTCTGCTGAGTCTCCTTTGAAGGGCATCTTCCATCTAGCAGGTGAAATCGACGATGGCGTGATTCAGCAGCAAAGCTGGCCAAAGTTTAATCGCGTGCTGTCGGCCAAAGTCACCGGCACGTGGAACCTGCATCACATCACCAAAGATATTAAGCTTGATCACTTTGTGATGTTTTCTTCGGTGGCGGCGCTGCTAGGGTCGGCAGGGCAGGCAAACTATGCGGCTGGCAATAGCTTTTTAGATACGATCGCTCACTACCGCCGTCAACAAGGACTACCGGCGCTGAGCATCAACTGGGCCGCTTGGGAGAACTCAAGCATGACTGAGAGCCTTGAAGTCAAACAGCGCCTTGGCCGAATGGGCGTGCCTTTAATCGATTCGGATACTGGCTTAGATATACTTGCTTGGCTGATGAGCTCAGCAGAAAATAGTCAGGTCGGCGTTCTACCAGGAAACTTAAAGAACTGGAAACGAGCTGGCGTTCAGACCTCACTTCTGACCGTTTCAGATCTGGCCACTTCAGATCTAGAGAGCTCAGGTTTAGAGAATTCATTAGAACGCTCGTCTCAAACTAATCAGCCGACATCTTCCAATCAAGTAGAACAGAACCAGACCAAATCAGCTATTCAAGCAGAGCTGAAAAATAACAAAACGGCAGCTTTGTCTAATTATCTGCGATCGCAGCTTGCTATTGTCTTAGGCAAATCCGCTACGGCGCTGGGCGACGACGGCATTGAATTTACAGCGCTCGGGCTCGACTCTCTGACCGCTGTAGAGTTTCGCAATCGGCTACAAACCAGCCTAGAGTGTACATTACCCGCCACACTAGTGTACGACTATCCGACTTTGTCACAGCTAAAAAACTACATTGCAGCTCTATTAAGACCTTCAGAAAATAGTCATGCAGGCTACGATACTAAAAAGACTTTCAATCAACAGACTGAATCAGCTAGCTTAGAAAATCGCTTTAAAAATATCTCTGATGACGAAGCAGAGGCGTTGTTATTAGAAGAATTAAGCAAGCTAGACCAGACCTAATCTATGAATGATGCCTCCGCTTCGCTCTCGCCGACAAAGCGCGCGCTCATAGCGCTGAAGACGCTCCAGGCAAAACTTGACGCCCTTGAGCTAGCCCAGCGTGAACCGATTGCCATTATCGGGATGAGCTGTCGTTTTCCAGGTGACGCAGACTCTCCCGATTCATTTTGGAAGCTGTTGCAAAGAAAAACCGACGCCATCGATGAAGTCCCTGCCGATCGCTGGCCCGCTGACAAGTACCACGATACAGAACCTAGCGTGCCGGGGAAAATGATCTCTCGCAACGGCGGATTCATGCCGCACCTGTACGACTTCGATGCCTCGTTTTTTCGCGTTTCTCCTAGAGAAGCTATCACGCTCGATCCTCAGCAGCGACTGGCTCTGGAACTGGGATGGGAAGCCCTAGAACAGGCGGGGATTGCGCCTAGTTCTTTGAGCGCAGACGCTGAACGTTCTACAAACAAATCAGTGAAACAATCTAGGCAACAGTCTGTAGGCGTTTTCTTGGGCATCAGCAGCATTGACCACTGGCAGCAGATGCTAGCCCAGTCGCCAGAAGAGATTAACGCCTATCTAGCAACGGGAAATTCTCACAGCGTGGCGGCAGGGCGGCTGTCTTTTTTATTAGGGTTAAATGGGCCTAGCTTAGCGGTCGATACGGCCTGCTCTTCGTCTTTGGTAGCGGTGCATTTGGCCTGTCAAAGCCTACGGCAGCAGGAGTGTAATCTGGCACTGGTCGGCGGCGTGAATCGGATCTTGACCCCAGCAGCGAGCATTAATTTCTCGAAGGCGCGGATGCTCTCAGCGGATGGGCGGTGTCGGACGTTTGACCAGGCCGCAAGTGGGTTTGGCCGAGCAGAAGGCGGCGGCATGGTCGTACT
>NZ_JADEXO010000071.1 GCF_015207105.1 cf. Phormidesmis sp. LEGE 11477
TGGCAACAGCGGTTCTAGAATTTCCCATTCGGTATCTGTCAGACTGCTGGAGTAGGCCATATTCACTGAGATAGACGGTTCCTAGCAGTCTCGCGTATTTCGTAAAAGATCTCAAATGGACTCTATAGGGAGGAACTCGTAGAGACTAGGGCCGAAAGTACAATCTATAAATGGCCGAGGCCTTCTTCCGTTTCTCCATTGATACAGTTCGTAGATCTCTTCGGATATAGGAACATTCAGTGGTGATCAGTGATCATAGATTTCTTGCCGAGACAAGCCTGGAATAAAAGACTCCATGTATTCCGGTTGAAACTTTTTCATCCATCGGGTTATCCGGCTCAATGAGCTACCTAACAGATCCATATTCTTGCCTTTTTTATTGTGTAGATAAGCTTTTGCGTCAAAAGCTACGCTTATTTCCAACACTGACAGGCGATGTCCTGAGGCATTTAGATAGTAGCGATCGCGATAGCCAGAGACAAACTGGACTGTGAAGTGAATATCAGATGACCCACCCTACTCACCAGTGACATACTTATCTTCGAGCATCACTTGTGAGTGTGCATCCGAGAAATGCTGTAGTCGGCTAAAAAGATATCAGGCTTGTTACGAGTACAGTTGGTAATGCTGTCACTGCGATCTTTTCGTGGTTCAGCGATCGCACCAACTAAGACAAGCTCCTTCTATCGCTATTTACCGATCAAGCGCCTTTGCTCAGCGTGTAGTGATTTCTGGCGGGGGTCGCTATTGTGCCGTATAGCTGCTCTAGTAAGGTGATGTTGCGACTGAGGGTGTAGCGTTCTAGGACACGCGATCGCGCCTTCTTCCCTAGCAGAGCCGTAATATCTGGATGCTCTCTGAACAAGGGAAACAGCGTCTGCAACTGGCTAGAGACTTTCTGCGTATTCAAAATCACCCCCGCGCCCTGGTCTAGCACTTCTCCATCAGCGCCAGCATCGGTCGCTACGCAGGCAGTGCCACAGGCCATCGCTTCTAATAGCGACAGCGATAGCCCTTCTACCAAGGATGGCAAAATAAACCCGTCCGCACCCTGCAAAATCTCAATCCGCTGATCCTCGTTGGCCACGAAGCCCAGCCACACAATACTTTTGTCTGCATAGAAGGCCCTCAGCGAAGCTTCTAGCGGCCCGCTGCCAACGATCACTAGCTTGTCTTGCTCGTGCATATTCGCCGCTCGCCAGCCCTTTAGCAGCGACTCTACATTCTTCTCCATCGACAGCCTGCCCTGATATACGTAGAGCTGCCGAGCGTCTAACCGCTGCTTGATACTCGATCGTCCTGGCGCATACCGAGAGATATCCACGCCGTTTGGAATCACCGCTACTCGCGCTGCAGGCACGCCCAGCTTTACTAGCAGCGCCCGCTGCACCTGAGAAAAAACAATCACCCGGTCATAGTTAGCTAGGCGCGGCGCATAGACCTGATAGGCCAGATGCTGCGTGCTAGAGGAAAGGTTGCGCCGCTTGCTGTCAAAGGCTGGATGAAACGTCGCTACCAGCGGAATGCCTAGATCCTGACAGATCTCCGGTAGCTTGAGATCTAGCGGCGATAGAATCAGTGAAGCATGTACCACATCGGGCCGTAGCTTTTGCAGCGTTTCGCTGAGCAGTTTGGCTGAACCCAACGCTGGAATCGTTAAAATCTGCGACTTAAAAATGAAAGGTAGTGACACCTCCTCATAGCTCACAGAATCTTCGGCGGTGTCGTCTGGCTGAGCAAAATGTAGAAAAGTAACCCGGTGGCCCCGATCGAGTAGAGCATTCGTAATCTCTTTGCCATAGGTAACATTGCCGCAAAAAGGAGATTTTTTACCGAGCCACGCAATATGCATCTAGTTCTTCAAAGCGCTTCTTAAACCGTTCTAGAGCGTAAGTGAAACCACTTATTAGCTACTAGCAGTATATGCATATTGTGTAGAGGCTATGACTATTCGGGGATCAGTTCTTTAAAACGACATACCCATCGCTCAGCCATTAAACGAATCTCAGATAGATATCAGGCTGAATATCAGGCGGTTTTCTTTGCCGCCGCTTTCACCAAAGACCAAGTGAAAAATCCGCCAATGGCCACCATCATCGCTAGCAGGCCAAATACGGCTCTTAGTCCTAGAAACGTCTCTGCGATTCCAGCTAGCGCCAGCGGCAAACTTAAGGCGATATTGACGACGTTGTTTTGCAATCCAAACACTTTGCCTCGCATCTCTTCGGGCGTTTTTTCCTGAATAGTGGTCTGCATCGGAATGCCGATCATCGCCCCAAAGAAGCCTAGCCCGACGAGTAGTACCAGGCTAGGGCCGATCTGCGCCGGGGCCAGCGATAGCCCAGTCAAGGTCGCTGCCATGCCGAGTGAACCCGCTAGGCCGAGCTGTGGCCGAGAAAATCGCTGTCCGAATTGACCGATAGCGATCGCACCCACCGCTAAGCCAACTCCACCCGCCGCTAGCAAAAAGCCAAACTGAGACGAGCGCAGTGTCGGAATTACCTCCGCTAGCCGCACCGCCAGCACCGCCAGCGCCGCAAATACAGAAAACAGCACAGTCAGCTGAATTAAAGCGCTGCGTACCTGTACCTGCTTCTGCAGATACTTCAATCCATCCTTAATATCTTCCCAAGCCTTCGAGGACTGGGCTGGCTCAGTGATCACCTCATTCGTTGTGATCAGCAATAGCAGCACCCCCGCCACCGCGTAGCTGACGCCTACGAGTACCGATTTACCGACGCCCGTTCCTTGGTCAATAGGTGCTAGCCAGGCATCGGCTAGGGCTAGGGCTGGCTCACCCACGGCAAATCCAATGATGACCGAGGCCATCATTGTGGTGGTATAGAGCGAGTTAGCCGGTAGTAAATTGCTTTCTTTGACGATCAAAGGAATGGCCGCCTGCTCTGCCGGAGCGAAAAACTGAGTCAGCGTCGAGATTAAAAAAGTATCTAGCAGCAGAATATAAAAGCCAACGGGCAACCCAGCGATATCCCAGCCTTTGGTCACCCAAAGCAGCGCAGGCAAGACGGCTACTAGCAGGCCACGCAGCAGATTCGTCATCACCAGTACGGGCTTCTTTTTCCAGCGATCTACGTATACACCTGCTAGCGAGCCAAAGAGCACCGCTGGAATCGTAAAGGCGATCATGATGGCAGAGACCCAGCCGCTAATTGTCTGATCGGGCGACTTGAAGGTGTCAGAAATGATCGCAATCATCAAGACCAGATAGATCTTGTCGGCCATCTGCGAGAACACCTGACCGCTCCACAGGGTCAGGAAGTTGCGATTACGAAAAACAGGCCACAGCCCTGCCGTCCCCGAAACCGCTGTCTCAGACACTGCGCCTTGTGACTTGCTCTGTGACTTTTGGAGCCGAGACTTCGACTGTTCTAGTGAGACTTTGTCAGGTGAGACTTGGTTTGGCTGATCGGGTCTAGTGTGAGGAGTGCTGTGGCTGATAGATTCGCTATTGATATCTTCGATGTTGGGCTCAGGCTCGCGCAGCATGGGTGGATGGTGTAAAGCAGGTGTCGATAAGCGCAGCCGATCGGATAGGCCGATCTAGCTGATATTGGGCGTACTGGCGCAGGGCCTGTTCTATGTGTCGCCACATCCGATGAGGGCCAGCAGCTTGTAGCGTGCTGTTGGTCGGTTTGGGACTAGATAAGAGTATGCCCTCTTTCATTGTGCCTGACATCGGTTCAAAGTGCGGGTCAGATGTTGAACTGACTTTGGAAAGGATGAGTTCGGGCTTGCTAAGCTGCTGCATCAGAGCCAGTTCAGCGGCAGTAAGATGGGTGACGATGCCGAGGCGATTGGTAATGTCTTTGGTAACTTGCTTTTGTAGCGCCGGGCGAACGCTGCGATTTCGTTGGGTCGCTATAGGAACAGTAGCCGAGGGCTGAGCGGAGTCATAGTCTGGCCAAGTAGCATATTCTACGGTTTCTTCATTGGCGCTGAATTCGTTGCGGGCGGTGGCAATACGCTGCTCTATCTCTTGGAGGTGTTCGCTTTCTAGCCGCTCGATTTCTTCGAGAGTGACTGCGCCGCCAGAGCAGACGCTAAAGGCCACGCGCCAGTTGGGGTTACTCAGGTCTATGTCTAGCGGCGATCGCGACAAACAGCATCGATGCACTTCAGGGGCAACGCCTGCTAGGGCTAGCAAGTGAAAAGTTGCCTGAGCTAGGCACGGCAGGACATTCGCCGTAGTAGCAGCCTCTATTCTAGCCAGATGCTCTATCAGCAAGTAGTAAAGCTCCTCCTGCGGCTGCTCGCTCAGGGCAAGAGATAGAACGATTTCGGCCAGGTATTGACTGGCGGTGAGTTTGGCGAGATCTTTGCTAAGGCCAGGAAAGGAGCGCACGGTTTCGGCTTGAACGAGCTTGTCGAGAGATTTGCCTTTGACGAATAGCGCCTCGTTGACGACAAACAAACCAGAGCGGCCAGCCAGCTTTGACTTGTGCTTGCGAGCGCCCGGCGCGATCGCCCTCACCAATCCATATTCTTTGGTCAGTACAGTCACCAGTCGATCGGCCTCGCCCATTGGCATCCCCTTAAGATTGATGCCCGTTGCCTTGTAATTTCGCTGTGCCATCAGCTCACCGCCTCAGCCTGCAGCTTGATGATATCCACGCCGCGAGAGGTGCCTAGCCTGTTGGCACCCGCTTGGACTAGGGCGATCGCATCTTCAACCGTGCGAATGCCACCCGAGGCTTTGATGCCAATGCGATCGCCGCCAATTTGCCGCAGCAATTTCACATCTTCTACAGTCGCGCCCCCCTGCCAGCCCGTGCTGGTCTTCAAAAAATCAACGCCCGCATCTAGGCAAATCTCAGCGGCGAGCTGCTTTTCTGCTGGGGTCAAAATAGTTGTTTCTAAGATGGCTTTGATCGGGCGATCGCACAGCTCTACGATCGTGGCGATTTCCTGATGCACCCGGTTAGCCTCACCCATTTTCAGCCAACCGAGGTTAATCACCACATCTAGCTCGCCCACTCCATTCTCAACCGCTTCTTGGGCTTCGTACAGCTTGACTTTTGCGGTGGTAGCCCCGCTAGGAAAGCCAATGACTGTGCAGACTTTAACCTTTTTGTCATACAGCCTTTCGACCGCTGTAGGCACGTGAACCGGATAGACGCAAACCGAGGCAAAACCATAGCGCTCGGCCTCATCACAGAGTTTCAAAATATGATCGGTCGTTGCCGCCGGAGCTAGCAGCGTGTGGTCGATCAGCGGAGCCAGCTCAATCTCAGCGGCGGCTTGCGATCGGCTATTGAGATCGTGAGAGCGAGGGTTGGCGGAAGGGGGCATCGGTTGCTTGATCTAGAAAGGAATCCGTTGTTGCAGCTTACTATTATCCTTCAAGTAGAGGGTAACGGGGGGCTTACACGGGGCAATCTTGATACAACCTTGCCGTCTGACGCCTGCTTTAGGGGCGGATTTAACGTATGGATACGCCCCTAATTTCAGCTATTATCTGCACCCACAATCGTGAGCAGTATCTAGGTGCAGCTATCGATAGCCTTTTGCAGCAGCGCTTTGAGCAGTACGGCAATCGCTACGAGGTGATCGTGGTTGATAATGCTTCGAGCGATCGCACTGCAGAAATTGCCAAGTCCAGACTCACCCATCCCAACGTTCAATATGTCTATGAGCCCACGCTGGGGCTATCGGTCGCGCGCAATCGGGGCGCAGCGGCGGCAAAAGGCAAAGTGCTGGCCTATTTAGATGATGATGCCGAGGCGAGCGACGGCTGGCTCGCGGCGCTATGGGAAGTCTTTGAGCAGGCAGAAAAAGTTGCGATCGCTGGCGGCAAAGTCACCTTGCTCTGGCCGCCAGACACAGCGCCGCCTGAATGGCTATCCGACGATTTAGCCAGCAGCCTAGGCGCATACGATCTGGGCGATCAGCCGATCTATATAGAAGATCCTGCCCTCACGCCGCGCGGGCTAAACTACGCCGTCCGCCAATCCTTTTTGACGGCCATTGGCGGCTTCGATACTCACCTGGGCAGAGTCGGTAGCAACCTGCTTTCTAACGAAGAACAGCAGCTGACTCGCCTAGCCCTAGACGATGGCTGGCAAGTCGCCTATGTGCCCACTGCCCTAGCCGCTCACAACGTCGCCCCCGAACGGCTTAAACGCGGCTGGTTTTTGCGGCGAAGCTGGTGGCAGGGCATTAGCGAAAGCTACCGCGAACAGGCCAGTGGTACAACCGGACTCTGGCAGCTCAGAGCGGGCGGCGAACGACTGCTGCGGGGATTATACAAAGCAGTCAAGCACAGCCGTCAGCCCGATCAGCAGTTTGGCAATTTTGCTTACGCCTATGGGCAAATTGCGTATTTAGGTAGCGTCGTTCGTTCTTGGATTGACCGTCAGCCTACGCCATAGTCCGTTCTTCCGTGTACCGCCTAATTCGCCAATCACCCCGTTACCCATCACTTTACCGACCACCCTGATGACTTCTATCCCCGTCTCCGTTCTAATTCCAGCTAAAAACGAAGAAGAGAACCTGCCCGCCTGCCTTGCCAGTTTGACCCAGGCCGATGAAGTTTTTGTGGTCGATTCCGACAGCGACGATCGCTCCGTAGAGATTGCCGAAAGCCTCGGAGCAAAAGTCATTCAGTTCGACTTTAATGGTCGCTGGCCCAAGAAGAAAAACTGGTCTTTAGAAAATCTCCCTTTTCGCAACGAGTGGGTGCTGATCGTAGATTGCGACGAGCGGATTACGCCAGAATCTTGGGCTGAGATTGCCGAAAAGATCAAAAACCCGGATCTCGACGGCTACTACATCAATCGCCGCGTGTTCTTTTTAGGCAAATGGATTCGCCACGGCGGCAAATATCCCGATTGGAATCTGCGCCTGTTTCGCCACGCCAAAGGCCGCTACGAAAACCTCAATACAGAAGATATTCGCAACACTGGCGACAACGAAGTCCATGAGCATGTGATGATTCCACACGAAAAAGTCGGCTATCTCCAAGAAGACATGCTGCACGAAGACTTTCGCGATCTGTATCACTGGCTTGCTCGCCACAATCGCTATTCCAACTGGGAAGCGCAGGTCTATTACAATTTGCTCACGGGGATGGGCGATCGCGGCACCATCGGCGCAAATCTATTCGGCGACGCCGTTCAGCGCAAACGCTTTCTCAAAAAGATCTGGGTTCGCCTACCCTTCAAGCCTTTTCTACGCTTTGTCCTGTTCTATATTTTGCGGCTGGGCTTTTTGGATGGCTATGCGGGCTACGTCTATGGGCGACTGCTCAGCCAGTACGAATATCAGATCGGTGTCAAGCTCTACGAGCTAAAGTTCGGCGGCAGACTCAACAAAGTAGCCCCGTCAGACAATATAGAACAAAGTGAGTTGAAACAGAACAATCTCAAGCAAGTCGTTTAACCTTCTCATTTTGTACACGATACTGAATACTGTTGGCGAACTCCACGGTAGCGGCTAAAACCCAGCAAATTCGTTCTCAGCTCCTTGTTTAAACTAACAAGTTTTCCTAGGTTCAGCGTTCGATATTCAGTTCACCAACAGTATCTTATAGGTTTTGAGAAGATAGGAAAGCGTATTTTCCCAAAACGTGTCTCACAGGCGCTTTCTCGAAAGGTCCAAAACATACTTGAACAGTTGCGAGCAGTTAAGGTTTGCCTAGATATGCTCTCGCGATGCGTTCTCCTTGATGTAAGAGATAGCTACAAGCAGTGCGTCTAACATGACCTGATAGCTGTCGTCAGCAGACCGAGTTAGGGTCATTAGATCTAGCTGTTCTCTCATAATGAAGCCATAGATAGCAGCATTCACCATTCGCATACAGTCGACCAAAGCGTCGTTGCTTAGTTCATGTAGCTGAAGTGCGCTTTGGAAGAAGCTCAGTGAGCGCTGAATAATCTCACCTTCCTCTGGGTCTGTAGGTCGCATCTGATACTGCATCATCACGCAATAGCGAGCAGGATGGCGCTTCGCGTAGCTTCGAGCGGCTTGTGCCCCTTTGTAGAATCGGGTTGTAGAGTTGGTGCAGCCAGCAGTTTGCTGCTGGCAATAGGCAAGATAGTCGCGCCAGATGGCGATCGCCAATGCCTGCCGAAGTCCTGCATTTCCATCAACATGCTTGTAGATAGCAGGCGGCTTAATCCCTAGCGCACGGGCAACACGATTGACGCCGAGACCCGCCTCTCCTTCGCTATCTAGACAGGAGAGCGCGGCGTTTGTGACATCTAGCGGCGTCAAGGAGTCTTCTTTTCTAGGCCGTCCCATAGGTATTAGTTAACACTATTAACTAAATGCGAATATACTACTCATTATCAACCCTTTGGTAAGTACCTATGTCTGAGCTTGTTTTTACCTCGGCTTGTGAACTTACACGAATGATTCAAGCGCGTACCGTAGCGGCTGTAGAGGTGGTAGACGCCTATCTGGCTCAGATTGCTAAGCACAATGCTAAGCTCAACGCCATCTGTACGTTGGATGCAGATAGCGCCCGAAGGAGCGCTGTACAGGCTGATGAGGCGCTAGCAGCAGGCGAAAGCTGGGGAGCACTTCACGGTGTTCCAGTGACGATTAAAGACATCTTTGAGACGGCTAACTTACGCACGACGGCTGGCTACGTTCCACTCAAGAACTATGTCCCTCACACGGATGCAACGGTCGTTTCAAGATTACGTCAGGCCGGAGCGATTATCTTAGGCAAGACCAATATGGCAGAACTAGCTGGTGACTACCAAAGCACCAACTCTCTGTTTCCACCAGTGAACAATCCGTGGAATATAGCCTACACCTCTGGTGGTAGCT
This sequence comes from cf. Phormidesmis sp. LEGE 11477, assembly GCF_015207105.1. Classification (GTDB taxonomy): domain Bacteria; phylum Cyanobacteriota; class Cyanobacteriia; order Phormidesmidales; family Phormidesmidaceae; genus Phormidesmis. The sequence goes on from NZ_JADEXO010000071.1 coordinate 8,794, forward strand.
CGGGGGGTAGCGCAGCAGCGATCGCAGCGGGCCTATCTCTCTTAGATCTCGGTAATGATATCGCGGGCTCTGTCCGTCAGCCCGCTCACTTTTGCGGCGTGTACGGGCTGAAGCCAACGGACAAGCGGATTTCAACGGCTGGCGTAATTCCTGAAGTTCCAGGACAACCGCTGTGCTTGCGGCAGATGATGACAGTCGGCTGCTTTGCAAGATCGCTTGACGATATCCGACTGAGCTTCATGCTGATCGCGGGCGCTGATGTTCGCCGCCCGGAGGTGCCGCCGGTAGCGCTAGACACTCCTTCTGATAAGCCACTCTCTGCACTCAGAGTGGGATGGATAGACGAATGGTCAGCAATCCCAGTGAGCGCAGACATTCGCAGCGCAATGCATCAGGTGAAGCAACAACTTTCTCAAGCGGGCGCTGCGGTTGAATCTTGGCAACCTGAAGACTTTGACCTCTCTGAGATTCTGAATCTCTATACTAGAGTAGCTGCGTACATCAACGTCTATGCTCAGCCAGTAAACCGCTACAACATTAAAAGAAGCGTAGTCCAGATTTTTCGCACGGCGACTGAAGGAGATAAAGCGCTGCGCCAGCTAGGAGACTTTAGCCGCGTACTGCCTGAACTATTGAATCCTGGATTGAAAGGATACTTCAAGGCGTTGACAGAGCGCGACCAGTTCACTGCCAAGATGGACAAGGCATTAGCTCCTTGGGATGTTTGGCTGACGCCGGTTGCGGCTACAGCTGCTTTTACCCACCGACCAGCTTGGAGCGCTGTGGATATCGACGGGAGGAATTACCCGCACGCAGTCGCGAACGGAGCTTATACGATGCCGTTTAACTTAAGCGGTCATCCAGCCGTTGTGATACCGATTTCGAGTACGGCAGAAGGATTGCCGATTGGACTGCAAATCGTGGGTAAGCGATGGCGAGAGATGGAGCTACTCTCAGTTGCACAACAGATTGATAATATTGTCGGTGCGCTACAACATCCACCGGAGTATCTAGAGTAACCACATAACCATTCTCTTAGTAGAACATAACTAAGCAAGGCGTACTGCTATAGTGAACCGTTCTGAGTATAGACGATTGACGCTTAGTGGAGATGCATGCCCACGCAAGATAGCATCGAGAGATAAAGTGGCGCTTCAGTCGCGGATCTCATGACTAAAGACGTAGCACAAACGGCTAACCCCTATAGACAAAGTGAAGCAACTAGTTCACTCTAACTAAGCTTTTAGATTCCTTAGCTGTAGCTAAAACATATCAGTCAAACTACCTTCAAGTCATTACAGCTGCTAAGAGATAGCACTTATAACGCCTCAAAGATAGCTAGAAAAGAAATTTCCCCATCCCTGTTTGGCCCTAAAGTGTTAACTAGGTGGGTCTTCGTGAGGGGCCTGCCTAGCTAACACTTTAGAGCCACGTAGTGAGCTGACCCTTTGTCGGCCCTCGTTTGTCGGCACCTTGTTGAAGTGAAAGGTGCTTTGTGATAATACAAACTTCAATCTTCTGATGTTGTTATGTATTACTCTACAGTGTCTAGGGCATCGTTATTGGTGCTGCCCTGGGTGCATTATTAACAACGTTAATCCTTAGTTAAAGATTGGCTAACAATGCAATTTAAATCGTCCGACCAGGTAGTTCCGTTGATTTTCGATGATGACGGTAGTCAAGATGGAATGACCGCCTTAGCCTACATATTGGAGAATCCTAGGTTTGATCTTCAAGCGATTACCATCTCTCAGGGCATTGCTCGTCCTGAGATTTTTGCTGACAATCTAGCCAAAATGCTGACTCGTACAGAAGATACTGATATTCCCATTGGTATTGGCAGGCCCACACCCTTAGAAGGGAACAACGAGTTTCCAGGCTTCATTCGCGATGGATCAGATACGTTTTGGGCTCCTTTTGTCACACTACCAGAGGAAGCAGACCCCAACATTGATATTCGTGATAGTGCAGTTGATTTGATCATCGAAACTATCAACAATTCTCCTGAGCCAGTCGCAATTCTAGCGACTGGTCCGCTGACAAACATTGCTGAAGCACTGCGCCGAGATCCTTCAATTGTTGACAATATTGAAGTGGTTCAGATTATGGGCGGTGCTGTTTTTGTCGAAGGCAACCTGCCGGTTCTACCGTTCCCACCTTTCTCTACTAATTTAGAAGGTGAATTCAACATTTGGGTTGACCCTGTTGCAGCTCAGGAAGTTTTTGACTTTGGCGAACAAGGTTTAAAGATTCAGCTGACGCCCTTAGATGCCACTAACCAGATTGAATTTACTCGCCAAGACTACCAGGCGTGGTTAGATACTGGCACTCCTGAAAGCATAATCGCCGCTGAATTCTTAGATTTTGCCTTGGAGGTTATTCAAAGCGATCTTGATCCTAATCCCGTCTGGGATTTGGTCGCAGCGATCAACCTTAGCGAATCCGACTTCTCTGCGGAAACGCCGCTACACATCGAGGTCGATACCGAGTCAGATCCAGGCGATACCCAGGGGAAAACAGCGGCAGTTGATGGACTCGCTCCTAACACTTTAGTCTCTCTAGATCCTAGTTTTGACAATCTTAGTTTTGACACTAGCGAGGTGTTTTCGACACTCTTATCGAGTGAGCCTATCACCGTAGGTATTACGCCAGATGAGGTGTCAGCGGCTGAGGGGGCCACTTTTGCTTGGAACTTTACCCTCGACCAACCCGCTCCAGAAGGCGGCTTGGCCTTGTTTTTGCCTATTACCGATAACAACGACCCAGCGCCTGGGGATGTTGACTATTTTGTTGAAGGCAGCAGCAATATTGTTAATTTCGAGTTTGTTACCGCTGCTGCCGACGCCATATCGCAAATTTATGCGTTTGGAGATAGCTATTCAGAAAACGGACGATCGTTCGAGCTTTCTACCGATGCCGTTAACGCAGCCGTACCAGACGCCTTCATTCTGCCCGCCGACCCGGCACTGGGCCTTTACGATGCAGAAGGCCGTTGGACGAACGGTCCTACTGCAGTAGAAGTACTATCAGAAAATTTGGATGTTGAGCTGACTAACTATGCGGTTGGCGGCGGCAAAAGCGGCAACGGTAACTACTACAGCTGGCTCGATTCCGTTGAAGATACGGGCGTTCTAGGCCAAATTGAGCAGTTCTCTAGCGATCTGTCGGGCCAAACGGCTGACTCGGATGCGCTGTATTTCATCTTTGCCTCTGCCAATGACTTGTTTGAATACACTGATTTTGGTCTTCCAGGAACTGTCGAAGAACTGGCTACAGACACGGTTGAGAATATTGCAGAGAGCGTATCGCAACTGTCTGCTCTAGGTGCCGAACAGTTCTTCGTGGTGAACTCTTCAGATTTGGATATTTTGCCAGGTGTGATTGAGTTTGGACAGGTTGAAGAGGCGACAGAGTTTACAGATGAAGTAAATGCGCTGCTGCCCGGAGCGCTAGAGGCGCTGCGCCAAGACTTAGGCGTCGAGATCACTTTGTATGATCACGTGGCAATTAGCGATGACATTCGGGCTAATCCCGATGCGTATGGTCTAAGTAATGTCGACGATCCGTATCAGCCTGTCTTTCCGGTAGAGACTGTGGCAGGAGTAGACCCCGACGAGTTTTATTTCTGGGACGAATATCACCCCACTCGTCGGATACACGAAATCATCGGCGAAGATATGTCGGAATTGGTTAGTGCCGACATTGACGGAGACATCGTTGCCACTGGCTTTAATATCACTATTACGGCGGGGGCTACCATAGCCACGCTGGTTTCTGAAGTCGTAGCTGACGGCATTGCCGAAGGCGACGAGGTCTTTACGACGCTCATCTCTGATGGGGAGAACTATCGCGCTGATCCAGAGAACGATCGGGTCACTACAACACTATTGGATGCTCCAGGCACCGACGCCGCTGATACTCTCCTCGGCGACGCTACCGCCAATACTATCAACGCCCTCGGCGGTGACGATATCGTAGCGGGCGATCTCGGCGACGACATTATCATAGGCGGTGACGGCGACGACATTCTGCGTGGCGATCTTAACAACCGCTCTACCCAAGACAACATCGCGGGCGGCGACGATATCATCTTTGGCGGTGAAGGGAGCGATCGCATCGGTGGCAAATCTGGCAACGACATCCTTAGCGGTGATGTAGGCGATGACTTCATCTGGGGTGATGATGGCGACGACATCATTAAGGGTGGCATTGGCAACGACACCCTAGTTGGCGACAATTTCTCCAAAGGTAGTGGCAGCGATCTGTTCGTCTTTGGCATCGGCAACGGAACTGATACCATTCTTGATTTTGAGGTGGGCATCGACCGGATCGGTCTAGTCGAAGGAGAACTGTTGTTTGCTGAGCTGATGCTAATGCAAGATGGCTCAAGTACGCTGCTAGGCGTGGCGAGCAGCAATGAAACGTTGGCTATCTTGAACAACGTGCAAGCATCAGCGCTAAGCGAGAGCAGCTTTGAAGTTGTTGCAGACGTCTCCACTCTAGAAAAAGCAGCGGCACTGATCTAGTAGCTATAGCCTCGAGATAGGTATAGCTGCTAGATTCTCGTCGAGACAGACTAGATTGAATTGTATCAGCAGTCTTGAAATTATTTGGGATTGCTGACCTTCTTTCTCTTTGGTGCTTGTTAATTCGTTTTACCTTCTAATATTGCATGAATTTTGGTACGTACGAAAACCGTGTCTCAAATGATGTTTCAAAATAGCGTTCTCAAAATGGTTAAGAGAATGTGAGACATGTCATTAACGCCCAAAGCAGCGGCGCGCGTTAGCGCGTCCAGCCCACAAGGCGTTGCTGCCTTTGCTCGTTATGTTTCTTGTAACTTCTTTGCTACTACAAAATAGCTAGAAGCTCCTTTATATATTTCTTCTGATTCTACAACCTGAAAGCTGTTAGCAATTAATAGATCGTCTACTTCAGAGCTCGTTATCCTTCTTATAGGAATGGGAATTAATCCAATTTTACACAAGACCCTAACTAACTGAATTTGTAGATTAACTAAAAACGACATCCTTTGTCGCAAGCAAGGTGTTACAGAAATAAATAAACCATCCGGGTTTAATATTTCATTTATTCGTTGCGTAACATCCTGAGGACTAGGAACTGTGTGCAACATATTAAAAGCCAGAATCACATCATAAGATTCGCTGGAATACTTTTTATCAAAGATATCCGATTGCTCGAAATTTACGTTTTCAATTTTACCAAGAGCGGCTTTCTCTTTTGATATTGCAATCATCTTAGATGAAATATCAATTGCATGAATATCTTTTATCAGACTAGAAAATTGACAGGATGCAGTGCCTGTCCCACACCCATAATCCAGAACAGTGTCGCTATCTTTCAAGAACCTTTTAGTATTTTCTCTAGATTTTTTATGAATGTACTCAAACCGCTCTTCAGTCTTGTCGTAGTTTTCTGAAGCGTTATCCCAAAAATTTTTCAATTTATTCATTCTCTATACCTTAGGGTAAAACATAACTATTCATTAGAAGGAAAGATTCTACCTAACCATCCTAGGATCTGTCAGAAGGTCTTAAAAGTTTTGAGACACGACAAATAGACTAATGAGTATGACTTTTTATCTTGGTTTAACCCCGACCGCAGCTAGGCACATCCATCTTGACCAGCCAGTGCCATAGTCAAAGGCGTTGACGGCTTCAAGCCCTGTTGCTTGTAGAAAAGAGGCTAGCTGGTTAGAGGTATATCCTCGGTTGTGCCAGTGCAGGGACATAAAGACTTGACCTAGGCCCTTTCGAGTCACTGAGCCAATCAGCGGAGCACCCGGTTTCAGGACTCGAATCATCTCACGCAACGTTTCTACGGGTTCGGCCATGTGCTCCAAGACATGGGCAAAAATGACCGCGTCGAAGGATTCATCGGCAAAGGGCAAGCGCCTAATATCCCCGCATCTCAAATCGAGAGTCGTGCAGCGATTTTTCAGAATCTGTTGAGCCTGGGTCAACATAGGGTAGGAAATATCGACGCCGGAGACATGGGCTGAGTGAGCGACACTTTCTAAAAGTGCAAGACTGAAGGCTCCTGTTCCCACCCCACAGTCGAGAATTTTTGACGCTTGGTCAAGATGGCTCAAGTAGGGACACACGGCCTGATTCTTGAACAGCAAATGATAGTTGTGGAGCTGACCGAGACGGGCTAAATTGTTCTGCCATTGATGGGCGGATGCATCGTAGATCGAGCGAAGAGTCTCAATGCTGGGCGCGGCTTTCCAGTGTTCTAATGTTTGACTTATTGTGTTTAACAGCATGGCTAAGTTGACCCTCTTGTTGCAGAGGGCTAGACGCTTTGTTGATTTGGTTCAGTTTTGTAGTTGTTTATTCAGGCTTTTTTGCCACAATGAACACTGCCTTGCCCTTGCTCGGTTGCCATTGGTAATCCAGTTCAAATCCGGTCTGGATCAAGCTGTCTGCCAATGCTTGCGTGGTGAGAACCTGAACAAACGGGAGAAACCCGAGGAATTGGCCGATTGGCGCGATGAGCTTGAGCCAGCTCATGGTGTCCCCCACGCAGACGGTACTGGTGACGAAGAGGCCACCCGGTTTAAGCATTTGATACACCTGAGCGATCGCTGCCTCTTTGTTTTTCAGCAGATGCAAGATGCTAAGACCTAGCACCGCATCCAGACTCTGATCAGGACTATTGAGATCTTCAATGGTGGCTTGTTCAAAGGTCACGTTATCGATATGCTCAGCCTCGGCTTTGCCCTGGGCGATCGCAATCATATTGGCAGAGAAATCGATGGCGCGGATGTGCTTCACATAGGGGGCATGGAGGATGGCCGTTGACCCCGTACCGCAGCCGATTTCCAACACTTCCATATCGGGCCGAAAGTAGTTGCGGGTGACCGCCAGTTTTTGCTGATAAGCAGCTTCATCGGCGATCGGCTGTTTGGCATACTTCTCGGCGACTTTGTCCCAAAACTTAGCTGAAGCGTTCATCACATCCTCGTTGATTTCATCAAATGGTTTCTTCATTTCTTGCATCTGAGGCACGTTCATAAAAATTATGCTTCCTGACTGGTTGAGTAGCGCTTGTGATCTGGGGTGCGCCACCGCCATGCCGACCAAACAATGAAGGACAAAGCGGCGATTTCTATGACCATGTGAAAGGTATCGTCTAGATCGGTGGTGCCGTTATTGATTTCAAACGCGAGGGTAACCACAGCAGCGATGATGTTGGCCCAACGATTTGCACCATAGGGCAACAGTCGAGAGAGAAGTACCATAGCGATCGGTACTTCGGCCACGAAACCGCCGAACAGCAACAGTTGTTCTGTGATTTGAATTCCATTGAATGTTCCGGTCATCGCCTGTTCAATGAAGCCAGGCTCAATAAATTCATGGATATCCCGAAATATCGTATTGAAGAGATAAAACATCCACAGCGTCGAGAGCTTCGCTTTCGTTTCCATTGTCAGTATCTGTTTCTGTAAATTCATGGTTGTTCTCCTTTTTGAATATCTGACTGTTCTGTTTTGTCAGGTTTGGTAAGCACGACTGAAACCAGTGGTAGCCCCAAATCACGTATCTTAATCAACAGTCCATAGAGGGCTGCCTGATCAATCACTGGGCCAGACAACCGCGTTTCACCGTTGTCCTTTAGCGCGATCTCAAATCCCTCAAACCAATCACTCCAACGACGATCAAGATGTCCCTTGATACAAATTTCGTACTGTTCAAGTGGGTGATGATTTGCGGCTGAACTGCGTAGTTGATTCATGGGAGTTGCTATCACCTGCTCTAATTGCGATTGGTGTTAATAACTCAAAGATACAAACGGATGTGGGGAGCCGTTGTCCCCATAGGTGGGGACTGGATGTGGGGATTTATGGATGGGTCTTGTGGGGATGAACTCCTAAATCAGTTCTAGCTCTGTGGCTCGTTTTACAGCGGCCCGACGATTGGTGACATTGAGTTTTCTGTAAATCCGCTTGGTGTGGGTGCGCACGGTACTCAAGGCCACTACCAGTTCACGGGCGATTTCGGGGCCAGAGAGTTCGGTGTTGAGTAATCGGAGAACTTCCAGTTCCCGTTGACTGAGGGGGTCAAACAGTAGTTGAGGAGCAGGGACGCCAGCAGCCGTAGGTGCCTCAGCCTGAGGGCACCCCCAGGTTTCTAAGGCGGCCAATAGCTGCCAAGGGTAGGAGGTGGGGGTGATGCCGCGAGCCATTACCTCCCGCAGCAGTGGCTCCATCGGTGCTCCACATTCTGCAAAGATGCGAACATGTCCCTCCGGTTCAGCCAGGATTAAGGCCCGTTCTAGCGATGCGATCGCAGCCGGAAGATCACCCTGAGCCGCTCTCGCCAGAGCTAGCACCACCAGAATTTTGATGCTGCTGGCAGTACGCTCCTGGGCTTCTGCGGCCGCCAGCAATCGAGTCAGGAGACCAAGAACCTGATGCACACCCTCGTCTGTGCCATTGCGCCTGTACTGAGCGATCTCAACTCTAGCCAGAGTCAGGTGTTCGTATTCGTGTAGATAGCTCGGCGGGTCGGCCACCGACAAACCGCACGCCCGCACCCAGCCCAGCGCTTCAGCCAATCGCCCCTGCCGTAGCCACCACCGCACCCTTAAAGCCTGAGTTGGGCGCACATCTGGAATGGGAATAGACGTTCGGGCGTAGAGCCGCTCGGCCTCGTGGAGCTGGTCGAGGGCAGTCTCCAGATCGCCCTCAGCGGCTTTTATGCGGGCCTGTACCACCCACCAAAGATAGGCCGCCCCCGATAGCGAAGCCTGCTGACGTAGCGCTTCACCGCTCAGCAACAGCTGGCTAGCAGCCGCCAGATCGCCTTGTTCGTAGCGCACTTCGCTTAAGGCCAAATACAGTTCTGGCGTACCCGGCAGCACCGGGTCGCCCTGCTCTGTCGCTAGCTGTAAGGACTGCTCACAAATATTAATTGCCCGGTGGAGACGCCCTTGAGCCATGCTCATCTGTGCCAGGATCAAGGTGCCGCCAATGGCCATCTGAGGGAGGCCCATCTGCTTGAAAATTGCTAGACCCTTAGCAAAGGAACGGTAGCCAGCTTCTGGCCTGCCGCTGGTCCAATAGGCGAGTCCCAGTAGCGCGGCGGTTGTGCCTCGCTCGTACTCCTCATCTTCTGGCAACAGTTCGAGGGCCTGCTGAGCGTAAGTCACTGTGCTAGATACATCCCTTAGCGCTTGAGATCGATAGGCACGAGCATTGGCGATGGAGGCAGGTAAAGACTGTAATTGTGCATCGTCCGTTACAACGCTCTCAACCGCTAGCGGCCCCTGTGAATCTGCGGCTAAATCTGCGGCAACGTCTGCTCCCAAACATCGTTCTGCGTCTTGCAGGCGGGATTCAACCGCGTCTAACTGGCCATCGTTCAACAGCACTAGGGCGTAGGCAACGCTGAGGACGGGCCGATTGCGAATCAGGACATCAGGGAGTGACGTAGTCCAGCCCAGTACAGTGGTTTGTCGCTGACGCCGACGCATAGTAGGCCACACCTGCTCAATGAGACCTGCCGCTCGCTCAAAATCCTGAGCGGCCAAGGCATGACGAATGGCATCAGAGAATAAGGCTTTCTGCTCACACCAGTCACTGGCTCGTCCGTGCAGGCTGGGTATCTGTTCAGGCCACGCCATCAGGGCATGGGCCTGAAGAACATCGGCAAACAAGTGATGGTAACGGTACCATTGGCGCTTGTTATCCAGTGGAATGATAAACAGGTTGCTACGCTCTAGCGCTTCTAGCATTTCCTGTCCATCGGTTTGGTCGGTAACCGCGTCACATAGAGAACCGCTCAAGCGTTCTAAGATGGCTGTTTTCAGCAAAAAGTGACGGACGCGATCGCTCTGTCGCTGCAAGACTTCTTCCAGCAAATAGTCCACAATGTAGCGATCGTCTCCCGAAAAAGCAGCCACAAAATCAGCAGCGTCCTCACGCCCTTGTAGGGATAGCGCTGCGAGTTGCAGCCCTGCAATCCAGCCTTCGGTCCGCTGCTCCAAAGAGGAAACGTCTGCTGCCGAAATATTTAATCCCATCACCTGGGTCAGAAAAGCGGCAGCTTCGTCAGGTGTGAACCGCAGGTCGCTTACCCTAAGCTCAGTCAACTCTCCGTGAGATCTAAAACGCGCCAGAGACAGAGGCGGGTCAGCACGGCTGGCAATAATCAGATGCATTTGGGGTGGCAAATGACTGAGCAAAAATTCGATCCCGTCATGAATAGCCTGGGTCGCGATTACATGGTAATCATCAAGAATTAGAACAATATCTTCTTCAACTGAAGTAAGTTCGTTGAGCAGCGTCATCAAGACCGACTCAATGGGAGGTGGCTGTGGCGATCGCAATAGCACGAGCGATCGCTCACATAGGCTGGGTTGAATTTTATGCAGAGCAGTGATCAAATACGTCCAGAAAACAGATGGATCATTATCACTTTGGTCTAAAGAAACCCAGGCAACGGGCCTTGTTGGTACGGCGGCTACCCATTCTGCCAGCAGTGTCGTTTTGCCAAAACCTGCTGGGGCTGAGACCAGGGTTAATTTACGCTTCGGGTAGATGCGATCGATGAGTTTTGGGCGCGACACTAAGTCAGCAGACCATTTCGGGAGATAAAGCTTGGTCTCTAAGAGTGGGAATTCTGAAGTAGTCGGTCTAGGGTTGTTCAACTCAGGGTTCGCCAGGGTAACACTCCGAGTCAAGGAAGCTCCTTCATGAAGGCTACTTGCTCCGATTTTGAGGTTTTAATCCCTAATAATAAAGGGTGCCACCCACGATTGAACCAAGCTAAATTTGGAATGAATTAGTCTTTGGTGAAATAATGAATGATCTTTCACCAGAGATACGAACGCTCTCTTCTATCTGTAGAGCGTACGATCACGTCTTTCTCAAACAGTCTCAAGAAGCCTCAAAAACCACCCGACACTGTTGGCGGTGCGATGTAGCTAACGGGTCCTAGTGGTTCGAGCTGTCTTATAGGTCGTCTCACTGTCTATGTGTCACGGATAGATGATGTAGATGGGCTGTAAGGCAGAAAGTGAAGACCGGCTACACTTAGCTTATCTACATTGCACCGCCGCAATAGTCCTGAATAGTAGTGGGTTAGGCGACTAACCTTACAGGAGCTGCTGCCGAAGAAAATCTGTGAACACTTTCACATTGAGCGGCAGGTATCGTCTTGAAGGATAGACAAACCAAGCAGCGGTCTCAAAATCAGTAGCGGTGACGGCATGGTTTGGGAAAACGTCGATCAGCTTACCTGTAGCCAGGTTGTCTCGAATCAGCCAGTTTGGGAGGAGAGAAATTCCCATTCCGGATAATGTGCAGTTGAGTAAGGCGATCGCATTAGAGATAACGGTTTGTCCCTGTACGGTAACGGTTTCTACCGTTCCAGTCTGATCTCGAAAAAGCCACCTCGATCTAAATCCTTCTAACGGAAAACATAGACACCTGTGTTCGCCTAACCCTTGAGGGTGCTGTAGGCGTTCGTTTCGTTCGAGATACTCAGGACTCGCACAGACAGTGTAGTGAGTAGACATCAACCGATGTGCAATCAGCGTCGAGTCAGCCATCTTCCCAAGCCGAATAGCCACATCGATCCGCTCTCTTACTAAGTCGAGGACTGAATCAGTTAGAACAAGGTCAATTGTAAGATCAGGGTACTGCGCTTCAAAACTTGGCAGGTGTGGCACGATACAGGCAAGGCCGAAAGATACAGAGGCAGTGACGCGAAGCGTGCCTCTAGGCTGGTTTGAAATCTCTCTAGCCGCAGAGATCGCGCCGCTTATGTCATCCATCAACGGCTCAGTTCGCCCATGAAAGACTGTGCCTGCTTCGGTCAGTGAGAGCCGCCGAGTCGTGCGCTGAAAGAGTCGGACGCCTAGTTCACTTTCTAGATTAGCAATTGCCCTTGATACGGCAGAGGGATCTACGTTGCGATCGCGTGCTACCGCAGCGAAGCTTCCTCGCCTCACCACGTCTAGAAATGTTTGGAGTACGGATAAGTCCATTCCTGCATTCTAATCATCAAGCTGCCTAGTTTTATCCTGTATTCGTGCGTTTCGATCATGACACTCATGCACCACTGACTATTGAAGCCTTTAGATCTGCTGTTTAGAGTTCAAAAAGAGTCAACATCAGGAGAACTTCAATGAGTCGAATTACCGTGCTAGGTATTGGTGCGATGGGTTCGCGCATAGCCAACAATCTGTTGCAGCAGGGTCATGCTTTAACCGTGTGGAATCGCAGTGTAGAGAAGACTGTGGCGCTAGCAGCCGCAGGCGCTGAGGTTGCTGATACGCCCTGCGCAGCCATGAGATCGGCTGAGGTTGTGATTAGTATGGTGCGCGATGATGAAGCTTCTAAGCAGGTATGGCTTGCTGACGAAGTTGGAGCTTTAGAGGGATTAGAGAAAGACGCTATCGCGATAGAAAGTTCTACGCTCACTGTTGGGTGGACGCGCACACTTGCTCAACACTTTCAGCTAAAGAACCGTGCTTTCCTAGACGCTCCCGTAGCTGGTTCGTTACCCCAAGCTGAAGCCGCTCGCCTTATCTACTTTGTAGGTGGTGACGCAGATGTTCTGGGGCGCGTTCGACCGGTTCTAGACTCTCTAGGAAGCGCTGTTCATCATGCTGGCACCGTTGGAAACGGTATGGCTATTAAGCTGGCGGTCAACGCCCTGTTTGGTATTCAAGCAGCCGCTTTGAGCGAACTGATTACCTTTATGCAGCACTGTGGATTAGAAGGTACGCAAGCCGTTGACATACTGAGCGCGACGCCTGTATGCAGTCCTGCGGCTAAAGCTTTAGCAGAGGCGATGGTAGCCCGCAAGTTCGCACCTATGTTTCCAATCGAGCTAGTGGAAAAAGATCTGTTGTATCTAGCTACTAGTCAGGAGCAGTTGGAGATTCCTATGGGTAAAAGTGCGCATCAGGTCTTTCAAAAGGCAAGACATCAGGGCTATGGCGCAGATAACATTACTGGAGTCATCCAGTTATATAGCGAAAAGACTTCTGGTTGAGATATATTCGGGCACCCCTGGTAAACTCAGGCCCCAACATAGCAGCCCGAACAAAGGTTAGGTTTTCAGAGGAGGCCGTTCAAGTACAATCCAGTAGCCGTCTCGTATGGCTTATTCTCCTGCTTCACCTGGATGAACGATTCTGTAGATGCTATCAACGCAGAAGCTTTGAGAATTCTCAAAGTGCTCGAAGAGACGCCGTTCGCTGCCTGCTGCCCGCTGACTAGAGAGTTCGCCGAACTGCCGCCGAGTCCAGGTATCTACGCCGTCAAACACAGAACCCAAGGCATCCTCTATGTCGGTAAGTCAGGTAGTGTCAAAGGCCGCTTCAAAGGCGGACATAAAGCGCTGGGCTGGGCATTCATGGACAAGCTGAACCCAGACGATGTGAGGATAGCAGCGGTCACGCTGAGTCTGCAATGGATTCGGTTATCATTGCAATTAGAGCAGATCATCATCCGACAGCTAATTCCCCCTTACAACGTGCGGGTCAATTAAAAGGAATAGGCTATGAGTCCGAACGATTCACCGATAGACAATTGCATTCTAGACCCGCTACCGGACAACATTCGGGCAGCGATCCTGACCTATGCGCATGAGTCAGAGCTGACGGCTAACGCAGTGATCGAAGGAGCGCTCAAGTACTTCCTTGAGCTAGATACCTCGCTGGACAATGAACCCATCAGCACTGCCGAGGATGTCAGCCTATTAGCTATCCTCCCGCCTATCCTACAAAGTCAGGCAATCCAGTACGCAGAGAAGACACAGATACCTACTGAGCTAGTGATAGAACTGGCGATCGCACACCTGCTAGACCCAGACTCAGTGACCTTTGATGACTGCCAAGTGAAGGTAGAACAGACCTCGATTGCACGGCTAAAGCAGTACGCTGATGCCAAAGCAGTCACCGCCGCGTAGGAAGTTTTTCGACTAGGCGATGTCATCAGGAGCCCTCGACTGTTATTCCGTCTAAGTAGCGGTAGACACTAGCCTTCGAGAGGTTGTATTCTGCCATCAGGTCTTTGATGAGAGCGCCGTCTATCCGCTTCTGCTGAAGCTCTACATGTTCATCATCGGTTAAGTGCTTCCGCCTGCCTAGAAGAACGCCGTTCGCTTTAGCGTTGCGGATGCCATCCATCTGCCGCTCAGCACGAATTTCCGTCTCGAACTGTGCGATCGCACCCAGCATATTAAAGAGCAGTCGGCCAGTGGCATCGCCTGTATCAATGCTTTGGTCAATCACCTTGAGGTTGACGCCCTTCTCCTGAAGCTGATCGGCCACTTGACACAGATGCAATGTAGACCGCGCCAACCTATCGAGCCGAGTCACCACCAACGTATCGCCTTCCCTGACATACTCTAGGCAAGCCTTCAGCCGTGGACGAGTGCTAGAGGTGCCAGTTCGCTTCTCCTGAAAAACCTTGTCACAGCCTTTGAGCTTATCGAGCTGCACGTCGAGACTTTGACCGACAGAACTGACCCGCGCATAGCCAACCGTTGACATAACCTACCTCAAGCGTCTACTTATATCTTAGACGTTTTGAGAACGATGTTTTGAGACATGGTTTGAGACACTGTTTTAGCACAGTATCAAAAGGTCTGAATAATGAGACTGTCAAACATGCTACTGCTGGAAGTAGACTGTCCTGAGATATCTATACTGCAGGCGACGTGTTTGATGAACGGCATCTCAGAAAGACACACTCTTATCTACTCTGTTGGGTTCGTGAATGTTCTGAACGTGACTATTCAGAGGTAGAGGTAGAACCACTTCTTGAAGTAAGTAGACGCTCTGCTTCCTGCAACTTATCTTGTGCGATAACGAAGTCAGCGTCAATATCTAAAGCCTGCTTGTAAAGGCCAATCGCTTCACTCAGCCGTTCCTGTAGGTGGTATGGATAGCCAAGGTTGTAGTAAGCAACAGCGTCTCCCAGCGGAATACGTAAGACTTCAAGAAAGGCTACTTCTGCCTCTTGATAGCGGTTTTAGGCTACAAGAGAAACTGCTAGGTTCCTATGAGCGGTAGCATCGTCTGGGTTTATACGTAAAACTTCGCGATAGATTTCCTCTACTTCTTCATAGCGGTTCTGCTTCTTCAGCAAGATACCTAGATTGTGGTAGCCAACAGTATCAGTCGGGTTGATACTTACAGTACGACGAAAGGCAGCTTCTGCTTCCTCATAGCGGCTCTGCCGCTGAAGTTCGACTCCCAGATTTGCGTAGTCGCTAGCACTGCTGGGCTCAATCCTTGGTACTTGACTAACGAGTCTTTCCGCTTCGACTTTATCTTCTATGTTCAAAGCTGTAGTGTTCAAAGCTGTAGTGTTCAAAGCTGTAGTGACTTGGTGAGAGGGCGCGTCTACACTCTCAGCTAGAGCAGTTGTTGGCCCACCGAAAAGCACCGTTATGACCAGGCCAGTCGTAAGAAGAGGACGCATATTCTCAGTTATCAATTACCAATGGTTCAATTGTAGCTACTTCTTCTAGACGATCCTGTAGAGATGTTAGGCAGGCTCGTCATTATGCGTCTCCAGAGTTTGAATAGCAGTTAGCACCGTTAGCATAAAATAGTACATATGACCGCTCTGAAAATCTTCCTTTTTGTTTTTGGGTCATAGCGAAGTAGCTCAGAGCTGAAGTATGTTGACAAAAGAGGACGCTACGATAGTGCCTTCAACGCTTGACTCTACAGGCAGAAATTCTAAAACGCTACCGCCAACAACCTCAAATCTGTCTATGAGTTCGGATAGCAGCTGTTTGAGACGGTCTACGCTGATACCTTTGGGAGTCCGACAGACGACATGAGGAAAGCTAGTCGGCTCTAGAACATCTAGGTCTAAGTGAATGTATATTTTGCGAAACCCAGCAGCGCTAATAGCTGATAGGAGTTGATAATTCTGGACTTGATTCACTGAGTTGACAGAGAATATGCGAAGTCTGTTTCGCGAGATGAACGCTTGCTCGGACTCATCAAGCTCTCTCGTGCCTACCAGGAATATTTGGTTGGGAACTAGTGTTGAGAATAACCGGCTTGTGATATGACCACTTCCTTGCCCTAGTAGCGATCACAGCGGCATTCCGTGAAAGTGCTTACTAGGAGAAGACGCAGGCGTATTGAGGTCTGCGTGTGCATCTAACCAAACAACCGCTATGCCCTCATGCTTTCGATTGAGAAACGAGACTGGTGCGATTTCTACCCCACAATCACCACCAATCGTGAAGATATATTCCGGGCTGTGCTCACTGATAATCTCAGCAGCGCAGTTGAGCTGAGCACTCACTTGACTGAGACCCAGGACATTTTCTGCGATCGCTATGGAATATGTAGAAGAGACAGGCACTTCTACGAAAGTCGCTTTTGAAGGCAGAGCGCTATGCAACAGCTTTGCACCGTTATAGAGGCCAATGTTGCCTGACCCCTGCCATTGAGGAAAGAGAAGGTTAAGTACTGAGCTTTGAGCCATAGAGGTAGCCTTTCAGCTTCAGGCCGCACCTGCAACTTGCGCTGAATATCTGAGTATGGGTCGTTGAGCACTGGGTTGAATTGCTAACAGGACTCTATTGTTGTTGGGCACCCTACAAAGGTACGGATGATTAGGAGTATATAGGCTACTGAAGCTTATATAAGAATTTGCTAATGTCTATTTTTGGAATAATTCTGCTGCTATTAGTCGCAGCGATTGTAGCGGTAGGGCTATTTGTTTGGAAAAGCTACAACCGGCTGGTCACCCTACGCAACCGCTATCAGAATTCTTATTCGCAAATCGATGTGCAACTGCAGCGCCGCTATGACCTGATTCCTAACCTGGTAGAGACGGCGAAGGGCTACATGGCACACGAACGCGAAACGCTAGAGGCTGTGATTGCAGCGCGTAACCAAGCTATGAGTTCATCTAGAGCTGCGGCAGCGGCTCCAGGCGATCCACAGGCTATGCAGCAAGCAATGACAGCCGAGGCAGGGCTTACAGGGATGCTAAGCCGACTAATGGTAGTGAGTGAGGACTACCCGGATCTCAAAGCTGACCAGTCTATGCAAACAGTGATGGAGGAACTAAGAACTACTGAAAACAAGATTTCCTTTGCGCGGCAAGCCTTCAACGATGGTGTCACTCTCTACAACACCAGTCGTGAAGTGTTTCCTAACAACCTAGTCGCAAATACGTTTAATTTTTCTTTTGCTGAACTATGGCAGGAAGTCACCGCAGAAGCACGGCGGACGCCTCGAGTTTCTTTTTCATAAGTGGCTGCCGGTAGCATGAGAGGAATGAGAGTCGATGAAAAACTTTTTCGAGCATCAGGACGAAGCTAAACGCACAACAACCTATCTGATTTTTTTGTTTGGTTGTGCGATCACATTTACTATTTTGGCAATGTACGCGGCCTGCATCTTGATTGCTAGGCAGAATGGTGTAGTACAAAGTTCTTGGCAACCTGCCTGGTTAGGGACAATCGCCCTGAGCATCTGTCTGATTGTTGCTTTTGGTAGCTTTCGTAAGATGACTACCTTGCGGGGCGGTGGCAAGGTCGTTGCCCAGGGTTTAGGCGGTCAACTAGTTGGGCAAGATACCTCGAATCCGCAGGAGCGCGAGCTGTTGAATGTAGTAGAGGAAATGGCGATCGCAGCGGGCATTGCGGTTCCTGAAGTCTATTTGCTGCCAGAGGCGAGCATCAATGCCTTTGCAGCTGGTCTGACTGCCAACACCGCTGTTATCGGTGTGACTCAAGGCAGCCTTACTCAGCTCAATCGAGATCAGCTACAGGGCGTTATCGGTCACGAGTTTAGCCACATCGTCAATGGCGATATGGCACTTAATATGAAGCTGATGGGTCTAGTGCATGGCCTGCTGTTTATTCATTTGATAGGCCGCAGTTTCTTATTTAGCAGCCATCGTCGCCATACGGCTTCAGACCGTGATAAACAAGGAGGAGCGTGGCTAGCCTTCGCCTGCTCGATGACCGTGATTGGGGCGATCGGCTGGATTTTTGGTCAGATGATCAAAAGCGCTGTTTCTCGTCAGCGAGAATTTTTGGCCGATGCATCTGCGGTACAGTTCACTCGAAATCCAGCGGGAATTGCCGATGCCTTGAGATGCATTGCTCAGCAGTCTAAGCGATCGCAGATCTCTTCTACTGAAGCTGAGGCCGCAAGCCACCTATTTTTCAATAATGTTTCTGCGCTTAGCTCTTTTGCGAGTGCTTTTTCGACTCATCCACCGCTGGCTGAGCGTATTCGTCGGTTGGGGAGTGATGCTGCTATCGGGACTAGCTCACCTGCCCGCACCCAGGCAGCAAATCGCTCACTAGCAGGAATTACAGAAGGTGCCTCCCCAGCTACCCTAAGCAGCCACAACCCTATCGAGCAGCGCAGTAGCGCAATGGCCATCTCCAGCTTTGCAGCAGCCGATGAAGTAGAGCGCAGCACAGATCGACTCGAAGCACCCAATCGCCTAGCGCCTGATGCCCTTGTTGCTGATATCGGCATAGTGACGCCAGCCCACCTCACGCAAGCACAGTCGCTTTTGAAGCATTTACCCCAGCGTCTTTTGCAGGCAGTGCGTGCTCAAACCGGTGCCGTCGCGGTCTGCTATGGCTTACTGTTGGACCCAGACACAGAGGTGCGATCGCGACAAAAGCAAATCATCGCTGACAGTTCGCGAACAGTATACGACTTGCTAGAGAAGATAGAGCCGCTGCTTGAGCAGGTATCTGTGCGATCTCGACTGCCATTGATAGAACTGTGCATTCCTGCGCTCAAGCAGCTAAAGCCGGAAGTGGCTGCTCAGTTTTTCATCCGTGTGAAAGCCCTAATAAAAGCAGACGGGAAACTATCTTTAAACGAATTTGCGCTTCAATCTGTTTTGCAATATCGCTTAGCAACCTATTTCAAGCCTGAGCAGACAGCGGCGGAAAGGGCCTCTCAACTCACCGACGTTTGGTCTGATAGCCTGCTGCTAATCTCTGCTCTTGCAAAGGCTGGCCAGACCCAACATTCGCAGATAGACTACGCCTTTCGTTGCGGCATTCAACAGCTACCAGGCGTTACAAAGCAGACGATGCCCGCAGACATGCCTACCTGCACCCTATCTAATCTCAGCAAGGCACTACGGCGGTTGCGACAGGCAGAACCAAAGCTGAAACGAGCGATCGCGCAAGCCTGCGCCCATACGGTTCTGATAGATGGACACACTACAGATCAAGAAGCTGAACTGCTACGGGCTATTCTCATTACACTGGGCTGTCCAGTGCCGCCTTTCCTCAATTTACTGCCTGCTCGATGAACAACCGTGGCAATAGCAGTGAAGAGACCAGAAGCTTGACGGTCACGGGAGCTTTGGGAAAAAACCTACTGCATCCAGAGCCGCAACGGTAGAGCTTGCCGAGGCCGAAGCTACAGACAGGCAGTAATACATCGATGCGCTCACCCCGGTCAATACGTTCTTTTCGTTGACGAACGCTCCTCTGCTGAAGCCGAGAGATTTTGGAAAATAAAGGGTGATCTCAGCGCAAACGCTTAGAATGGAGAGCACTATTATCACCATCACTCCCTTTGTTGATCACCCAGCTTCTAGCCAGCCTCTATGACTGCTTCAAAAGCCGCCAACCAACCTGCTCAGTCTTCGCATCAAGCGAACGATACGGTTAATCATCAGACCAATAGCCACGGTGTGCCGGAACGGCTAGCTAAACATACGGTTCGCTACGCTGACTACCGCGAGGTTAACCGAGAAGAGATGACGCCGATGATGCGGCACTATGCGGAGATCAAAGATCAGCATCCGTATGCGCTGCTGATGTACCGGGTGGGTGATTTTTTTGAGACGTTTTTTCAAGATGCAATTACGATCGCGCGTGAGCTAGAGCTAGTTCTGACCAGCAAAGATTCTGGCAAGGCAATTGGCCGAGTGCCGCTCTCTGGCATTCCGCACCATGCGCTAGAGCGCTATTGCGAGCAGCTTGTGTCCAAAGGCTATGCGATCGCCATTTGCGATCAGGTAGAAGATCCGGCCCTAGCCAAAGGACTGGTCAAACGCGAAGTCACCCGCATCATCACGCCGGGCACCGTGATTGAAGAAGGCATGCTCAGCGCTCGGCAAAACAACTTTTTGGCCGCTGTGGTCATTGCTGGAGAGCACTGGGGGCTGGCCCACGCCGATGTGTCAACTGGCGAATTTCTCACCACGCAGTCCACAGGGCTAGACCACCTCGCCCAAGAGCTGATGCGATTGCAGCCAGCGGAAATTTTGGTGCCCAGTAACGCCCCGGATTTGGGCGGGCTGCTGCGCCCCGGTGAAAAGTCTAGTCAGCTACCCGAGTGTTTACCCGCTCAGTTCTGCTATACCTTGCGATCGCAAACCCCATTTACCAAATCCGAAGCTCAGCAGCGGCTGCTGGAAAGTTTGAAACTGCGATCGCTCGAAGGCGTCGGCTGCAATCATCTGCCCCTGGCGACTCGCGCCGCTGGCGGTCTGCTGGAGTATTTGGAAGACACGCAAAAGACCAGCCTCGCGCCGCTGCAAATGCTCAGAGCCTATGCCCTCAGCGAGTATTTGATCATCGATCATCAGACTCGGCGGAATCTAGAAATTACCCAAACCTGCCGAGACGGTATTTATCATGGTTCTTTACTATGGGCGCTCGATAGAACCGTGACGGCGATGGGCGGACGGGCGCTGCGGCGGTGGCTCTTACAGCCGTTGTTGAATATGGAGGGAATTCAGGCTAGACAAGATACGGTCGAAGAGCTGGTGAGCCAAGGCAGCTTGCGACAGCAGTTGCAACAGTTGCTAAAGCAGATCTATGACCTAGAAAGGCTAGCGGGTAGAGCCGGATCGGGGACGGCGAACGGTCGCGATCTGGTGGCGATGGCCGATTCTTTTGCCAAGCTGCCAGATTTAGCAGGGCTGATGTCTCATGCCACTTCTCCTTATCTGGTAAAGCTGCAGTTTGTGCCGCCTGAATTAGAAGAGTTGGGTGCAGTATTGCGATCGCACCTGGTCGAAACCCCGCCGCTCTACCTGACTGAGGGCAACCTGATTCGCGATGGCGTCAATCCCCAGCTCGATCAGCTACGCCAGCAAATTACAACAGACCAGCAGTGGATTGCCAACCTAGAAACAACAGAACGCACCCGGACGGGTATATCGAATCTGAAAGTTGGCTATACCAAAGCCTTTGGCTACTACATCAGCATCTCTCGCAGTAAAGCAGACCTGGCTCCAACCAACTACACTCGCAAGCAAACGCTGACCAATGAAGAGCGCTACATTACCACTGAGCTTAAAGACTGCGAAGCGAGATTGAACAATCTCAACGAACAGATTCACCAGCTAGAATACGATCTGTTTATCGGCCTGCGCGACCAGGTGGCTCAGCACGTGAGTCTGATTCGTCAGGTAGCGGCTGCGGTCTCGGCGGTAGATGTACTGGCCGCGCTGGCTGAAGTGGCAATCTATCAGGGCTACTGCCGTCCTGAGATTGTTAAGGGTCGGCCCGTATTTGTTGAAGACGGTCGCCATCCGGTAGTAGAACAATCTTTGCCAGCTGGCTTTTTTGTGCCGAATGACACGGGGATTGGCAGCGTAGAAAACGCCGCGACCGATATCACCCCCGATCTAGTGATTTTGACTGGGCCGAATGCGAGCGGCAAAAGCTGCTATCTGCGGCAGGTGGGCCTGATTCAGCTGATGGCGCAGGTGGGGAGCTTTGTGCCGGCAAAATCGGCGATGCTAGGGGTATGCGATCGCATCTTCACCCGAGTTGGCGCTGTAGACGATCTGGCCACCGGGCAATCGACCTTCATGGTAGAGATGAATGAAACCGCCAACATTCTCAATCATGCCACCGCTCAGTCTCTGGTTTTACTCGATGAAATTGGCCGAGGCACTGCCACCTTCGACGGGCTTTCAATCGCCTGGGCCGTCGCCGAACATTTGGCTACCGACATCGGCGCTCGCACTATTTTTGCCACTCATTACCACGAACTTAACGAACTGGCTTCTATTCTCTCTAATGTAGAAAACTATCAGGTCACAGTCAAAGAGATGCCCGATAAAATCATCTTCTTGCATCAGGTGCGTCCTGGCGGTGCGGATAAGTCTTATGGCATAGAAGCTGGACGCTTAGCAGGGCTGCCGGCAACGGTGATCAGCCGCGCTAGGCAGGTGATGACTCAGATAGAGCAGCACAGTAAGATTGCCGTGGGTCTGCGTGAGAACGCTAGCGATCCGATCAGTGCTACTGTTCCCGCTAGAAAGCGAAAGAAAAAAGCTGTTGTTTCTGCTGCTAAAAAGACAAACCGCCAGAGCCCGGTTCAGCCAATTTCAGCTACTGACCCAGAAGAACAGCTAGGTATGTTTTGAGGGCGTCTTAGCAGCGCTTTGGAAGTGACTATAGCCTGCCGCACTCTGCTCACTACACCTAAAAAGGCTACACCCTTTGTTCTATAACGTGCGTAGCTCAAGCCGACGGCAGATTGACAGCGGTCCGACTCAGTCTTAGTTTCCTGAGCTGGCTGCTCAGCCTATTCCACAAAAGCGCCAGCAAGCATAGCTGACCGATAAATCCTACCCAGGCCAGCGGCGGTACGCTAGTTGCCACATCCCCCATCAGAGGCACGCCTAGATACGTCCAGACAAACCCTAATCTTGGCCATTCTTGGGGGTCATAGCCGCTGAATCCTAGAACTAAAGGGGGCACAAAGGCCACGACAGCTACCGTTCCGGCTGCCCAAATTAAAGGCGATCGCACTTTCGTACTAAAAATAAGTTGCACCAGCGTCGCGTAGGTCAGCAGGCTGACGCCTATACTTAGCGTTGCGAAGACGAGGGCGATCGCCGAGATAGGATCTCTATCTAACTGAGATCTAATTAGCCAGGTAAACGGAACCAGCAGCACTGCCGCAATCAGAAAGTTAATCGCGATCGCCCCAACCATCGGACTAGCCTCTGCCCAAATCCAGTCGCGCAGTCGCCCTATTCCGCTTGATCTTGCTCGATAGTTTATCCAATCCATCAGCTGCTGACGAGAGGACACCAAGGCGAACAACAATACGCCAAACAGGGCAACATTCGCTATATAAATAGCGATCATACTATCGAACTGATCGTCGGCATCGAGCCAAGGACTTAGTAGGAATCCGCAGGCTAAAGCGTTGAGATAGGCTGTAGTCAAGTAGCTTGACTGCTTGCTCAACAGCGTCGTTTGAGGCAGGCTAAACTGACGTACCAACATCTGCCAGACTAGAGCGCAAGCAACCGCTAAGTTACCCAATAGAAACAGATGAGCCAGCCATGGATTACGGGATATTGGTAGATACAGCCAGTTCACCAACACAGGGGTTCGCCAGCTCCTAAATAACAGCTCGCCTGTTGGGATAGACTGCCAGGTGATTTCTGTGTTCCACGACATGAAAATTGGCGTAATAGCTAATAAAACCAGACCAGAAAAGGCGATCGCACCCACCGCTCGCTGTTGCCTTAGCGCCGACTTCCCGCCGCTCAATCCCACTAGCAAAGCCAGCATAAAAACAAACACCGCGCCCGCACCGACAATTGCGTAGTAGCTCAGCAGCAGCAGCCAAGAAACCCCAGCGCTCAGCCCAGAAATTACGTGCATCGGTACCGCCGTCAGCACCAATATCAGCGGCAATAGCGGCACGCCCAGCAGCTTACCCAGCAAAATTTCTCGGGCCGGACGCGGGCTCAGCCGAATAAAATTCAGCGTCCCGGTTTTCGCCTCTTGGGTGAGATCATCGACAACGTAATAGCTGCCTAGCGAAAACAGCACATAGGGAATAATCCAGCTTAACGCCCGGCAAATCTCCAGCGGATCTAAAGATTGTGAGTG
>NZ_JADEXO010000072.1 GCF_015207105.1 cf. Phormidesmis sp. LEGE 11477
CTCGAAGCCAGCGGCAGCGAAATTGTCACAGTCGCTGTCCGGCGAGTGCAGACCAACGCGCCAGGACATGAGGGCCTAGCAGAAGCAATTGACTGGCAAAAGATTTGGATGCTGCCAAATACAGCAGGCTGTAAAGACGCAGATGAGGCTATCCGCGTAGCCCGGCTAGGCCGCGAGATGGCGAAGCTACTAGGCCAAGAAGAGAATAACTTTGTGAAGCTAGAGGTGATTCCAGATGCGAAGTACCTACTACCCGACCCGATCGATACACTGAAGGCGGCTGAACAGTTGGTGAAAGAAGGCTTTGCAGTATTGCCCTATATCAACGCCGATCCGCTGCTAGCAAAACGGTTAGAAGAGGTGGGCTGTGTGACCGTGATGCCTTTGGGTTCACCGATTGGCTCGGGGCAGGGAATCAAAAACGCGGCCAATATCCAAATCATTATTGAAAACGCAGCGGTGCCTGTCGTCGTCGACGCTGGGATTGGGACGCCTAGTGAGGCAGCGTATGCAATGGAGCTAGGAGCTGATGCCCTGCTAGTTAATAGCGCGATCGCATTGGCTAAAGATCCTATTGCTATGGGTAGAGCTATGGGCATGGCGACTGCAGCGGGCCGACTGGCGTATCAGGCTGGGCGCATCCCAATCAAGGTTTATGCTAGTGCTAGCTCGCCGACAACTGGAACGATTACTCATTGACGCAGTTTCGACAAAGTAGGCTGGCTAAACTAGTCTGCTGAATTAATCTACTGAACTGACTTAATGCTGATTTCGTATATGGCTAGCATTGGATGTATCCGCATACTTGCCGGCCACTTTGCTCTTTTACGACAAGGGTTTTACTGCTAAAGATTGTGTGGAGCAAAGTGATAAACGCTATAGATAATTTCGTCGATAGCAACCTTGTCTGCCTTTATGTATATTTAATCTGCAGGGACTGGAAAAAAGCCCTAAGTTTTGTTAACATAAGTTTACAAATAGATTGAGAGCTTAATAAATATGAGATACACAGAAGACGAAGGCGGTTTGCTAAACAACTTTGCAGTTGAGCCCAAGATGTATCAGGCTGAGCCGCCTACAGGTACAGAAAAGCGTAATTACATTATTTTGGGTAGTTTGGCAGCTAGCCTCGTAGTTGGCTTATTTGTAGTTGCGGCTTCTGTCTCGTAACTACTTGATAAGTTTCTACCTCATAGGTTTCCAACTTCACAGGTTCCGGCTTGATAGAGTCGATCTAACCTGTTGCTAGGCTCTAGCCGCAACTAAGGCTAAAAGCTATGGAAAACGATATATTTGCAAAAGCCTGCACTCAAGTGTGGGCTTTTGCATTATTAGGAGAGTCTAGCAATGGTCGCTCACTGGATTGCTGGCGAAACCCGCAGCGGTAAAACACAGCAGCTAATTGGCTTTGCCCAGCAGGTGGGGGCGCAGCAACAGCAGCCTTTGCTGATATTTGGAGCGAACGGTGACAATCGGATTGCGCTAGCCGGACGGTTGATAGATGAGCTAGGCGATCGCGTTGCTACCTTGACCTCTACTCCGGCTGGATTCATTCAGGACGAAATTATCCTTTTTTGGCCGCTGCTGGTTCAGACGCTTGGCTTGCAGGCTCAGTTTCCGCTCAAGCTCCGCCCTGAAAACGAGCAGGTCTTGGCTACAGAGCTCTGGCGACCCCAGCTAGATAGCGGTGAGCTAGAAGTAGACGGCTGGCGCGAGTCACGCCTAGTGCGCCGTAGCCTAGATTTTTTGCAGCTAGCCTCTCAAGGCTGCATCCCTATCGAAGAAATTGCCGATATTTTGAAGGCGGGAATGCCGGGGTCTTTGGCACACCTGGCGCTATGGGATTCGGTGGGTACGGCGCTGATCAGCTGGCAAAAATGGTGCTTGCAAAGAGGTCTATTGACCTACGGCATTATGAGCGCGCTGTACTGGCGGCACCTGCTACCAATGCCACAGTATCAGACGCAACTGCTAGCCCGGTTCAAAGGCGTACTAGCCGACGATGTGGATGAATACCCAGCAATTATGTCGGCTCTGTTTTCGGTCTTTTTAGAAGCAGAACGCCCTTGCCTGTTTACCTTTAACCCTCAGGGCAAAGTGCGGCTAGGCTTGGGAGCAGATCCAGCAGCATTGCTACCTTTATCAGCTCGGTGTGAACAGATAGCGCTAGAAAGACCGATGAAAGCGTCTTTGGGGAAGTGGGGCGATCGCGTTGCCGAATGGGTCGCTGATCCGCTAGCGATGCCAGCTTTGCCCGATGAAATAACGCTTTTGCAGGCCACCTCTAGAGGGCAGATGCTGCGAATTACAGCAGAGGCAATCGCCCGCGCAATCGAAAGCGGTCAGGTTCAGCCCGATGAAGTCGCCGTCATCGGCCCTGGTCTAGACTCTATCGGTCGCTACAGCCTGATTGAAATTCTTAGCAGCCGAGGCATCGGCATCGAATCGCTTAACGATCAGCGGCCTTTGGTCAGTTCGCCCATGGTGCGATCGCTATTGTCTTTGCTAGCGCTAATCTATCCAGGACTAGGGCGACTAGTTGATCGAGATGTGATCGCCGAAATGCTCGTCATCCTCAGCCAAAACCTTTCCCCTTCTCCCCTATCTCCCGCTTCCGCTTCACCCAGCGAAACCAACACCTGGTTCGACCTCGTCGCCATCGATCCTGTCCGCGCCGAGCTAATCGCCGACAACTGCTTCGTCCCCGATATCGAAAATCCCCACCTCCTCCCCGCCGAGACTTTCTCTCGCTGGGACCGCCTTGGCCACCAGAGCGTCAACGCCTACAACCGCATTTTGAGCTGGATCGACTCTCAAAAGCAGCTCCGAGCGCAGCGACTCACACTCAAGCCTGTCATCACCATCGACCGCATCGTTCAAGATTTTTTATGGCGCGCTGCTCATTTGCCAGCCGACCAGCTTGCCACCCTGCGCGAACTGATGGAAACCGCTCAGTACTTTTGGGAGGTGGAAGATCGTCTGCACCTTGTTGACGGCGCTCAGAACCCAGCAGAATGGAGCACGTCAGAATCATCTCGTTCTAGCCATCGATTGAGCGATGTCGGTCGCTTTATCCAACTCATTCAAAAAGGAACCGTTTCTGCCAACCCCTATCCAGTCAATCCGCGTGCTTTAGGCCGTAAGGGTGTGACGCTCTCTACTATCTATCAGTACCGCGCCCAGCGTCTGACTCATCGCTGGCAGTTTTGGCTAGATGCCGGTTCACCCTTATGGGCTAGCAGCGCCGGAGAACTCTTCGGTGCGCCGCTGTTCTTACAAAATTGGCCGAGAAGGCCAATTACCTTAGCAGAGATGGAAGAGGCAAACGAAGCTAATCTCAGTCGGACGCTACATGACCTGCTTGGTCGCGCCGGGGAGCAGGTCTTGCTCTGCCATAGTGAGCTAGCGCTGACAGGACAAGAGCAGATGGGGCCTCTTATTTCATTAGTCGGCGCGGCGCAACCTGTTGATGATTCGCTAACGTCTGATGGAGCGCTTATGGCAGCTAAGTAAGTCGTTATTTTTTTTTGAAGTCTTTAGGCTCAGATACGGTTGTACAAACTATGATCAGCTTTGGCGAAGTGCAGAAGGACAGGCGCTACCGAAGCTAGAGAGAAATTGGGCGATCGCCATCATCTTATGGATAGCCGGGTGGCCGAGACGTATGATGCAAAACCAGTTCTTTCCGAGGGTCGAAGCCTGTAGACGTGATGAGGCCGCGATATTGTCTTACGAGTGTCTCGTACGTAGGATGAATTATCTTAGCCTCTACTTCGTCTGTCGTAGGGATGAACGTAAAAATGAACAGTTGGGGTCTAGCCTCTTCCCCAAACTCAGGATTAGGGCCTCCGACTTCGCTGAGTCGTCTATTGTACTCAATAGAAGCTGCTATCTCCTGGTCAGTCATAAATCGCGATTCAAATAACAGCTGATACTTTCCAGGTGTTATCTGAAACGAATGACATTCACCGTAGGAACCTGTTACCAAAAGTTCTCCAGGCGGCTGCACAGTATAGGGGAGGAGGATAGAGCGCTTAATATCTTCTTGCAAAGAGAGCTCTTCCGACAGATAGATCTTTACAGAGTAGCTTCGACTATCCCCTATATTTCTAAACGCTACGAAGTCCTCATACCAGACGAATCCTTGCTTGCCAAGCAACCTGAAGTCACTATTAGGTAGGTCTGGCAGGATGTCTGGAGGGATAGTTATGCAGACAGACCCATGTCCACCTGTCTCTACTTCCGTGATAAGTTCAGCCATACTCATAAATAGTGTTAGTTTGCTTTCAGCACAGTCAAAGCATAGCGAACCTGCTCTTTGGTTACGACTAGCTTGCGATAGGATTGAAACACTAAAGCACCCGCTTTCCCTTGGCCAGGTTTCCGCTATGCCTTCTGCTGCTGCACCTTCTACTGAGAACTTTTCTAATAAAGAGCTTTTTGAGTATTGGTATGATCGCGTTTCGTTTAAGAACGAAGCTCTGATTTCAGACCCTGAACATGTCAAGACCTCAACGCTTCGCCATAGATGCACGAACTATGACGAGCTTTGGAAAAGTCCTACCGTGGCTCAGCTACCAGGGCTAGAGCAGGACCGAATGGTTGCTGTTATTAAATATGTGTGTACCTCTCGGGTTTTGCAGCGCCGCTCTATGCTGTTGTGATCGCAAATCACCAAAATCGAAGACAGCCACAAACAGCTTGAAACCGAGCGCTCCAATTTAGAGAAAATCATTCGCAGATTTCAACAGGTTCTTTTCGGTAAAGATAAAGAAGCTGAGGCGCTACGAACCAAGATTAAAACGCTGACTACAGAAAATGAAGCATTAAAAGTCGAAGCGGAAACTAGCAAAGCCTATACAGAGCTGCTAGAGAAATTTGAGTCGCTGCAAAAAGCGTTTGACAAAGAATCGAAGCGTAGAAAGGAGCTGGGCAAGAATAACCAAAGCCTAGGTGGGCGAGTCGCTCATACCAATAGATTTAGAAGAGAACGGGATGAGGCCAGAGCCATTCTAGCTGAACAGAAAGAGCAAATCGATCAGCTAATTGGGCTCAATCAGACGTTAGAAACTCAAAACAAAGCCTCGAATAAAGCACTTAGCGCTCAGCTCGCTCAAAAACAAACTTCTGCTGCCTCATGAAGCTTATTGAACTTAAATCAAAGGTCTATCAGCTTGCAAAGGTGACCACAAGCAAGCAACTAAAAGCGCAGTATCAAGAGATAAAGCCTCTAGACTTGCGTTACAAAGCTTCGTGGGAAAAAGCACTAGCGCAGCTACAGCACGCTTCAAAATCAAAAGGCCAGACACCATTAAAGCAGATAGACACAGAGTCTACAGACTTCAAGGAATGGTTGAGCAAACCACCCTCTGAATACAAAGAGCTGTTTGCAGACGCTGGCGCGGCGCTAGCTTCATTTGGCAAAAAGCTAGACCAAACAAAAAAGCTGACTAAGACCGCAAAAGCGATGGCTGCTAGCTTAGATGAATTCGCTGAAGCGACTGTAGAAGAAGCTCAAAGGCTAATTTCAACAGACTAGCTGCCTGTCGATGGCATGCTTGATAAATGAGTGGTTAACTATAGCCTAGCGACGGATTTCATCCCGGTGACCCCAATGCTCTTCGCGCATAGCCTGAAGCTGGTTGCGCTGCTCTTTAGTCAAGATGGCACTGACTTCAGCTTTGGAGGCTGCGCCGATACTACAGATCTGGTTGGGCTGGCTATTTTAGCTCAATCATTAGGCTTAAGCGCTCGGAGCGAGCTTATCTCTGGGAAAAGCAACCTAGGAAAAGCGCCTTAGGAAAAGCGATCTGGAAAAAATGATCAACCAAAGAGAAGAAGATAAAGAGAACAGAATCAAAATAGGGTACAAATAGGCAGTCGGTTAGGTTAATCGAACTTGATATATCTGTATTCTTTACTCTGGCCTAGCTTTAACCGTTTTTTTGACATTTCGCTAGGCTTACGCTTGACGAATGTCACCGACGTTGCTCTAATTTGACTACTTAGTCCCGCATCTTCTGCCGAATCCTTGGATTAGCCTGGTTTTTGGCCCATTTCCTCTCCCGCAATCAGCCTCAAAACTCAAGCAAAAGCACATAAGCGATTCCTATCCCTTCCTATGAAGCCTTCCTCTTACACCGAGTCTAGTCAATCCGCTTCGACTCGTTATGCGCCTTCTGTACCCATGTCGGTACACCGGGAGCTAGCCGCTGAACTGCGGGCTAACAAAGCCGTCATCGACTCGCTCAACAACCGCAACGAACAGCTACTAAAGCAAAATCAAAGGCTAAAGCAGGAAATTCACCACGTCGTTCAAGCCGCCCTGACCCTAGGCCAAGCTGCTGGCGTTGCTAGACCTGCTACTAGAGATAGTCTCTATAGTGGCTCGCGCAATGATCTTTCGCGCAATGATCTACAGGGCGATACGCAAGCGCCTTTAGCTGACAGCGCAGTGCCCAATAGCTTGGCTAGCTTAGTCCAAGCGCAAAGTGAGAAAAGAAGCGAAAAGCAGAGCGAGAAACAAAGAAGCGAAAGGCAGAACGCTAGAAACGCTGGCCTGCCTACACCGACGGACGAAGCTATAACGCTGTATGAGCCTTTAGTCGCCCCGACGCAGCCTGCGGCATCAAAAGTAGCGCCAAAATCAGCTCGTAACCGCGTGCCCAAACCGATTGGCGAAGGACAGCCCGTAGGACGCCTCGGCCAAAGACAGCCCTCAAAATCGGCTAGGAATACGGGTGCTCAGCGTCAGAAGAAACCTCAGCTTGGCTCTCAATTTTCTACTATCATGCCTAAACTCTTTACAGAGCAGTCCGGCAGCTATCGCAGCTCTATTTTAGAAAAGGGCGAAGAGCAAGAAATCGGCGGCATTTGGCTAGTGTTTTCTATTGTGCTAATTATCGTGACGGCATTTGGCGCTGGATTCCTAATTATGAAGCCACTGCTAGGCGATCGCTAGATTCCTTTATGATTGAGCTCACAACTGTATTCATTGATACGGTGATGGGGTAGCCCTGCTCTGCTATAGATTCTGTTAGGTGGCTGAGGTTCATTAAACCCCAAGTGCCAGAAAAGCAGCAGGCAACCTGCGTAACAGGGTACGAATGCGTTCGTACTTTGGTATATGTCCATCAGAGTCGGCTGAATCCTTTGGAGAAAAGTACGTAAGTCATGAAAAGAATCGAAGCAATTATCCGCCCCTTTAAGCTAGATGAGGTCAAGATTGCCCTGGTCAACGCTGGTATCGTTGGCATGACGGTCTCCGAAGTACGGGGATTTGGCCGCCAGAAAGGACAAACAGAGCGATATCGCGGTTCGGAATATACCGTTGAATTCCTGCAAAAGTTGAAGCTAGAGATTGTGGTAGAAGATGCCCAGGCCGATATGGTCATTAGCAAAATCATTGAATCTGCTCGAACCGGCGAGATTGGCGACGGCAAAATCTTTATCAGCCCAGTAGATGAGATCGTTCGGATTCGTACGGGTGAGAAGAATTTAGAAGCTGTTTAGGTCTCATGTCTGTAGTCAGTCGGTTCTAAACACTATCGACGGCCTAGCTTTAGACGCTTGAGAAGTCATCTACACTTGGCGCTAACTACTGGCGTTGACCGCTTATAGCCTGTACCGAATGCATTCGGTACAGGCGCGTCACTTGACCCGTTGAAATATAGGGTTTTAGCCTGCAAACTGTACCTCAGTCAAGTGACCAAAGCTATAGAAGGGAGGTAGGATTCTATCTCCCTTTCGTTTTCTTACCTCTTTTATGCTGAGAGCTGGTTCTCTATGAGTGCGCCTAATTCTTCATACGCCTCGCTTCAGCAAACGGTCGAAAATCGTCTACAGTCCTATGCGCGCTTTGGCGTGGATTTAGGGCTCGATCGGATTGAAGCAGTCTTGTCATCGTTAGGCAATCCTCATCACCGAGTGCCCGTCGTTCACGTAGCTGGCACTAATGGCAAAGGGTCAGTCTGTGCCTATCTATCTTCTGTTTTGACAGCGGCGGGGTACAAAACCGGCTGCTATACTTCGCCTCATTTGGTAGATTGGCGAGAACGAATTCGCATAGATGATACGCCAATTAGCTGGGTGGCTTTGCAGACGGCGCTAGATTCTGTAGAAGCCGTCATCTCTGGCAGCAAAGGCGATGCTGATGCTGTAGGCGAGTCTACTCCGACTCAGTTTGAAGTATTTACGGCAGCCGCCTGGCAGTATTTTGCTCAGCAGCAGGTTGATGTGGCAGTCGTTGAAGTCGGGCTCGGCGGCAGACTAGATGCGACTAACGTATGCGATCGCCCGTTGGCTACGGTGATTGTTTCGATTGGTCGTGACCACTGGCAGCGGCTAGGCAATACGCTAGCAGAAATTGCGGGAGAGAAAGCTGGTATCCTAAAGCCTAATGTTCCGGCCATTATAGGCGCTTTGCCAGCGGCGGCAGAGAGTGTCGTCAAGGCTAGAGCCAGCCAGATAAACGCGCCACTGACCTGGGTTCAGCCTGCTACCGAGCGGCTGGTTGACAGCCAGGATAAAAGTGCCGCTGATAGGATGCTTAGCTATGGCGGCATCAGCTATCGACAGAGCTTGTTAGGAGATCATCAGCGGGTAAATTCTGCCTGTGCGATCGCCGTTCTGCAAGCGCTAAGAACTCAGGGCTGGGCCATTTCCGATACAGCTATTGCCCAGGGCATGGCTAACGTGCGCTGGCCGGGGCGATTGCAGCAGGTGCAGTGGCAAGGTCACCGCTTGTTAATTGACGGGGCTCACAATCAAGCAGCAGCGCGATCGCTAAGAGCCTATCTAGATCGCACTTATTCAGATCAACCCATCACCTGGCTAATAGGAATGCTTCAAACCAAAGATCACGAGGCAATTTTCAAAACGCTGCTTAGACCAGGCGATCGCCTACATTTGACAGCGGTGCCAGGACATTTGAGCGCAGATCCTAAAAGCCTAAGTGTGATCGCGCATCAGGTTTGCCCTGATCTATCTTGTGTAGAAAACCATCCTGATTTAGAAACTGCCCTAACCGCCGCTGTTCAAGTTCAACCCACCGTCTTTTGTGGGTCGCTCTACTTGATTGGGCACTTTTTCGGCACACTCTACCCTTCTAATCCTTCCGCTTTCGACTTGTAGACAGCAGATCAAAAATCCACCTCTACGGAATAACATCACTCATCACTCATCCTTCCGACTTCATCCTTCTTTAAGTCCCATCGGTGTCAAATAGCACCCGGCAATCTTCCACTCGCCTGTTCGCTGCTGCTGCATCAGGTAGGTTGCTCGAATTAACTGCCCCGCCTGATCCATCAGCATTACTTGCTGAGCTGGCAAGTCCTCTACCGTCAGCACGTTCTCAAACACCACAGAGCGAGGTCGATAGACGGATGGATAGGCGGCTTCTACCATGGCAACAAAATTGTCGGCGCTGCCAAACTGCTGCTGAATGCCAGGAGCCGCTTGAGAAAAAGCTGCGATCGCGTCATTCTGCTGAAACGCTGCAATCTGCTGGCCAATCACCTGGCGAATGGCTCGTCTATCCACTTCTGCCATCTCTATCAAAGTAGTCTTCTCCTATTAACTCAGCAGTTCATCCGTTATCCCGTTATAAATTTTAGAAGCTTTCATCGCCCTAGAACAACGAGCTGAGCCAATCGCAAATCCCATGAAGATATCGTCCTTTGACCATTGAGGTACAAAAAGATACCTTTCTCAGCTCTGTAAAGGCATTTGCGAAGAAGTTGACGATTCTATTGATCTATTGAAAATCTGAGTTTAAGAAGACTATTATCCCTGTTCTGTCAGTAAAGTTGAATAGAAGTGGATAATAGAAGCATTCGTACATTGACTTAGGGATGAAAGATGGTGATCAGAGCTGTTTTAGAGTGGGATGATGAAGCGCAAGCTTACTCGGCGACCTGCGCTGAGCTGAATTTTGTATCTTCTTTTGGGGAGAACCGGGAAGAGGCGATCGCCAATCTCAAAGAGGCTATCCAGCTTATGCTAGAACCTATACCGACGCATCTATTAAAAGTGCAGCCGCCTGCTGAGATGATTGAGCTGGCTTTGTAGTAAGCGATTGTGTCTTCTAGATCACCTAGGCTAACTGCCAAGCAAGCAATTAAACAGCTCAAAGCTGCGGGATTTGTTGAAGCTTCTCAAAATGGCTCTCATCTAAAGCTGTTCAATGCCGATACTCGACGTAGTGCAATCGTCCCTATTCATAGCAGCAAAATTATTCCTGTTGGTACGTTGAAGGCGATAGAAAAGCAAGCTGACATCAAATTCTCATAGCTAAGTTCTTATAGTTCATCCGTCACACAACATCGTCTGGTGAAAGGCGACACCCGCCTCAAACTATGCCCATCATCGACGTTCAAAATCTTAGAAAAGTGTATCCGGTCGCGGTTAAAGAAGCTGGAATGAAAGGCACGCTTCAGCACTTTTTTCGCCGCACCTATCGCAATATCGAAGCCGTCAAACAAGTCTCTTTCAGCATTGAGCCCGGAGAAGTCGTCGGCTTTTTAGGCCCTAATGGCGCGGGTAAAACGACCACGCTTAAAATGCTCACTGGCCTGATCCATCCTTCCTCTGGCCACGTGAGCGTCGCTGATTATCGTCCATTCGAGCGGCGCAACGATTTCCTTCAGAAGATCACCTTGATTATGGGCCAAAAGCAGCAGCTCCTTTGGGATTTGCCGGCGCTCGACTCGCTGCGGATTAACGCCGCTGTCTACAACCTTAGCGATACCGAGTTTCGTCAGCGAGTAGGGGAACTGGCTGAAATGCTCTCTATTCAAGACCAGCTCAGACAGCCTGTTCGCAAACTTTCCTTGGGTGAGCGCATGAAGGCCGAAATGCTCGCGGCTCTGCTTCATCGTCCTAAAGTTTTGTTTCTCGATGAACCCACACTCGGTCTAGATGTAAACGCCCAGACCGCCGTTCGCACCTTCTTGCAGGAATACAATCAGCGATACGGAGCGACCATACTGCTGACTAGTCACTACATGGCTGATATTACGGCGCTGTGCGATCGCGTCCTGGTCATTCACCAAGGCAGCCTAATCTACGATGGCTTGCTCGACGGCCTGCTCGAACAGTTCGCCCCCTACCGCGAAATCTCTGTAGAATTCGACCGCACTCAGTCAATTGATCCGGCTACTTTACAAACCTATGGCAATCTTCAGTCCCTAGAAGGCTGTCAAGCCACCTTCTTGATCAAATCAGACGAACTCACTCAAACTGTCACCCGCCTACTCAATACCCTAAAAATTCAAGACCTCACTATTACAGAACCGCCGATTGAAGACGTGATTAGTCAGGTCTTCGCCACGGGTCGAACCTGACCGCTTTCCTATTTAGCTTTTCTCCTGCTCAGCTTCTCCCTTCTATCTACCTTCTCTCTTCTACACGTTCTTTTTTATGCGTTCTGCTCTATGCGTTCTTTCCGTGTCGCCCGGACTCTGATCTCCGTCTACTACGCCTACATGGTCGAATACCGGGCTGAGCTGATCTTTTGGGTGCTCTCAGGCTCGTTCCCGCTGATTTTTTTGGGCCTGTGGAACCAGGCAGCCCAAAGTGGAGATCTCGGTTTTACGTCCGCAGAATTTGCTCGCTATTTTTTAGCTATTTTTTTGGTGCGACAGTTCACAGTCGTGTGGGTGATCTGGGATTTTGAGAAGGAAGTAGTTCAAGGTAAGCTCTCACCGCTGCTGTTGCAACCTGTTGATCCAGTATGGCGGCATTTTTTTGGACACGTTGCCGAGCGAGCTACGCGCATTCCATTCATACTGCTGCTGATTGGGCTGTTTTGTTTGCTTTATCCCGAGGCCATCTGGCTACCGACGCCCTACGCCTGCCTCTGGGGAAGTCTCACTCTCTTGCTTTCCTTTTGTCTGCGTTTCTTGATTCAGTACACCTTCGCCATGCTGGCGTTTTGGATAGAGAGAGCCTCAGCGATTCAACAGTTTTGGTTTTTGTTCTATACCTTCTTATCTGGGATGGTGGCACCGCTGGCGCTGTTCCCTGAGCCGATTCGTGAGTTTGCGCTGTGGACGCCTTTCCCTTACCTAGTCTATTTCCCCGCTAGCTTATTGATTGGGCTGCCGGTGGATCTCACTAGGGGCTTAGTCATGATGGTGGCCTGGGGTGCGATCGCGCTATTAATCAACCGCTGGCTGTGGCAAGCAGGTCTTAGACGCTACTCAGGTATGGGGGCCTGAAGAATTTCTGCGTCGTTTTTGGTCAGCACGGCTGAAAATACACATTCTTGATAAGGCAGTAATTATAAGAAAAAGCTCAGGTTGTATAGCTAGCGCTTCGTCTAAGTGACATCTACAGTATTGACAGGTATAAAACTCCTGTAATGGTTAGGAGTTATTACTTAGTCAGTTCCTTTTAGATCGTCAGCGCAACCCAACAGATGAGCCAGCAGCTATTACAAAGGCCAGCCCAGTCGGAACTGGACATGCCTGTTCATACCTCTCTATTCGCAACCTCACTGACCCAACTGTCTAATACCGAACTGGTTCGCCGCTGTCAGAGACATAGGAATAGAGACCGTACTGCCTTCGAGGAATTAGTTACTCGCTATCACCGCTACGTAGACAAACTTCTCTACGATCTAGCCTCTGACTGGTCAGATCGAACCGATTTAGCGCAAGAAGTATGGATTCGAGTTTATAAAAGTATCCATAGACTGAACGACCCGGCAAAGTTTAAGAGCTGGCTGAGCAGAATTACAACCAATCTGTTTTATGACGAGCTGCGTAAACGTAAGCGCTTTAGAAGCGCCGTGTCGTTGGATGCTCCTCGATACTCTAGCGATGGACAATATGAGTGGGAGCTACCTTCTGACCAGCCAACCCCTGCCGACGATATGATGACCCGCGAGTTTCATGACTACCTGAAGCAAGCCATGTCAGAGCTGCCTCAAATCTTCAGAGAAACCATTGCTATGCGAGAGCTACAAGGACTCTCGTACGAAGAGATTGCAAGGGTTACAGGCGTTTCTTTGGGCACAGTCAAGTCTCGTATTGCCAGAGCCCGGCGCAGGCTACAGCAAAAGCTAACCGTCTATTTACGAGCCGAGAACGATATGACAAGCTAGATTGCTTCCGGCAACCAATCGGCTTAGACAGAAGGGTGAGGCGACTATCGAGCTAATATCTCAACTAACGTCGGATGTATCCGTAGGCTAGCTGACCATTTTGCTCTCTGATGACAAGGGTTTAATCGATCGGGGTTTGACTGTTATAGAGTGTGTTAAGGGACTGCATTAATATCCTTTTCACTGCCCTACCTTTCATTGCCGTACCTTTTGTTACCCAGAAATCTATCGTGTCACTAGCCCAGTACGTGAGAGTTCTAAAGCTGTTCTGGCAGGTGACGATCGCCGCAGAGCTAGAATATCGGGTCAACTTTGTTATTGCCGTCATCAGTAGCATAGGTGGGCTAGCTGGTAGCTTATTTGGGCTATTTTTGTTCTATCGTACTGACTATACGTTTCCAGGCTGGTTGTGGAGTGAAGCGTTAGTGGTACTCGGGATCTTTACTATTTTGCAGGGCGTTGCTGCGACTTTTTTGGTGCCTAATCTCAATAAAATTGTGAGCTATGTGCAAGAAGGTACGTTAGATTTTGTCTTACTAAAGCCTGTGAGTTCACAGTTTTGGCTATCGACGCACACAGTATCGCTCTGGGGATTGCCCGATTTAATTTTTGGCCTGGTGATCGTCTTCTATGCAGGGAGGCAGGTGGGCCTGTCTGCCTTAGACTATCTGGCTATGCTGCCGCCGCTAGGATTTGGTATCCTCAGCCTGTACAGTTTGTGGTTCATTTTAGGCGCGACCAGCATTTGGTTTGTCAAGATCTATAACGTGACAGAGGTGCTGCGATCGCTTCTAGAAGCGGGTCGTTTCCCAATCGAAGGCTATCCTGCTGCCTATCGAGTCTTCTTCACCTTCATTATTCCAGTCGCCTTTCTCACCACGGTTCCAGCTAAGACGATGATGGGCCGCAGCGAACCAACCTGGCTACTAGGGTCGGCTTTACTAGCGCTGATTCTGTTTCAATTCTCTCGCTGGTTCTGGCGATTTGCGCTGCGGTTCTACACCAGCGCTTCTAGCTGACTCGTCCTTTCAGCTTATCTACAGTTTTTATGCAACAAAGCTATCTGAGCGCTAACGGCATTCGACTGCACTATGCTACGCAAGGGAGCGGCCCTCTAATGCTGTTCCTGCACGGGTTTCCAGAGTTTTGGTATTCCTGGCGACATCAGCTAGAAGCCTTTAGCCACGATTACCAAACAGTTGCGCTAGATATGCGCGGCTATAACAAGAGCGACAAACCCCCAGAAAAGTCTGCCTATGCTTGGACTAAGCTGGCAAAAGATGTGGCAGAAACGATCCAGGCGCTAGGCTACGAAAAATGCATTCTCGTAGGTCACGACTGGGGTGGTGCGATCGCCTGGAGTTTTGCCTATGCCTATCCAGAGATGTTAGAGCGGCTAATCGTACTCAATATTCCTCATCCAGCCAAATTTGCTGAGGGTTTGCGTACGCCTAGGCAGCTATTGCGAAGCTGGTATATTGCCTTGTTCCAGCTTCCCCTACTGCCAGAGCTGCTATTGAAAGCCAACAACTACGCTGCTGTTCGTTCTATCTTTCGAGCACAGGTAATCAATCCAAACGCATTGACAGAAGCCGATCTAGATCGGCTAGTAGCCGCCGCCGCCCAGCCAGGAGCACTTACTGGCATGTTGAACTACTATCGCAATCTGTCTGGTTCAGAGGGCTTGTTTAATCAACAGTGGGACGTATTGAGGATACCTACTTTGATGATTTGGGGTGAGAATGACGCGGCTTTGGGCAAAGAACTTACCTACGGAACCGATCAATACGTCAGCGACTTGATGATTCGCTATATTCCCAACTGCAGTCATTGGGTTCAACAAGATCAGCCAGACACTGTGAATCGACTGATAGAAGAGTGGCTAGCAGCCGATTAGCTAGAGGAGAATAGATAGCTAGAGGAAAATAAAGAGTAATTGGCCTGGCAGCTAACTTAGATCTTGAGGAACTTTCTTGTGAGCTACCTCAACGACGGTGTGTACGTTGCCACGCGGTAAAAAGTCGCCTTTGATAGTGACTGAAAGCGGATCGCAAGCAGCTACGAAGTCATCCATAATTTGATTGATCGATTCTTCATGGGAGATATGGCGATCGCGATAGCTATTAATGTATAGCTTGATTGCCTTGAGCTCGACCACTCGCTGATCAGGGACATAGCAAATGTGGATCGTGGCAAAGTCTGGATAGCCAGAAAAGGGACACTTGCAGGTAAATTCGGGCAGCGTAATGTCGATAGTGTAGATCCGCCCCGGCCTAGGGTTTGGAAACGTAATTAGCGTGCCTTCTGCGATCGCCCGCTCACCGTATAGCACCTGGTCAGTAGAGGTCGAAGATATGTCTTGAGTGGTCATGTATCAACGAATTTATTGAGTATCCTGGTTCTTCAGGCTATCAGATCTTTTATTGCATCTGTTGAGTTACTTGGGATGCATCTGAAGATAGCACTCTTTATCAAATAGCATTCTTTCTCAAACAGGGCGGCTCGATCCGCAGATGTCTCAGTGCGTTAGGACATCTGCGACAAGACATCTGCGACAACGCATCAGCGCGCTTAATCAGAATCTCTAATTAGAACTCTAAGCCGCAGGAGTACCGATAACTCGGCGCGGCGCACTCAAGCGCAAGATCTGCTCCAATAGCCAGGGTGAGAGGCGATCGCACCAAACCGCTAAGTGCGACTGCCAGCCGACTAGCACCTCCGACGCATCTTTGCTGAGCCCTTGAGTTAGCGCTTTAGCCACTTGTTCAGTACTCATCGGAATGACGCCTCGAAACTTTTCTATATCCTTGGCCATGTCGGTATCAGTCAAAGAAGGCAGTAGTGTCATTACCTTGACATTGTGCGGCGCTAGCTCTAGCCGCAGCGCCCGAGTAAAGCCGACGATGGCAAACTTAGTCGCTGAATAGGTCGACATTGTAGGCGCGGCAATCTTTCCCATCAGGCTAGAGACATTGACAATCGTGCCGCTGCGCCGTGAGGCCATCCGCCGGGCGATCGCGCTAGTAACGGTATACATGCCCATCATGTTGAGCGACATCTCGGCCTGCACTTGGTTAGAGCGAGACTTTAGAAAAGGTGTTTGATAGGCGACGCCCGCACAGTTAATCAGCAGATCAATATCGCCATAGTCACGCCAGACCTTGGCCATCACAACGCTGACATCTCTAGAGACAGTTAAATCTAAAGCAATCGGGACAGCTTCTACATCCAAACAGCGGATGTCGTTGGCCACCTGGTGAAGCTGATGGACACTCCGGGCTACCAGAATGAGACGACGAATGCCATTTTTGGCAAGTTCGTATGCGATCGCTCGGCCAATACCTCTGGAGGCACCAGTGATCAGAGCGACCTTACCTTTGATATTCATCAGTAAAGACCTTAATTTTTTTGTGCGTGGTTCGGCGGCGGGCGCTTTAACCGTAGCGAGCCACCCGCAGCCTTTGGCAGATATGACGTGCTGTTTTTGATCAGCACCTTACTATTGCTATTTCAGTAGCTTGCTATTACTGAAGCGTTATGAACTAGAGAGCAGAGCCAGCCCGAGTGCGAGCAGAACCATTTAATAGAACTCGGGCGGCAAACCAGCAGAGCTTTAGTGAGATAGCAACAGCAGCTTTCATCAATAGGTGCTGAGGCAAGGAAACGCAGTGACTTAGGCTGGCAGTAAATGACTGAACTAGTCGGCTAGATAGAATAGATTTCATGGTTAGCAGACTCCCTAAGGTACAAACAAAAACGTAGATACAGATGAGACGAGCGGCGCTAGCGACTAAAAGTAAAGAAAGTGAAAAGAAATAGGGCCTTGCTCGAATCAACATGCATACGCTAGCAACGGGATCGCAGATACGCAACACTTTTTAATGTAAAGGCAATTTCGTAACATTGATTTACATTTTCTGTCAGATTAATCGCTTCGTAGAAGCACTGATAAGCCAATGAAAGACCCTGACAGAAAGGTCTGTATCGATTGTTATCGCTGAACACTATGAGAGGCGATCACGCTTCCTGAGTGAGCTATTGCGAGGAATGAAGCCCTTCTGTAACGTTCTCGAAACAAAATCAGGAATAAAAGCTGTTGAAATCTCTGGCTGAGTAATGCAAGCCAGTAAACTGCAGTGAACAAAAAAACGTACTCATCGATACAGAGCAGATTTTGAATTTTTCTTTGCTAGTAAAAGATCTGGGCTGGCACAGTCTGATCTTTTTTGTCGTGACCGCTTTGGGCTATCTATTCGTATCCGGTAGTCTCTACGCACTGGTCTTTCTTAGAGGCGCTGCCAAGCACTCACCTATCGCTACTAGAAAACTCAAAGCAGATTTATCTCTACGAAATATCTGGCTTTCTGTTCGTCATGACGTAGTGCTCTCCTTATGGTCTTCTGCTATCTTTGCAGTTTGTGCCTCGGCGACGACGACTGCCTACACCCTGGGCTATACCCGTCTATACACAGAGCCGACCCAGTATGGCTGGTGGTATCTTGGCTTTAGCCTGTGTCTTGTCCTCTTCTTGCAAGACACCTACTTCTACTTCACCCACCGCCTAGCGCATCATCCTAGGTGCTACCGATGGATGCACCAGGGCCATCATCGTTCTAACAACCCAACGCCGCTGACTGCCTTTTCCTTCGATCCAGCCGAAGCATTGGTTCAGGCTCTCTATTTAATGGGGGCAGTGTGTTTCATTCCTATGCATCTCTTCGTACTGTATGCAGTCGTCCTGGCGATGTCGCTGGGCGCACTGCTTCATCATTTCAGCATACGCATGTTTGCAGACTCTGCCTTTGGCCGATGGCTAGGAAGCTGGATGATTGGGCCCATGCATCATTGGTATCACCACCGCAAGTACAACGTCCACTATGGCCTGTACTTCACCTTTTGGGACAAGCTGCTAAAAACGCACTGCGATGACTATGAGGAGAAGCTAACTTTGCAGATCACTCCGCAGACTGTGAAGCAGTTAGGAAAACCGTCTTTATCGATTGCGCGATCGCCTCAGCGAAAAACGCTGCCATTTCCGGTGCCCTTTAAAAAAGCATCCTAACCGTCTGGCAATCTAGCAATGATCGACCACGACCGACTGTTCAAAGAACTGCTCTCCACCTTTCTAATAGAATTTATTGAGCTGTTCTTACCAGAGATGATGGCCTATCTAGAGCCAGAGTCAATTACTTTTCTAGATAAGGAAGTCTTTACAGACGTAACAGCAGGCGAGAAATATGAGACCGACCTGCTCGCTCAAGTGCAGTTTCAAGGAGAGCCATCATTTTTCCTCGTTCACATAGAAAATCAGGCTAGTC
This sequence comes from cf. Phormidesmis sp. LEGE 11477, assembly GCF_015207105.1. Classification (GTDB taxonomy): domain Bacteria; phylum Cyanobacteriota; class Cyanobacteriia; order Phormidesmidales; family Phormidesmidaceae; genus Phormidesmis. The sequence goes on from NZ_JADEXO010000072.1 coordinate 18,424, forward strand.
CTCAAGCAGGTTTCGGCAAGCGCATGTTCCGCTACTTCGCCAGACTCTACGAAAAATACGACTATCCAATCTATCCAATCGCTGTATTTTCGTACGACCAGCCCGTCACCCTCGCTCCAGACGAGTTCGAAGTTAGCTTCCCTGATTTCTCAGTACTGAAATTTAGCTACCGGGTCATTCAGCTCAATCAGCTAAACTGGCGAAATTTTCTGACGCAGCAGAATCCGGTCGCAGCGGCTCTAATGGCAAAGATGAATATCGCTCCAGCCGATAGGCCGAAAGTAAAAGCAGAATGTCTGCGTCTACTCGTTACACTAAATTTAGATCCCGCTAGAATACAGCTCATTTCTGGATTCATAGATACTTATCTCAGGTTGAATCCTGATGAGAAACTAGAATTTGATGCAACGCTAGCGCAAGCTGACCCTAAAGTTCGAGGTGAAGTGATGGAGATAGTAACCAGCTGGCAGTTAGAGGGCCGAGAAGAAGGCCGAGAAGAAGGCCGAGAAGAAGGCCGAGAAGAAGGCCGGCAAAGCCAGATTGAGCTGATAACGTTCTTGTTGGCTAACCAGTTAGGCCAGTTGCCTGCTTTTATAGGCCACCAAATGCAGGGGCTGACGCTGTTTCAACTAAAGCAGCTAGGTAAGCAGTCTCTGACATTTAGCACTGTAGAAGCGCTGTCTAGTTGGCTTAATGACCTAGAGGCGCTCGAAGGGTTTACGGGTGAGAAGGCAGAGATACTACGTCGGCTGAGGCAACAGGTGGGGGCGATCGCACCCAAACAAAAGCAGCAGCTCCTCAGCCTATCCGAGGAACAGTGCCAGAACCTGTCTACTCAAGCGTTTAATGACGTCAATTCCTTTGAAAGCTGGCTATCTACTTTTAGCTAGTAAATGACTAGTTTTAGCAGACGCAGAGCTAGTCAGTGGGGACTAGACCCGCTAGGCTGATTAGAGTTGACTGTTGTTTTCAGTAGCTGCCTGTTCGGCCCTTTCTCCTCTGTCTATGCGATATCTCATCACCAGCGCCCTGCCCTACATCAATGGCATCAAGCATCTTGGTAACCTAGTCGGTTCGATGCTGCCTGCGGATGTATATGCGCGGTTTTTGCGACAGGAAGGGGAAGAGGTGCTCTATATCTGCGCGACAGATGAGCACGGTACACCCGCTGAGATTGCGGCACTAGAAGAAGGGCTAGAGGTAGCTGAATTTTGTAAGCGGCAGTACGAGCGGCAGGCCAGTATCTATCAGCAGTTCAATCTGTCTTTTGACTACTTTGGCCGGACCTCTTCAGACGAACAAAAAGAGCTGACGCAGTACTTTTACCAGAGTCTAGATGAGCAGGGATTCATTGAAGAGCGCGAGACTAGCCAGGTGTATTCCATTGCCGATCAGCGGTTTCTACCCGATCGCTATGTAGAGGGAACTTGCCCAAACTGCGGCTATGACAGAGCTAGGGGCGATCAGTGTGAGAACTGCACCAAGCTGCTGAGCCCGACGGATTTGATTGAGCCGCGTTCCGCTATCTCTGGCAGCACAGATGTCGAGGTGCGAAAGAGTCGTCATCTATTTTTGCGGCTAGATCAGCTAAGTGACGATGTGCGTGGTTGGGTTGACGCGCAGACTGACTGGCCAAACCTGACACGATCGATTGCCTACAAGTGGTTAGACGAAGGGTTGCAAAGTCGAGGGATTACTCGCGATTTGAAATGGGGAGTGCCCGTACCGAAAGACGGCTTTGAAGATAAGGTTTTTTATGTCTGGTTTGATGCGCCGATCGGCTATGTGTCGGCGACTAAAGCCTGGGGAGAAGAGACAGGAGCGGATTGGAAAAGCTGGTGGTATGACGCGGATGGTGTGAACTATACCCAGTTCATGGCGAAGGATAATCTGCCATTCCATACGATCATGTGGCCCGCGACGATTCTGGGTACGCGCGAGCCGTGGAAGATGGCGAACTATATCAAGGGCTTTAACTGGCTGAACTACTACGGCGGCAAGTTTTCGACCAGTTCTAAGCGCGGAGTGTTTCTAGACCAGGCGCTAGAGATTGCCCCGGCGGATTATTGGCGCTATATGCTGATGGCCTCTGCACCAGAATCTGCTGATTCGGCCTTCACCTGGGAGCAGTTTCAGACCAAGGTAAACAAGGAGCTGGCTGATAATTTTGGTAATTTTATCAATCGAATTTTGAAGTTTACGGCGTCGCGTTTTGGTAACGAGCTGCCGGCTGGGGGTGAGCCGGGTGAGGCTGAAGCTGAGCTGGAGAAGACCTGTGAGGAAAAGGTGGCGGGACTGCGATCGCATCTCCAAAACATGGAATTTCGCAAAGCTACCGAAACGCTTAACGCCCTCTGGTCGGCGGGCAATCAGTATATTGATATTCGTGCGCCTTGGACGCTGTTTAAGCAGGACAAAGACGAAGCCGCCGTTGTAATTCGCACCTGCGTTAACCTGATTCGGCTGTATGCGATCGCTGCTGCCCCCTTCATTCCTGCCACCGCGCAGCAGCTATTCGATGCCCTCCAACTCACCGAAGCAGAGCGCAACAGCAGCATGAGCGCCGCGACCGATCTAATAATCTTGAAAGCAGGTAGGGCGTTTGAGGTGCCGCCTGTGCTGTTCCAAAAAATCGATGACGATAGAGTCGCTGAACTAAAGGCTCAATATGGCGGCGACTAATGGCGGCAATTAGGACGCTAGCTACGCATCACATAGCCGACACCTCTGACGGTCTGGATCAAGCGAGACTCGTCTTCGGCTTCTAGCTTCAGTCTAAGGTAGCGGATATAGACTTCGATAATGTTGGAGTCGCCCATGAAGTCATAGCCCCAAACTTCTTCTAGGATGCGATCGCGCGTCAAAACCTGTTTGGGGTGCGAAATCAAATAGTCCAACAGATCGAATTCTTTGGCGGTCAGCTCAATGGTGCGATCGCTTCGTTTTACCTCTCTGGTCTTACGGTTCAAGCTCAGATCGGCAAACAAAAAGGATTCTGGATCTTCTGGCTGATTGCGTCGCAGATGGGCCCTGACCCTAGCTAGCAATTCTTCAATGCTAAAAGGCTTGACGACATAGTCATCCGCACCAGCGTCTAGTCCCGCCACTCTATCTTCGATGCCGTCTTTGGCAGTTAGCAAGATAACGGGCATCATCGCGCCAGTGGCTCTTAGCCGCCGACAGACTTCGACCCCAGTTAGCCCTGGCATCATCCAGTCGAGTAACACCAAATCAGGGTCACTGTCTCTAGCGGCCATCAATCCGCTCAATCCATCGTTAGCGACAATCACCTCATAGCCTTCATAGCCCAGCTCTAACTGGACAAACTTCGCCAGCTTTTCCTCGTCTTCTACGATCAGAATGCGGGCGGTATCCTCAGACATGAATAGAGTCTCCTTATGTGAGCAGGTAAGAGTAGGGGGAAATGTGGAAGTGGATAATTGTCGTCGGGGGATTGATGTTCGTGTTCCCTTATACCAGAAGTGTTTATGCTTTGAGCGGTCCTTCAAGTATCGTTAGGTCGCCGCGATTGCTGTGGGTTCTAGTAGCGCCAACATAAGCTAGCGATCACCAGTAGCGACAACAAATGAGGTGGGCAAAGAAACCGTAAACACGCTGCCTTCGCCTAGTTTGGATTGCACCTTTAGCGTTCCGTTCATGCCTTCTACCAAAGTTTTAACAATTGACAGCCCTAAACCCGTGCCGCCGGTAGCCCGCGATCGGTCTTCATCTACTCGATAGAACGGGTCAAATATTTTGTTGAGATCGCAAAGTGGAATTCCCCGCCCCGTATCTCTAACGTCTATGTATGCCCGATTGCCCATTTCTCTAAGGGTGACGGTAATCGGCTCGCTGTCAATCGAATACTTAAGCGCATTGTCGATTAGGTTAATCAGCACCTGCTTGAGCCGATTGCGATCGACTAAACCCTCAACAGGCTCTAGCTCTGAGTGAATCCGCCCGGTGGCGTAACGGCACATCTCTATCACTTCTTGGGTGATGTCGTCTAAAGACTCGCGTTCTATCTGGAAGTGGAAGTGACCGCTATCGGCGCGGGCCAGATCCAGCAGATCTTGCAGCAGTTTGATGGTGCGATCGGCTTCGGCGGCGGCAATCTCAAGCCCTTCTTTTTGGGGGGCAGAAAGGTTACAGCTCCGGCGAAGCGTGCTTTGTAAGTAGCCGTGAACTAGGGTAAGGGGGGTACGTAGCTCGTGGGAGACATCACTAACGAATCGGCGCTGCTGGGCCCAAGCATCAGATAGCCTTGATATCATCATGTTGCAGGCTTGGGCTAGCTCTTGGACTTCGGTAGGGGCGCGGTCAAATTCTAAGCGAGCGCTGGCTAGGTTTTTAGCGCAGATATTGCTAGCCAAGTGGTTCATTTTGCGAATGGGTCGCATGGCGCGATTGATATACAGAGAGGTGGCGATCGCACCTACTCCAATTGCTAGCACGCTAGAGAGCGCCAGCATACGAGTAATCTGAGCTAAGCTCCGACTATCTTCGGTAATCTCGTCGACGACATAAAGCTCACCGACTAGTTCCCCATTCACCTCTAAAGGACTCACGCAGGAGATTAGGTGCCGACCTTGCAGCCGCATCACCCCAAGTCCTGGGCCATCGTCTGTCACCTGATTCATTAGCTCGCTAGCAAAGTCATTAGCTTGCCAAGAACCCACAGACAGCGTGTTTGACTGAGCAATAACTTCGCCGCTAGTATCGGTTACCCAAATGGCGATATCTGGTTGCTCTCTATAGTCGATTGCCATGTCCAGCGCCTCTTTGACAACCATCGATTCTCTAAAGAGGCCGGCATCTTGTTCTAGCCGATTGGCAATCATCAGAGTATTGTCCTTGTGGCCCTCTACCAAGATCTGTCGCATCCGTAAGTTAAGCCAGCCTGTGAACCCGCTAATGCCAATAGCAGAAGCCAATACCACACCCACCGTTATACGAGACTGAATGGAGTTTGGATCGAGTACGGGTTTCATGAGTAACGGCGGTGAAAAACGACTGAGAACTTGGGGCTGCGGTTTAGAACCTATCGCTACAGTAGCTTTACAGTAAGAAAAGATTCTGAGGAGACGCTGATAGACCAATCAAGTCTTTCTAAATCGACTTTTGACTAGCTAGCTCAGCAATTAGTTTCCGACTTCTAATTGAAATCTCAGGCTTCTACAGGTCAATGACCTTTAATAGAACTGTCATTCGAGATCCAAATCTTGCTAGCTAGCGCGATCGCTTTCACTGTTTTCATTCAAGGGCTATGGTTCAAACTCTTTCTACTCAAGTCACTCCGTTCGAGCAAGCGCTGGGCAAGCCGCTAGCAAAGCAGACCATCACAACGCTACAAATCAATCTGGGCCGCCGATGCAATCTCTCTTGTCGCCACTGCCACGTGGAAGCGGGCCCTCATAGAACCGAAGAGCTTTTACCCGAAGTCTGTGAGCAGCTATTGGCCATTATCGATCGCTTTGATCAAATCAAAACGGTGGATCTAACCGGCGGCGCACCAGAGATGAACTATGGCTTTCGCCCAATTGTGGAAGCCGCTAGATCAAAAGGCAAAGAGGTGATTGTCCGCTCGAATCTGACTATCTTTTTTGAGCCAGGATATGAGGATTTGCCCGACTACTTCGCAGCGCAACAGTTGCATATAGTGGCCTCGCTGCCCTGCTATCTAGAAGATAATGTCGATGCGATGCGCGGTAAAGGCGTCTATGACGAGTCTATTCGCGCGATCCAGAGGCTCAATCAGCTAGGCTATGGCCGCGATCCAAATCTGCAGCTAGATCTGGTTTACAACCCGCCCGTGCCAAAAGATACCAACTTCTCGCTGACGCCACCGCAGGCAAAGCTACAAGCAGACTATAGCGCTTATCTGCATCAGCACTTTGGCATCGTCTTCAATCATCTGTTTACGATTACCAATTTGCCAATTGGTCGAACGAAGTTTCACCTGCAGCACCGCCTGCTACATCGGCCCTACCTACAGTTTTTAGCCTCGCACTACAACGCCAGTACAGTGGCGCATTTGATGTGTCGCAGCGAGCTGTCCGTAGATTATTTGGGCAATGTGTATGACTGCGATTTCAACCAGATGGAAGCGCTGCCTGCTAGAGCGCCGGATGGAAAAGCGCTGACGCTTAGCGCTTTGCTAGAGGCTGGGACGGTGGATCTGATCGCGCAGGTGGCGACTCGACCCTACTGCTATGGCTGCACGGCGGGAAGCGGTTCTAGCTGCGGAGGCTCGCTGTTGTGAGGGTTTATAAGGTTTTGTTGTTTTAATGTATTAGGAAAGAGGTCTGATGAGAGTTGTTCAAAAAATTATTCAGAGGTCTGTTGAAAGACCGGTGCGAAAGTTTAGAGTTAATCGATTGTGGAAGTGGATAGCTTTGGGTATGTTCGGAGGTTTGTTGTTTTCTGCGATGCCAGCGCTAGCTCAAGATTTGGCACAGGATGGCGGCGGTGGCCCGTTTGCCTTTATCGGTCAAATTCAGCAGTGGCTGGTGAGCGTGGTCGAGTGGATTGACGGATTGGGCGCGATCGCTCCAATTGTGTTTGTGCTGGCCTATGTTGTGATCACAGTGGCGTTTCTACCGGCCTCTGTTGTCACATTGGGGGCGGGGTTTGTCTTTGGTGTGGTCAAGGGCTCGATTCTGGTATTTATCGGGGCGATGCTAGGCGCGACGGCTGCCTTCTTGATCGGTCGGTTTATCGCTCGCGACTGGATCGCGAAAAAGGTGGAAGGCAATCGCTTCTTTAATTCTTTGGACAATGCGATCGCCGAAGAAGGTCTGAAGCTGGTCTTTTTGATTCGCTTGTCGCCTGCCTTTCCGTTTAACCTATTGAACTATGCACTGGGCCTAACCAAAGTATCTCTGCGCGACTATGTACTAGGCACGACTGGCATTATTCCTGGCACGATTATGTATGTCTATCTAGGCTCTTTAATCGGCGATGTTGCCATGCTAGGAACGGGCGAAGCCCCAGCAAATCCGCTGATTGACTGGACGATTAGAATCTTGATCTTTGTTACTATCGTCGCTATTTCTCTTTACATTGCTAAGATTGCCAAAAAAGCGCTCAACGATTCTGTGCCTGAAACCGAAGCAGGAAGCACCGATATGGCGTAGGTGTAGTCATATTCTATCTCTGGTTCTATCTATTGAGCGCCCTAGCCTGTTTGCTATTGGACTGTTTGCTATTGGACTGTTTGCTATTGGACTGTTGTTGGATCGATGGGCAGCATTAAAATCTGCCCTTACCATGTTCCTGTGAGAATTACTAAAAAAATCTGGGGTTTGTTCATTGTGGCCACTGCTCTGACAGTTTTTCTGTCGATGAGCGGCGGCCACACGTTGTTTGTGCTGTTTGATCGAATGGCGCTGACCGATTTCTTTGCGGCGGCAGGGCCCAGTAGTATCTGGCTATTTGTACTTGCTCATGTGGTGGCTAATGCTGTTGGGGTGCCAGGAACGCTGCTGGTGATCGTTGGGGGGGCCGTGTATGGCCTGTGGTGGGGGACGCTGTGGTCTGTGGCTGGAGCTAGCCTGGGTGCGATCGCAGCCTTTTGTCTAGCTCGCTATCTATTTTTTGAACGGTTCAAGGCCCATTTCTACCACAAGCCTGTTTTCAAAAAGCTCAACACCGCGCTCTGCACAAACGCTTTGTTTTGCGTTTTGACTATTCGCTTTTCTCCTATCTCTCCATTCAACGTCGTCAACTTCGCCTTTGGGCTAAGTCCAGTGCCGATTCGCGCCTATGCACTGGGTACGTTTATCGGCATCATTCCCGGCACGCTGGTTTATACCTGGCTAGGCGTTACGGGTGCGTCAGCTTTAGAGGGTGATAGCATTCTGCCGTTAGTTGTTTGCTTGCTGATGCTGATGATGCTATCTGCACTACCACTAATAATCAGGCGCAGCCAACAAACACCTTAAAAGAAATCAGAAATATCGATAGTAATAATTTGCAACATACATATTTTGCAACATATCTCGAAACAAACTTAGAGCAGACAGCGCTGATAAGCTGCTGCACTCGTTTTAGTAGTCTTCTCGTATAAAGGGAATGCCCTTAGAGATAGTTCGACTCGACAGAGTTTGTGTATTGCGTCACAACAAACGACCGCACTAAGTCACAGTCTCTCAATAGATAAGTTTTTCTTAAGAGTTGGGGTTACGAACGCTATGCGTACAACGGCAACAATCTCTGAAAAGTTGATAGCGTCTTGCTTGTATACGATAGTTGGTTTCTGAAGCAGCCGTTTAATCTATAGAAAATAGCCGATTAAAAGTAGACATGCACCAAATGTCACTTTTCACACCTTTTTTTTAGGATTGATTTCTCGCAATTGACGATGCAATAATTATTCCGCTAAATAATTTAAGCACGAGTTAAGCGCGAATGCCTTGAAGTAAATAGGGTATCTATTGGTCTTGCCTCAGAGACTTAGCCGCACGTACGTGCCAGGTTGAGAGACTTTGCGGCGCGAACTTTTGTGGTGCTGGTTACTTACTTTTATCACTATCTTTTAGTTTCTCAGTGACATAGGTGTGATTTTATACTCCCTTTAAAGGCTATTGCTCAACTTTTCTAGCGAGCGGGCGCTAATCCGGACAGAGTTTTGTATTTGTTGACTGGTTATGTGGAATGTTTACGAAATTGAGGCTTCCTCGTATGTTTTGCCATCGAAAAAGCAAGGGGAAACTAACGCGCTGGATCAAGTTTAGCGGCCTAGCTATCTTGGGATGTTTGATCAGCGTCTGCGTGCATAGTGTGGCGATCGAGAGCGCGATCGCCCAACCTGTTGTCAATCCAGTGCCCAACCAGGCGTCTATTCGCTATGACCTACCAGGTGGCGATCCGGTCAATGGATCAGACGAGTCTCGCGTCGATCAGCTTTCTAATATTGTGACTTATCCCTTAGGCGCTACGGGTGGTCAAAACACGCTCGGACTAGGCTTGTTCAAATCAGCGAACAAGTCAGTAGCTGAACCTGGCGATGTTGTTATTTATCAGCTGCTCGTTCGAAATGAAGGAACAACAGATGCCGATAGCAATTTCCGAATTGTAGATACGCTGCCCTTCGGTCTGCAGTTTGTCGAAGGCTCGGTTTCCGCAGTCCTTAACGGTGCTGATTTCCCTTTAGATGTAGAGCTAAACGACAGAGAGCTGACGCTGACCTCAGATACGGGGCTGCCCGCTGGCGAAGAGATCAACGTCTCGTACGCAACGCTGCTGACACCCGACGCCCTAAGAGGAAACGGCATCAACACAGCGGTGGTTTCGGCAGATACCTTTGACGATGCCGAGGATACCTTTCGGCTGACGGTAGGTAGCGGCATTCTGTCTGATTGCGGCACGATTTTGGGCCGGGTCTTTGTCGACAAAAACTTTGATGGGCATCAGCAGCCAGGTGAGCCAGGCGTGCCTAATGCGGTTATTTACATGGATAACGGTAATCGCATCATCACCGATCCTGACGGACTGTTCTCTATGGACAACGTGCTCTCGGGCAATCGGGTCGGGGCGCTAGATCTCAGCAGCCTGACGGGCTATACCCTAGCTCCTAACCTGTTCCGAATTGAGGAAAACAGCCAGTCTAGACTCGTTCGTCTCCGTCCTGGCGGTCTAGCTCGAATGAACTTTGCAGTCACGCCCACCTTCGGTGAAGGAGAAACGTAAGCGATGCGCTTAAAAAATGGTTTAAACGGTTTTAGCTATACCGGTGTGGGATTGTCTCTGCTAGTTAGCGGCTCAAGTATCTGCCTGTCGGTGCTGCCAGCTTTGGCCGAGACGACGGCCTTCGACTCTGGAAACGCTCAAGATGAACTCACTGCCGCTGTCGATGGTCAGGCTATACCAAATACTGCTGTACTAGATACCGCTGTGTCAAAGACTACTGTGCCGAATACCGCTGTATCAGGTGCTGTGCAGATTGCTCAGGCACTAGATGAGCTGACTGAAGCTGATGATCCGGTAATCACGCCCCCTTTTCCAGTACGTACAGAAGTCATTAACGAGCGGATTCAGGGCGAGCAGCTCGGTGAAATAGATGAGGCCGTGATTCATCAAGTCCCCGATCCGCTGCTGCTAGAGGACTTGTATCAGATTCAAATATCGTCGACTAACGGAGATTTAGTCGCGGCTGATAGGCGCTCTACGCTGAGGTTAGCGGGTGCTCTCACGGATAATGAAGGAAATCTATTAGACAACGATGTTGTTGTCACTCTGACTACCAGCGCAGGTGAATTTATTGGCGCAGACTACGATATCGATCGGCCCGGTTTTCAGGTGCTGGCTCGCCGAGGTGAATTTACAGCCGAGCTGCGCTCTAGCCTAGATGCTCAAAGGGTGAGCGTCCGGGCAGCGGCAGCTAGAGACGATCTGCTAGCACAGACGCCGCTACCGCTAGAAGAGAATCTGGTCGATGGAGCCAGAGAAATTGAAGGCTATGCGGATGTTAGCTTTATCACACCGCTGCGCCCTTCTCTGGTTACGGGTGTTGTGGATCTGCGCTATGGCAATTCAGCCACCGATTTTGGCGGCAGCTTTCGAGATTTTTTGAATCCCGATGATATTGGAGAATATTCTTTCGATGCCGATGTCTCAGTATTTGCGACGGGTGCGATTGGCAACTGGCTGATCACAGGCGCTTATAACAGCGATCGCACGCTCAATGAACGCTGCGATGGCAATCGGCTTTACCAGGACATCCAGTCAGAGTTCTGCACTTACGAGATCTTCGGCGATAGCTCAACTACTGACCATCTCACACCATCTTCGGACAGTGTGTATGTGCGCTTGCAGCAGGATGCCAAGTCGCCAGCGGCTGATCCAAACTTCTTTATGTGGGGCGATTACAGCACCAACGAGTTCTCTCGTTCTTCGCAATTGTTCAGCGCCACGAGTCGCCAGCTCCACGGCTTTATGGGCAACTACACCATCGGCGGAGAGAACAGCGGCCTGCAGCTAACAGCGATGTATGCCAACAACATTCGCCCGTTTCAAAGAGACACGATTGTTCCTGATGGCACCAGCGGCTTTTACTTTCTCTCGAATCCGCTGGTATTCGCGGGCAGTGAAGAGATTTTCATTGAGGTCGAAGAGTTTAATCGGCCCGGCACAGTCGTCGAACGGATTCCGCTTAGCCGAGGGGCGGACTATCGAATTGACTATAGCCGGGGGGCGATTTTATTCAGTCAGCCCGTGACGGCGGTGGATTCTAACCCATTTGGGCCAGCGCTGGTGCGGCGAATCGTGGCAACCTATCAGGTGGATGGCCAAGAGAGCGGTGGAGAGCTGTACGGTGGCCGGGTACAGTACAACTTTTCGTACGATCTAGAGTCGCCTAGCTGGATTGGCGCGTCGGTGGTGACCGAAAGCGACAATGTTCGAGACTTTACGCTCTATGGAGTAGACGCGCTGGTTTCACTGGGCGATCGCGCTCAGCTCATTGGTGAATACGCTCAATCTTCGCTCAGCAACACGATCGATAGCGACGGCAACGGTTCTGCCTTTAGGCTAGAGGCCCGCAGCGACTTTACAGACAACATTCTCGGTCGGGTCTACTACCGTCAGGCGGATGAAGACTTTGCCAACACGGCGACTAGCAGCTTCCGCGCCGGTCAAACCCGCTACGGCGGCGAGATCAGCGCGGCGATCGGACGCAATACCCTCCTAGAATTTCAGTACGATCAAGAAGAAAACGATGGCACCACCCCGCAGGTGCTGATCGGGTTTGATGCGCTGACCAATCGGGGATTTTTCCCTGAGCAAGGGACAACGGTTGACAATACGCTCAGAACCATTAGGGCCGGGGTGCAGCAGCAAGTAGGCCCGGCTACGCTGGATCTGTCTTATCTGTATCGCGATCGCAATGACAGAGCTGGTGACCTAGACTTTGCTGGCAGTCAGCTTGTCTCTGGTCTCACCGTTCCACTCACGGGCAGTTTAGACTTTCGCGCCCAAAACGAGCTAAACCTAAGCGGCGATCAAGATCCGCTCTATCCCAATCGCACCATCGTGGGCCTTGACTGGTACGTCTTGCCAGAGGTCACCGTCCGACTTGCTCAGCAGTTCTTTGGCGATAGCGACGTCGCGCCCGATTCTATCACCACGCTAGATGCCCTGCTCGACTACGATCTGTCGGTGAATACGCAGCTAACGGGTCGCTATTCAGTCCTCGGTGGCTTCGATGGCGTCAGAAACCAAGGCTCTTTGGGGTTAAACCATCGGGTGAACCTAGCGCCGGGTCTGAATGTCGATCTTGGCTATGAGCGGATTATAGGTCGGGGCTTGGGTCTAGTGCAGACGGGGGAGCGATTCTCGCAGCCCTTTGCGGTGGGTCAATCGGCCTCGGCGCTAGGTCTGGTGCCGGGTAGCACCTATTCGGTTGGACTAGAGTATCTGGACAATCCTGCTTTTCAGGCGAGTGCTAGGGCCGAATATCGGGATAACCAAGACACTGATGACAATACGGTGATCACGGCGGCGCTAGCGGGTAAGTTGACGCGATCGCTCACTGCCCTCGCCCGCTACGAGCAGGCCAATTACGCCAATCAGACCTTGACTGGTCGCTTTGAAAATACCAGCAGCGCCAAGTTGGGACTGGCCTATCGCAACCCCAACAGCGATTTTTTCAACGGTCTGCTGAGCTATGAATTTGCCACCAATCCCACCACCACCCTCAACACCCCCGGATCAGATACCATCACCGAGCATACGCTTTCAGCCGAAGCGATCATCGCCCCGACTTTCCGCTGGGAGATCTACGGCAAATACGCGCTGAGAAGTACCAACGCCGATCTTAGCGAAGTGGGGTTGAACAGTATCTCAAACACAATTCACCTAGCTCAGTTTCGAGCCGCCTACAGATTGGGATATCGCTGGGATATCGCCGGGGAAGCTCGCTATATTGCCCAGCCATCGGCGGACTACCAAGAAACAGCGGTAGCCGTCGAGACAGGCTACTATGTCACCCCCGATCTGCGTCTGGGCGTGGGCTACAGCTTTGGTGCGGCTAACGATCGCAGTTTCCAGGGCAGCGGTCGCCGCGACGACAGTGGCTTCTTCATCGGCGCGACCTTCAAGGTGAATGAGCTGCTAGGCGGCTTTGGCTTACAGGATATTGGCGCGCAGCAGGAAACAGAATCGCTGGTCGGCCCTGAAGATGCCATTCCAATCTCTAGCCGCTGCCCTGAGGATGTCGATCCAGAGGCAGGCGGCATCGATCCTTGTGAAAACAGAGCGGTTGAATCGCCTAGTGAGCCGCCCGCTATGCTGCCAGTGATACCTTCGGATCCTGAGTCGGCACCAACAGAACTAGCGCCAACAGAGTCAGCGCCAACAGAGCTGGCTCCCACCGAGGAAACAGCACCAGCCGGGCCAATTCGCGGACTGTGGTAATTAAGAGCAAAGGAGGTGAGAACAATGAATAGCAATCTGACGAGTGGACTTCAAGCACCCAAACCTCAAGGACTGAACAGCCGAGGACGGCATGAAGCCGGTAAAAGTAAGATAGATGACTGTAAAGAAAAGTCTACGGCGCGTTCTTTGTCGATAGCGGCGCTGTGGCTTGGCACGTTGACTAGTGCGATCACTTTGGCGATCGCACCCAAGGTGATCGCTCAAGCAGACAATCTTTCAGAAGTTTTGCTTGAACTGCCAGTTGTTGACATTACAGTCAATAGCGATTTAGACGGCCCGATTACGCCAGACCAAACCCTTACTTTGCGTGAAGCCATTGAGGTTGCCAACGGCACTTTGCCCTTAAATGCACTCAGTCCAACAGAATCTGCTCTGGTCACCCCCAGTGCTACGCCCCAAATTCGCTTTGCACTACCTGGCGATACTCGCATCGAGCTAGTCGATCTGCTCCCGGCTATCACCGCCGCTGGGCTCACTATCGACGGCACCACCCAGCCGGGCTATGGTGCAGTATCTGATAAGCCAGCGGCGCTACCTATCCCTGTCCCTGTCGTTTCAATCACGCCCAGTCCAGGCATTGAGG
>NZ_JADEXO010000073.1 GCF_015207105.1 cf. Phormidesmis sp. LEGE 11477
GGCAATCGCATTTCACCCCGCCCCCCGGCAAAGAACACACCGAAATGTCTCAATATCCCTACCTAGGCAAAAGCTTAGAATTCACCCCGACCTCCCCAGAGCATGACTATCTCAAGCGCTGCTATTACTTATCGGGCGGTGCCTTTCTCAGCGGCTTTAGGGCTTATCTCTCTGGGCTGCAGTTTGCCCTGCCGCGAGTAGCCTACGACATCGGCAGACAGCTATTCGTCGAACACCAAGAAGATATTTGGGATTCTTTCAACGCCTACGATATCAAGGAATATTGAAGGTAAACAATAGTCTCTAATTTGCGCTAACCGTATTACAGGATACGATTGCCTCGCATGAATAGATTTAGAAGGTAGGGTAAGACGATTTTTATAAAGTAATGTCAACCTCTACCAAACCGCCCATTCAGCCGCTAGAAGCCGAGAAAGCTGCTGAAGAAGATTATCCTTTAAGCGCCGTACCGTTTAGCGATCGCAAACCCTTCTGGTCTCTATCGCTATTGCTGATGGGCTTTGCGCTGACCTCAACGACTTTGTTCGCGGGCGGAACGCTCGGCGCGGCCCTGAGTTTTTCTCAGCTGCTCACCATTATCTTGATCGGCAACTTAATCTTAGGAGCCTATTGCGCGGCCCTGGGCTACATCGCCTGCCAAAGCGGCTTGACGACGGTGCTAATGGCCAGGTTTAGCTTTGGCAATGTCGGCTCTCGCTGGGTAGATTTCATTTTAGGCGCTACCCAAATTGGCTGGTATGCCTTTACCACAGCAATTATCGTTCAGGCACTGCTGGGCGTTTTTGGTGCGCCTGATAGTGGATTGTTCTATGTTCTGTTGGTGTTTTTCTTTAACTATGCTTTTTGTGCAACCGCCTATATCGGCTACCAGGCGATTGACTGGCTGAGTCGATTAGCGGTTCCGGCTATGTTGGTTTTGGTGGCCTTGAGTATGGCACTGGCTGCTCGTGACTTTGATAGTAGTGCGATCGCAGAGCCTTCGGGTGCGCTGAGCATGGGAGCGGCCTTAGCCGTTGTGATCGGCACCTTCATTTCGGGAGGAACGCAATCCACTAACTGGAGTCGGTTTGCCGATACGGGCAAAAACGCAGTCATTTCTACGCTCAGTGCCTTTATGATTGTCAACGGTGTTTTGGTGTTTGCCGGTGCGTTCTGTTCTTTGGTCTACGGCTCAGAGGATCTAGTCGCAGCGATGGGCCAGCAGGGCATCTTAGCAGGCGGCATTCTGCTGTTGATCTTGAACGTGTGGACAACGCAAGACAACACTATATACGCTTTTTCTGTGGCCGGGGCCAACATGTTTCGCACCCGCAAACGCCATGCCTTCGTGTTAGGCGGTGCCACCTTTGCGCTAGTGCTGACCCTCTCTGGTATCTACGAGCTATTGCCAACCTATCTAATTTTCTTAGGCAATGTAATTCCACCTGTGGGTGGCATCATCATGGTTGATTTTTGGCTGCGCCACCGAGGAGAATTTCCAGCGCTCTCAGCCAACGTTCCAGCTTTTAACTGGGCTGGCATCATCGCCTATGTCGTGGGCTCTGTGGTTGCCTACACGACTGGCAGCGCTGGCTATGGGATTGGTCCGGTAAATGGCATTGTGACTGCGGCGGTGCTGTATGGTGTATTGCATAGAGTGATTTTTCAGCCGATTCGAGAGTACTAAGACAGCCTTAGAAACCGCCCTTTGATGATTTCGAGTCAGGTAGCGATTATCACTGGCGCTAGTCGTGGAATTGGCGCGGCAACGGCAACGGCGATCGCCGATCAAGGCTTTGCTGTTTGCGTCAACTATCTCAACAGTCGAGAGGCTGCCGATAGCGTTGTTAAAACTATTGTGGAAAGAGGTGGTAGAGCGATCGCAGTCCAAGCTGATGTCAGTCAGGCAGATCAAGTTGTCCATCTGTTTAAAGCCGTTGATGAACAGCTCGGTACACTCTCGGCGCTCATCAACAACGCAGGCAGACTAGAAACTCAAATGCGAGTAGATGAGATGGATGTAGCGCGCTTGAACAGAATATTCACCACCAATATTACGAGCTACTTTCTATGTGCAAAAGCAGCTGTGAAAAGGATGTCAGTTAACTACGGCGGCTCCGGTGGAGCGATTGTCAACGTCTCCTCAGCAGCGGCGCGAATCGGTTCGGCAGGAGAATATGTTGACTATGCAGCATCAAAAGGGGCTATCGACACGCTGACAATTGGCCTATCAAAAGAGATAGCTGCAGAAGGCATTCGAGTCAATGCTGTTCGACCCGGTTTCATTCAAACCGATATTCATATAGCCGGTGGAGAACCCGATCGGATCAATCGAGTCAAATCATCCATTCCGATGCAGCGCGGCGGCGAGCCAGCGGAGGTGGCAAATGCGATCGCCTGGCTACTCTCCGAACAAGCTTCTTATGTAACAGGTGCGTTTATTGATGTCGCTGGTGGGCGATAGTAGAGACTAGAAAATATGAAACAGATGGAATCTATTCAGCTAGTTCGAGGACGATGGGTATTTAGCGCCAATGGCGTTTTATCGGACGGCGCTGTAGTAATGAAAGGAGAAAATATTCTAGAGGTAGGCGATTGGCAAGAGATGCATGATCGCTATCCGTCGGCTGCGGTTCTAGGCTCTTCTCATCACGCTGTGCTGCCTGGCTTGATTAACGCGCATCACCACAGCAACGGCATACCTAATTCTCTTTCAGGTATAGAAGATGATTTGCTAGAGCTTTGGCTATATTCTCGTAACGCCCAGCGATCGCAAGACTCAAAGCTGCGGACTCTGCTCAGTGCGGCCTATCTACTTAGAACAGGGGTTACCAGCGTTGTTGATGTGGCTAGCATCGGTGGCTCTGTAGATACCAGCTATCAAGAGATGCAGAGCTGTCTAAGCGCTTACGAGCAAGCAGGCATCCGAGTTGCTTTCACCCCTGGTGCTAAATACGACAGTTTTTTGGTGCATGGCGAAGGCCAAGACGCAGATTTTCTCTCCTCACTGCCCTCTGAGCTACAGCAGCAGGTAAAAGCACTGTCAACCCTTAGTCAAGGACTTTCATCCGGTGACTATCTAGAGATTGTCAGTGACGCGGTCAAACAATATCGGGATCATCCGCTGATTGATGTTTGGTTCGGTCCACCAGGGCCGCAGTGGGTAGGCGACGAGCTGCTAGCCAAGATTGTTGAAACGGCGAACCGTTTAGGAACGAGCGTTCAAACCCACGCTCTAGAATCATTTTACGAAAAAGAGATGGGGCCACGGTTCTACGGTGAGTCCGTGATTGCTCATCTGGACAAGCTAGGCGTGCTTAGCCCTCAGTTCTCGATGGCTCATGGCGTATGGGTCAACGAATCAGATATTGAAATCCTCGCCAGAACGGGCGCTTCGATTAGCCACAACCCGAGCTCTAATCTGCGGCTGCGGGCGGGCATTGCGCCACTACCAGCGCTGTTGGCAGGTGGCGTCACTGTGGGATTGGGAATGGATGGAACCACGCTCAACGACGATGAGGATATGTTTACCGAGATGCGATTGGCCATGCGGCTAGCGCGATCGCCCCAAATTCAAGACAGCCCTCCCACCTATTCAGATATCTTTCAAATCGCCACAGCCGGCGGCGCTAAGCTTTTTGGCAAGCAAGAGAGTATCGGTCAGCTAGCACCGGGCTACAAAGCAGATATTGTTCTAGTAGACTGCGAGTGCATGACCTGGCCCTGGATAGCACCCGAAGCCGACCCAATGACTGTAGTGATGATGCGATCGCGCCAGTCATACGTAGACACCGTTTTGATCAACGGCAAAGTCGTGCTAAAAGACGCTCAGCCAACCGGATTCGACTTCTCAGCCGTGGGCCGAGAGCTAGCCGCGCAGCTAGCCGCGACCCCAGACAACACAGAGTATCGAGCGCTGGCAAAGGCTATCAGGCCCCACCTGATGCAGTGGTATGGCGCTTGGCCTGTCCCCAAACTCGACCCTTACATCGAGACCAATTCTCGAACTTAGGCAACCCAAGCTTGATAGTAAAGCTAGCTGGATAACGTAAAGCTGAGCAGCGGTCAGCGTCTTTAGACTACACCTAAGATTTTTCAATCCGTCCGCTCCTGCATAGGGTTTGGCGGCTATTCTGATTTTGGATTGATCTCGAATTCGAGCTTAGAGCGATAGAAACAAACGTCGAACTCTATGAAAAAGTTGGTCTGACCAAGAATTACCGGTATATTTTCGCTTCTTGCCCAGGCAAAGGCTAGTTGTACGGAGCCGCATCCTTCGACTTCCGCTACTGCAAAAAATGGTATCGCTGGCTGACGGCTTAGATTACCTGCAAGCTGAATGATGGCTTGTCGGTCATTCCAAGTCGCGCCTAGATTGAGTCCTACTTCATAGGGTAAAACATTCACTGTAGCCCCACTGTCTACTAATCCAACCACTTCTATACTTCGATTTTGATGGCTCAGAATTAGCGGAATACGAGGTAGACTATCGAACTCGTTCTGGGATGAGTCAGTCGTTGAATATCTGAAGCGCATGATGCTGGCTGAATTATTCCACTTTAATCAGCAGTCGGCACAGCCTGCATGAGAATGGCTCCCGCACCAAAGGTATCGTAAGGCGTCGGTAAGAAATAGGTTTTGAAGGGTTCGAAAGGCGATATATTTCTACCATCATACAGATCAGAAGCAAGAAGACGGACGAGTTCAATTTTTTCGCTTTCTGGTAACTGCCGAGCAGCCGGGATCAAATCTGCCAACTTCATAAATCAGCCCGTTACGTCATTTAGTATCTCAAACATAACGTATTCACGGAGATGTAGAGCAGCACTTAGTTAGGGACAGGTCAATATCTTTTGCATTGAAATTGCCTTGATGGTGGTTCCCTGTCTTAGGGGCAAAGATGCTGAACCAAGATATTGGTAACCGTGTTTTTCATAAAAATATTGAGAATTTAGTGAAGCCGTTACCGAAATATATTCTGTTCCTCGTTGTTTAGCTGTCGATTCAACACCAGATAACAACTTAGAGCCTATTCCACGTTGAGAATATTCTGGAAGAACGTACATTCCATGAAGTATCCCTTTGCCGCTTATTGAAGAGAAACCAACAATATCACCGTTGTTCTCAGCGAGAAATACGAAAAAGCCGGAAAACATACCTTGTGCAATCCAAGTATGATATGGCTTTATATGCTGAGTGAGTGCCCTGATCTCTTCGTTTGTGTAATGCGATTTGCACAAACCAACGATGGACAAAGATTGAACTCTATCTAGTTGAGGTGCGTCATCTTGGACTCCAAATCGAAAGCTGATATCTACCACTTCTATCTCAAAACATAACCCATTCCACAAGCTACTCCTCTAGCCGAGTATCAGCGACAGGGAAAGCGACTAATTTTGCCTATTCACTGTCGCAGATAACATCTGTATCGCACCGATTCACTTTCGACGGCGATGTGCATGGGCGTTGTTAGGCTTTGATTATGAGGAAGCCATAGCAGAGCGATTGGGCCTAGCGAAGATCATCCGACCGGCTGACGTTTGCAGCGCGCCAGTAACGACGACAACTAGATTATCGCCGATGTACTCGTTGCCTTCTTCTACAACGACCATCGTGCCGTCATTCAGATAGCCGACGCCTTGTGAGGGTTCTTTGCCTTCTTTTAGCACCCGAATTTCAATATCGTCACCTGGCAAGTAGGTAGGACGAAGCGCCTTGGCTAAGTCGTTGATATTCAAGACGCTGACCTGCTGAACGCTGGCGACTTTGTTGAGGTTGTAGTCGGTGGTGAGCAAATCTGCCTTCATTTCCTGGGCTAGCTTGACCAGTTTAGAATCAACCGCATTGATATCGTCATAGTCGGCTGGGTCAACGATCACGCGATCGGGATAGTTCTTGCGGATGCGGTTGATAATGTCTAGGCCGCGCCTGCCTCTGGCTCGCTTTTGATCGCTGGCTGAGTCGGCGACTCTTTGTAGCTCTTGTAAAATAAATTGCGGCAGCAGTAGCTGACCTTCGATAAAGCCGGTCTTAAGCAGGTCTTCTATACGGCCATCAATGATGCTACTGGTATCGAGCACTTTGGATTTGGACGGCTTCAGGGTGCCTTCAGAAATAAGCAAGGTTTCATAGCTATTGGGATTGACCAGCCTGAAGAGAGCCCTGCCATTGGTTTCAGCCAGGCTCATGCCAGTCACCGCGAATATCAGGCTACCCATGACGGCGGTCACGGGTTTGATAAAGCTGAACTTGACTGGAAAAGGAAGCAGGAAAAGAGGGGCTAACATTAAATTGGCAATCAGTAGCCCGACGACTAGGCCGACCGCTCTAGCTAGGAGCCGATCAGGCGGCATTTCGATGATTTGCTTTTCTATGCGCCGATAGCTGGTCTGCACAATCAGGCCAATAGCCACGCCAACTAATGCGCCAAAGCCAGCGGTAACGGACTCTAGCCCTTCGATGTTACTGACTTGAGCGAGGGCAGAGTCGGGTAAAAGATCGACGCTGAAAAAGCCGACGGCTGCCCCGGTCAAGATGAATGAAAATACAATGAGTGCGTCGAGCATAAGCTATGTATAAAGCCGGATAGAGTATAGAGCCGGGAAGGAAAAGTGCAACCCGCTTAAAAGCATTGCTGTGATTAGGATTACGGCTATTATAGGGGCTGATCTAGCGTTCGCTGGCCTTCTCACTTTTTTTGTAACTTCTTGTACATAGCAACTGCATGGTGACATCGGCGTATATCCATATTCCTTTCTGCCGTCGTCGCTGCTTCTATTGCGATTTTGCGATTACGGTTGTAGGAGAAAAACGGCGGGGCGATACCTCTGGCACGATGGCGAGGTATGTCGAGACGCTGCTGAGAGAGATTGCGGCGACGCCTGTCTATGACGAAAATCATGACGAAAAACCGCTGAATACGGTGTTCTTCGGTGGGGGAACGCCTTCGCTGCTATCTGTGTCTCAGGTGGAATTAATTTTGAGCGTGATCGCCCACCGATTTGGCCTTGCCCCAAATGCTGAAATCACGATGGAGATGGACCCGGCGACGTTCGATCTCGAACACCTGCAAGGCTACCAGTCGGCGGGCGTGAATCGAGTGAGCCTGGGCGTGCAAGCCTTTAGAGATGAATTGCTAGCAGCCGCAGGACGATTCCATCAGCGTCAGGACATTTTTCAGGCCGTCGATCGATTACGGCAGGTAGGCATTGAGAATTTCAGTTTAGACTTGATTTCGGGGCTGCCGCATCAGACTATGTACGACTGGAAAGAGGCACTGACTGAGGCGATCGCACTTCAGCCCAAACATATTTCCATCTACGATCTAATTGTCGAACCGCAGACCGCTTTTAGTCGCCACTACACACCAGGACAGTCGCCTTTGCCGAGCGATCGCACCACTGCAGATATGTACCGCGTTGCTCAATCAGTGCTGAGTACTAGCGGCTACGAACACTACGAAATTTGCAACTACGCCAAACCCGGCTATGCTAGCCGCCACAATCTGACCTATTGGCGCTGCCAACCAAACTACGGGTTTGGTATGGGGGCGACCAGCTATTTGCACCATCAGCGCATCGATCGCCCGCGCACCCAGAAAAGCTATCAGGCGTGGGTAGATGATTTTGTTCAAAACGGTGGCCAAACGGCAGATCCGGTGATTGAGCCAGCAGAGCAAGTCATCGAAACGATCATGATGGGGCTACGGCTGCCGTCAGGCATTGATCTAAGCGGCGTTTATCAGATTTATGGAGAGCGAGGACTGCAAGCACTAGGAAAGGCGATCGCACCGCATCTGCAAAACCGCTGGCTCATTCTCGAATCCACCGCCTCCGAGGACTCAGACTCCAAGCGATCAAGCTCAAATGAACCTAGGCTCAAACCCACCGATCGCATACGGCTCAGCGATCCCGAAGGTTTCCTGATGTCTAATGTCGTGATTACCGACGCTTTCAATGCGCTAGATCTGGCCGTCTCTCGCTAATCGTTCACCTAATTTCGGTGGCCCGGTCAACTAAAGACGCAATTAATAAAGACCATGACAACCTTAAAGAAGAAGCCGCCACTTTGCAGTAACATAACCGTCTGTGTAAGCCCGAAACCTTCTAACAACTTCTATGCCCAAGGTACTCGTCTCCGACCCCATCGATCAGGCTGGACTAGATATTCTCTCCCAGGTCGCCACTGTTGATGTCAAAACAAAATTGCCCCTAGACGAACTGATTGCCATCATTCCTGACTACGATGCGCTGATGATCCGTTCTGGCACCAAGGTGACCCAGGCCGTCATAGAAGCGGGGAAAAGCCTGAAGATTATTGGCAGGGCTGGTGTCGGCGTCGATAACGTGGACGTGCCGGCAGCGACCCGTCGCGGCATTGTCGTAGTCAATTCGCCAGAGGGCAACACCATCGCCGCTGCTGAGCATGCCCTGGCCATGATGCTGTCGATGTCTCGCTATATCCCAGCGGCAAATAAGTCGATGAAGGCGGGCGAATGGAACCGTAAAGCCTTTACTGGCGTAGAAGTTTACAAGAAAACTTTGGGCGTGGTCGGCCTTGGCAAAATTGGCTCTCACGTCGCGACCGTAGCGCGGGCGATGGGAATGAACCTGCTGGCATTTGACCCGTATATTTCTAGCGATCGCGCTGAAGAACTGGGCTGTCGCCTGGTCGAAATGGACCTGCTGCTCAGCGAATCTGACTACATCACCCTGCATATTCCCAAAACTCCAGACACTGCCAACTTAATCAACGCCGACTCTCTCGCCAAGATGAAGCCCACCGCTCGCATCGTTAACTGCGCGCGCGGCGGCATTATCGATGAAGCGGCCCTGGCACAAGCGCTAAACGATGGCGTGATTGCAGGTGCGGCCCTCGATGTGTATAGCGAAGAACCCCTAGGCGAGTCACCGCTAAGAGCCGTAGGCAAGCCGCTAGTGCTAACCCCTCACCTAGGGGCATCTACCGCCGAAGCGCAGGTTAACGTGGCCGTTGACGTAGCCGAACAAATTCGCGATGTCTTACTAGAGCTGCCAGCCCGCTCTGCCGTCAATATTCCGGGCTTGCGCCCTGACGTGCTAGAAAAGCTGCGTCCCTATTTGAACCTGGCTGAGACACTTGGGAACTTTGTCGGTCAGCTAGCAGGCGGGCGGATCGAGGAGCTAAATATCAAACTGCAAGGTGAACTGGCTCAAAACGATACCAAACCCGTGGTCGTTGCCGCCCTCAAAGGCTTGCTTTCTAACGCGCTCCAAGAGCGGGTGAACTACGTCAACGCCTCGATTGAAGCCAAAGAGCGCGGCATTCGAGTCGTAGAAACGCGCGATACAACGGTAGAAGACTACACCGGTTCTTTGTGCTTGTCAGCCAAGGGATCTTTGGGCGAGCATTCGGTTACAGGCGTGTTGCTTGGCGGCAGTGAAGTTCGCATTATCGATATGGATGACTTTCCGATCAACGTGCCGCCAACAAAGTATATGCTGTTCACTTTGCACCGCGACATGCCAGGCATCATTGGCAAGATTGGCTCTTTGCTAGGCAGCTTCAACGTCAATATTGCCAGCATGCAGGTAGGTCGCAAGATCGTCCGGGGCGATGCGGTAATGGTGCTCAGCATCGACGATCCGCTGCCCGCTGGCATCCTAGAAGAGATCAAGAAAGAACAGGGTATTCGTGACGCTTATGTAGTGGTGCTCTAAAGATGAATCAGTGGTGGGAAGTCGCTGTCGATTGCCCAATCGCGTTAGAAGACAGCGTCTACTGGCAGTTTTCACAGCTAGAAGAGCGACTAGAAGAACAAAGGGCAAGTAAGGGCACGGCCAGTCAACGCCGAGGCGATCGCTGTGTGGTGACCGCTTACTTACTCTCTAGCGAGTTCGACGTTAGAGCGCTCGAAGCAGTTCGGCAAACTATCCTCGATGATGAGGCTCAAATGGGGCTAGTGCCGACGACGCAGGTGAGCTGGTCACTGATTGCTGAAGAGGACTGGTCTAGCAGTTGGAAAGTGCATTGGCAGCCGGAAGAAGTGGGCGATCGCCTGCTGATTAATCCCGCCTGGATGGAGCCGCCCGCTACCGATCGCACTATCTTGACCCTCGATCCAGGGAGCGCCTTTGGCACGGGGGCTCATGCTACGACTCAGCTATGTTTGAAAGCGTTAGAGAAACAAAGTAACGAGCAGCAGCTAACCGACGCGGTGATCGCCGATATTGGCTGTGGCTCGGGAATCTTGTCCATTGTCTCTTTGCTCTACGGCGCAAAGCAGGTGTATGCAGCAGACGTTGATCCGCTAGCTATAAAAGCATCTGGAGAGAACGCCAACTTGAACGGCATCGCGCCAGAAACGCTCCAAATTCAGCTAGGCAGCATCGGCGAAGTGATTGAGATGGCCGCTGGCCCGGTTAACGGCATTGTCTGCAACATCTTGTCAGAAATCATCGTGGGATTAATTATTCCTCGATTGGGTGAGCTGGCTAATGAGCAGACCTGGGGAATTCTCTGCGGTATCTTAACCAGTAAAGCCGCCTGGGTAGAAGAGCATCTGAGTGCATACGGCTGGCAGGTAACAGGCATGACCTATCAAGACGAATGGTGTGCGATGACAATCGAACTGGCAAAGTCTGAATGAACAGTACCAAGGATACGATGATCTTCTTAGCGAAAGTGATCGTCTCGTCAGCAGCCCTGAGCGCAGCGATCAAGTTCGGTGGGCCGCTGCTGCCAGTTGCTGGTTTGACAGGCACTGAACTGAATCGGGTTGCGATCGCCTTGATCATCACCCCCTCCCTTATCGTAGCTGCTTTTCTCTGGACAATCGCGCATCGTCAGGGCTCCTAACGCAGCGGCGTTTCAGAGTGTCGATCAAAGGCCAAGCAGGTACACTTTGAGCTACACTTGCAGCCAACCAAACACTTCGCCAGGCGTTAGGTTAACGGCTGCGGCAAATTCAGGCGTAGGCAAGCTTGCTGTTAGGTCTTCAAACACACTCACTGACTTACCTGAGCCGTAGGTAAATACCAAAGACTCTGCTGGATCTATAATCCATCCCATCTCACACCCGTGATCGAGACAGTGGATAACGTTACGAGTCACCCGCGTTTGGCTTTGTCTAGGTGAGAGAATCTCGATTGTCCAGTCTGGCGGTAGATTGAATGAGTTTGAAACCTGCCCGTCAAGATCACGCGGAATATGTTCTGATCGAAAGACGGCAACATCTGGGACAACTGAGCGATCTCCAAAGGTACAGCGGAGTTCTGGAAACGCTTGAGCGATGCTAGCAGGCCGAAAGGCAAGGGTCAAAGCAAAGCTCAATTCCCGCTGGATAATGCTGTGCTTTCCTTGGGGCATTGGCTTCTGAATGATTCTGCCATCGATGTATTCGCTAGCAGGCTCAGTCTCAGGCAGAGCTAGAAACTCTTCTAGGGACAATAGTTTTTCAGGAGTCTGTACCATAGCGCTGCCCGTTTTGCTGGCCGGTGTGCTGGTCTGCACTCTCTACCTAAATTGCTTGATGCTTATTCTAAGCGATCGCACGTTCTGAGAGATACACTGACCTATCATCAAAGGCCATAGTTTTGGACAGGCAACGAACAAGGAAACTAGAGGCTTAAAGCGTCACTAACCATTGACTGAACGAAAGCAGATGGGTCTTCTTTTCTCCAGGCGATCGCAACTTCTAACGCAGGGACGGTATCGCGAAGTGTGAGACGGCTAATGCTATTGGGCTGAAGACACTCCACCCCTGTAGCGACAAAATGTACGCCTTGCCCTGCGCTCAATAGTGCCATACAGTTTTGATGATTGGCCTTTCGCCGAAGGCGAGGCGAAAATCCTGCCTCAGAGCAGCATCGAAGAATATCATCGTACATCGCTGGATTCTCGTCTCTTGAATGCAGAATGAAAGTGTCGTTGGCAAAGTCCACTAGATTTGCAGATTGCTGAGTTGCCAAAGGATGGTCAGTCGGGACAGCAATCTCCATCGATTCTCGATAAATACCTTTGACCTCCAACAAATCGGAACGCACTGGCAAATGTAGAAAAGCAACGTCGATTTGAGCACTATGCAAATCGCTCACCAGCTCTGTTGTTGTTCGCTCGCGTAGGTCTATGTCTACTTCTGAAAACTGCTCTCGGCAGCGGCTTAGAAGGTTTGGCAAGAAAGTATAGAGTGCTAGCGGTACATATCCAATCCTGAACTGCTTCGAGCCTTGAGCAGTGGCATGACGCACACGTCTAGCCGTTTCGTCCGCCTGGAGTATCAATTTCTTACCCTCTTCAACCAGTACGCTTCCGGCAACAGTGAGCTCAACTGTACGAGTGGTTCTCTTAAACAGAGCAACCCCTAACGTTTTCTCTAGACGCGCAACTAACCTCGAAAGCGGCGGCTGTGATATATGTAGCCTCTGAGCGGCTCGCCGAAAATTTAGCTCTTCTGCTAGTACTAAGAAGCAGCGAAGGTCTTTGATCTCCATAGTTCAGTCTCCATAAATTAATTGATGCGTTAAAAGTATTAATACTATACCTGAATGAGAAATAAAGTTTATACCTAACCGAACTACACTTAACAGAGTCTCTAGCATCAATATTGTGATGACTATGTTAAAGCTACCTCGTCGTCGATTCTGGATTCTGGCTGGTACCTTTCTCGCATCCATGCTCTCGACAAAAGTTAAAGCTTCAACCTCTATCAGTAAAAACAAACAAAGTGTAAGAATGGAAAAGAACCAGTTTGATGTGATTGTTATTGGCGGCAGTTTCGCTGGACTCTCAGCCGCTTTGCAGATTGTTCGTGCTCGTCGTAAGGTTCTTGTGATTGACGCTGGAAAGCCCAGGAACCGCTTTGCAACAGCCGCACACGGATTCTTAAGTCGGGATGGTCAAGCCCCAGAACAAATCTCAAGAATAGGAAAAGAACAGTTTCTAGACTATCCAACAGCAGAATTTATAGAGGGAAAAGCTACCCGCGCAACCCGGCAGGGAGATGGATCTTTTGCAGTCGAATTAGAATCAGGCGCAGTATATCTGGGGGCGCGGCTCATATTGGCCACAGGAATCACCGATCAGCTTCCTGACATCCCAGGAGTCAGGGAGCGGTGGGGCAAAACAGTCAATCACTGTCCGTACTGCCACGGCTATGAGCTAGCAGGTAGAAAGTGGGGTGTTTTGAACGTAGGAGAAGCCTCTCTTCACCAAGTTAAGCTCATGGTTGACTGGAGCGATGATGTGACGTTTTTCGCCCAAGGCGATAATCGGCTAAGCGCAGACGAGCGAGCCGAGCTGACCAAGCGTAATATTTCAATAGTAGATTCTCCAGTAAAATCGCTAGTTGGAGACTCTGGAACGCTAGAGAGAGTTGAATTAGACAACGGCCAGTCTGTTCCACTCGAAGCTTTGTTTCTGACAACACAGACTTCAATTAATAATCCGTTAATTGAGCAACTAGGATGCGAATTAGAAGCAGGGCCGTTTGGATCAATGGTGAAAACTAACAACTTTCAAGAAACAACCGTTGAAGGCGTTTATGCAGCTGGAGATGTTGCTCGGTCAATGCACACCGTAACTTGGGCCGCATCGGATGGTGTAACAGCAGGCGCTTTCGCTCATCAATCTCTATTAGCGCTCTAGACTCCCTATGAATAATAAAGTCTCATTGTCGAGACATTTTTAGACCCGACAAAAGAATATCTCAATCCATGTCTCGATAGGTCATTCTCAAAACTATTTCAATATTTTAGAACGCTTCATAGGTTTCGACTCAGCAGTCTTAATCTATAGATGACACATTCTACAGGAAGGGTAGGCAGAGATATTTCGGAGCTGAGCTAACCATTAAATCTCCAAGAGTAAAGATGTCGCCAACCTTCTGCACAGAAGTAGGCGCTCGACAACTTGCTACGACCCGTAACACACCAGTTCGCAAAATTCTCACAGTTTCTAACAACAGCATTACAGTCATGCCTTCCTATCTGCCTCTGTGCGCGGGCTACTATCTCGTCAAGAGGAAAAATAGGCAGAACCCACTTCGTTATTTGAATTTGCCTGTAGCTGTTTGGGGGTTGGGCATCGCCGGTCTATTCGGTTATCACTTTCTTTACTTCCTTGCGTTAAGAAATGCGCCCGTTATAGAAGCAAGCTTGATTGCTTGTCTATGGACACTACTCATCGTTTTTTCTCGGCTTTACTGCCTGGAGAAAATCTAAGGTGGTTTCATATTGGCTGAAGTAACTTGGACAACGTGGTTAGGCTGCTTACTAATTGTTGGTGGCGTAGTGCTTGCATCTGTAGATTCCTTGAGTGATTTGTTTACAACGCTGTAGAGCTATCTAATCTATATATCGTCCCAAATGCGCTGGGTCTAGGTTATGTCATCTCTCTAGAGAAAACGCCGCATTTGCTCGACATTTGAAGCTGACACTCTTGTCATTCGCTCTTCCCATTCAAAGAGCGGACAATTGTTTATAGCAAAACATGCTACAGCCTAAGGTCGTGTACGGCTTTGGAGCGTTCGACACAGCTTACTTTCGATAGGGTGATCTACTCGAAATCGCATCCTAGTATAGGTATTGCTGTCTTCTCTCTTATCCAAAGCCTATGTTACTAGAACTGTATATAAAGAACTAGATGCCGGGAATTTCGGAAAGCTTGCCCTGCAACTCTTCTACTGAGAAGCCGGTCGCCTCTTTCCATTCTTCTACCGTGAACTCATATCCGTAGCTTTTAGCCATCTCGACTAGAGACTCTAGGTCTGGCGAAGTGTTTAGCTTTTGCTTTAGATCCGCATCTGCTTGAGTTGCTCTGAAAAGTTGAATGACTGCTTCTTTAGACATTGCTATGACTCACTTACGTTTATAGCTGAGCTTAACTGTAATCAACAAATATGAAAATCGCTGATTCTGTGTAGAAAAGTGAAGTAAAACATGTGCGCCGGACAGAAGGATTAAAGCACGATCGGACTGAATGTGATGAAGAATATTCCCAAGATACTAGTAAAAACTTATCTAAGACGACAGCCTGTTCATCTAAGACTATCTCGCTTCAACTATTTAAGTCGCTACGGCTGGCTGCAGAATTTGTTAGCCGATTTGAGGCCAGAGTTCTTCTCGGATTCAGATTTGGTTGAAGAGACGATAGAAGAGCCAGTGGGAAAGGAGTCAGAAGACTTTCTATTGCCGACTATCGGTAGAGAAATTCAGGGCCAGCAAGGACGTTACAAAGTTCACGGCTATCTTATGAAGAGAGGTAATGGGCACCTTTTTCAAGGCGTACGGGTGAGTTCAAAGCAGCCAGTTGTTGTCAAAGAATATCTGCTACCAACTCAGCTTTTTCGCTCAGATGAGCTGCATCAGATAAGCCGAGCTTTTTTGGATTTTGCTGGCTTTCGCTACCTAGATGAACGAGAGCGGGATATTAGAATCATTCAACCTTTAGAAGCGATCGCCGATAGCGGAGATCTTGGAGAGGATGATGTGACGCATAGGCGATTTTATTTGATTACGCCTGAGCAAGATGCTGCTTCGTCGCTAGCGCTGAAGATAAGGGAGCAGTACTTTTTTTCAACTAGTCGTATTAGAACAGTGCTCGCTCAGATTTTGCAGACGCTGTCTGTGCTACATCAACAGAAAGTGCTGTTACCTTCAGGCGAGATGCGGCTGGGCCTAGTACATGGAAACCTGCAGATAGAAAATACGCTCTGTATAGAAGAAAACGGTCATCTGTTTATCTATCTAAGTGATTTGCTGCTGTGGGAACAAGTGACTAAAGATCCGGCTGAGGCACTTTTGCAATCAACTGTAGAGCCTAGAACAGTTGCGAGAGATCTGAGCGCAGTTGGTCAGATAGGGCATCACTTGATAGAAGCCCGTGCGCTCAGCCAATACCACGCGCTAGTACAAGAGCTAGAAGATCCGTTCCTCGATGGTTTTATTCGACAGCTATCGAACCCGGACTCTATTCCGTTTGAGTCAGCCGACGCTGCATGGCAGGCGCTGTTAGCGCTACCTGTTCCGCTCTCTGATAGCTTGTCGTCCTCTTCTCTTTCTCAAGCACAGCCTAAGAAAAAGCGTCGACTATCTCGTCGGGCGCTGCTTGGAATTGGCGCTGCTCTAGCGGTCTTGGGCGGGCTAGTTTTGCTACTAGGACCGATTGCTAGGGGGCGAGCAGAGGACGGGGAGGATGCGGTTGATGCCTCAGTCTGTTGCTTGGCAGAAGTGAGCGCTATTCCTGTAGAACCCTTCAACTATGCAGCAGTTCGAGGCGGGCTGTGGGAGAGCATTTTGCAGCGGCAAGATCTAGGCCAGCGAGGGCAGTCACTCTCTTCGGCGATCGCACCCCTACTTTCCAACAGCCTAGAAGACAGCGATATCCTAAAACTGGTCACAGACCCCGCAGAGGCGATCGCACAGATTCAGTCAGGTGAGGCAGACTTTGCTGTCTTATCACTTACTTCTGCCTTTGAGCTGCCGATTGAGCTAGGGGTGCAGACGATTGCCTACGACGGACTAGCTGCAGTCGTACCCTTTAGCTATGCCCGCCGAGAAAAAGGCTTGCCTAGCGCGTTGGATGGGACGCTGCCGGTGGAGGCGCTAAGAGATATTTATTTAGGGTCGGTGGATGATTGGAGAGAAGTCGGTGGCCCTCGCGGTTTAGAAACGTCTGTGTATCTGGCAGATAATCCAGATATTGTTGCTATTTTCGAGCAGCAGATTCTCTATCCAGCGACGCTGGCAGATATCTCGGAACCAGGTTCGCTGCTGGGCGCATTTAGGCTGCCGACGCTAGAAATGCTGCGAACAATTATTCGAGACTTTGAGCTGCGCCAAGTGGGTAGCTTGGGTATTGCACCGCTCAGTCAAATAATGGGGCAGTGCTCTGTTTATCCGCTGGCAATTAGTGAAGATAACCAGACAGCCGTTCAGCCGTGGGAAATAGTCAGGACGGGTAAGGCGATTCAACCGACGACTAATCTATGCGATCGCAAAGGGCTCTATCAACCCGATATCAGCGCCTTTAAATCAGGTAACTATCCACTGACCTATTCTCTTGCTGTTGTCTATCCCCAAGACAATAGTCGCTCACCCATTGGCCAGAAACTAGCCGAATTGTTGACCACAGACGAAGGCCAGCGCTTACTGAGCGAAGCGGGCTTTGTTCCAATTAGGGAGATTGCTACGCCATGAATACGCTTGATGCTGCTTCAGTGGCCCCTGGGGTGAAAAGTACGGTTGCAAACGTTGCTGTAGTAGAGGGTGCCGAAGGCGCAGTGACCGACTCAGCGATGAAGCGGGATGGTGAGTTTGCCAGTACGGGCTTGGAATGGAAAGCAATTATAGGCGTTTTGGCATTATTGGGTTTAGTGTCAGTCACGATGCTAGGCTTCTTGAGCTGGCGGCATAGAAGATATGCGGATAGCGTAATTGTTGAAAGCGTCACAGCTTCGTCCGCTTCGTCTGAGACACCGGAATCTACAGCAGAAGCGCTACCCCGTATTACCCAATCTTCATCTCGAATTTCTTCAGCGCCTGTGCCCGCTGAGCAAACTATTGAGCAAACTACAAGAAGTCAAAGAGAGAGACTTTCTCAGACGGAAGATCGCGCAGCGCCACTGCCATCTTCTACAAAGCAAGGATTTAGACAACCAGGTAGTGACGAAAGTGCTACTAGTTCACCACTTGAAAACGGTGGCGAAGCACTTTCAGCCTCAGCCGGGGAATCACCATCGCCGCCAACCGCACTACCAGAAAAGGTAGATTTAAGTGCTGTGTTATCACCACCTAGTACGGCGGCACCGGAAGCAAATGATCTGTCCCAAACTGCTAGCCCTGAATTTAGTGAAACCACCTCATCAATCGACAGTAATCGCTCCGGCAGCGAGCCTACAGCGAACCCACAGCAACAGCTAGAACAAATTCCACCGGTTTCTTCTATGCCTGAGAGTGCGGAAGACCAGCCGCCGTCGAGTACTTCCGAGCGTTTCTCGCCTGAAAGTTCAGCCTCCGTGGATGTAGAAACAGGTGACGTAGAAACAAATGATGCAGAAACAGAAACAGACGCGGCTAGCTCGCTTCTTGGCCAACTTCCTTTTGTAGATCAGGCGATAGACCCGCCAATAGATCAGCCAACAGATCAGCCAATAGACCCGGCGATCGCCCCCGATGCTAGACCTGAGCAGATTCGAGTAGAGCGGTTTGAAATTGTTGGTAACACTGTTTTTGAAGATAGCGAACTGCTGGCGGCAGTTCAGCAATTCCTTAGCGAGCGTCCAACCAGCGATCCGCAAGGCACAGCAATCACTGAGCCGCAGAGCAGTGACGGCAGCGGCGTTTCGTCTTCACCTAATCCGTTGCTGTCAAATCCGCCGTCAAGTCTATCTACACAGATTCCGTTTCCGATCAATTTGACTAGAACAGAGCTAGCCCGAATTGGCGATGTAGTCAGCCAATTCTATATAGAACGAAACTACATCAATTCTGGCGCTTATATTTCAGAAAACGAGCTAGAAGATGAGACTGTCAGCATTCAGGTCGTTGAAGGCCGCCTGGGCACTGTGAATGTCGACGTGTCGGGGGCAAACAGGTTTAGGCTAAGGCCAAGCTACGTTAGGGATCGTTTACAGGCGGCTACTCGCGGTCCGCTCAATCTTGATGAACTGGTAGAAAGCGTTCAGCTACTGGAGCGAGATCCGCTGATTCGCCAGATATCGACGGAGGTTGCACCAGGGCTAGAAGCTGGTAGCAGTACACTCAACGTCAATGTTGTTCAAGACAGCGGGTTTGATACTAGCTTTTCGACGAGTAACTATAGTTCTCCTAGCGTCGGTCAGTTTGGCCAGCGGGTGGGACTGAGTCAAGCTAATCTTTTGGGGTTAGGCGATCGCATCAGCGCTAGCTACGAGCGCACCGAAGGCAGCAGCCGCTGGAACTTTGGCTATAGCATTCCGCTCAATGCCCGTAATGGTACTTTGGGACTGTCCTTTCGCAACGTCGACAGCCGAGTCGTAGAATCTCCTTTTGACCGACTAGATATTACCTCTGAGTCTCAAACTTACAAGCTGTCTTTTAGACAGCCGCTAGTTCAAACACTGACAGAAGAGTTTGCGCTAAACCTGAGCGCATACCGCCGCAATAGTGAAGGTCTGTATCTAGAGGCGCTTTTAGGCGAAGCACTGCCTTTACCTGGAAGAGGTAACGACCTTGATGGCCGCTCTCGAATCACTGCGTTGCGCCTGGGTCAATCGTGGGTAAAACGCTATCCAAAGCAGGTTTTTGCACTAGATTCAGAACTGAGCTTGGGTCTAAACGTGCTCAATTCAACGACAGTTAGTGACGGGCCAGATAGCCGATTTTTGCGATGGACTGCTCGAAGCTTCTGGACTCGAAGGCTAGGTTCGGATGCTCTGTTTTCTGTACAAGGTAGGGTGCAATTTGCGGATAGACCCCTAGTGCCTTCTGAACAATTTGGTACGGGCGGGCAGAGTTCGGTTAGAGGCTATCGACCCAACGCGCTACTTACTGATAGTGGGTGGTTTCTCTCTTCTGAGCTAAGAGTGCCTGTATTGAAAGTTGCTAGGTGGGATAGTGACCTGCAGGTTGCACCGTTTCTAGATTTGGGCGGCGGCTGGGATAGAGATGATTTCGCCACCGATGAAAGAAGTGTGCTG
The DNA here is from genome assembly GCF_015207105.1 of cf. Phormidesmis sp. LEGE 11477. GTDB lineage: Bacteria > Cyanobacteriota > Cyanobacteriia > Phormidesmidales > Phormidesmidaceae > Phormidesmis. The sequence continues at coordinate 19,655 of NZ_JADEXO010000073.1, forward strand.
GCAAGTACGGGCTTAGGTCTGATCTGGCAAACGGGAGATGACTTTAGTGCCAGGGTAGATTGGGCGATTCCGCTGACGGCTACGGAGATATTGCAAGATACAGGATTACAATTTCAGATCAGGTATACGCCTTTCTAAGGTCCCATCCTGATTGCTTCTCCCTTGGATAAGACTATCGGACAATTCGAAATCTTATAGGACGCTATCAGTAACGCTTTCAGAAAACTGTCGTAACCTTCCCTTTGATTGCAATACAAATATTGCCAGACCCATGAAAAGAAGCCTTATGGAATAATTGCGCCAGGATTAACCAAAGGATAGCTCGGACTGTGAGGAAAAATGTGGCGCTGCCTAACTATGACACGGCAGAGAAGCTCGGTTTAAACCCTCTGCTGCGACCTCGGAGCGCGCAACTAAAACAATGCTCCCACTAGCTGTGCGGATCCAATGCTGAGCTTCAACGATTGGCGCTTTGATATCAGCTACTTCGACATTGGCACGGTTGCTGACTATCGAGTTCGAGTCAGCACTGTCCGACTCGAACGGCGCAATGTCTTGCCAGACCATATCGGCACTCAGCGGATCCGCTGGATTCGTCGGCAGTCCACCTCGTCCTGTCGCCACAAAGCTATTCGTGCGTGAGTTACGAGCGCGGCACCCCTGCGCTAAGGGCGGAACAGCAGTATCGGTTGGCAGCTCTATCTCGGTTTGCACAGCTTCGGGGTTGAGTTCGTTGACTACGACCGTGCCGCTGCTACCAAATCGAGAGCTAGCGGTGATATCGCTCTCTGGCGTATCGAGTACATCCGGGCGAAAGACTATACCAAAAAGGCTACGCGCTGTAATATCCACGTTTCCACCATCGCCTTCAAAGGCATTCGCACGAATATCACTGTTTTCGCTGGGGACTGCAACAACAAAACCCTCACTGATATCGAGCGCGATATTGCCACCATTGCCACCTGTTCTTGCGGTGCCTGCTTCTGTGGTGATTAAGCTACCGTTTTTGAGTAGTAACAGGTCTTGTAGATTGAAGGTGAGGTTCCCTCCATTACTGCTGAACGTAGTGGCGCTAATGCGGCTGTTGTTCAGGGAAAGCGAATTGGCATCGAGTGCAATATTACCCCCTGATGCTTCTCCTGCGGAATCAACGGCAATGTTTCCGCTGTTTCGCAGTGCGATCTCGGCGGCGTCGATATTGATATTGCCACCTGCACCCGTTGAGCCAGCTTCTGTACTTGACTCGATAGTGCTGTTATCAATCGTCAATTGTTCAGACAGTCGAAAAACGATGTTGCCCCCGTCCCCGCTACCGCTAGTAGAAGCAGAGACGCGAACGCCATCCGAGAAAGTGAGGCTTTGCGCTTCGGCAGTGATATCGCCAGCGTCACCAGCTTCACTAGTTTCAACTGCTAGCTCACCAGGACCACTGACTGTAATCGCATCAGGAGCCTTCAGAATCAGGTTGCCACCGTCCCCGCTACCGCTAGTCGAGGCAGAGACACGCGATCCGGCAGCTAGCCTGATCGCTAGATTTGAATCGCTTTGATAGGGCTGTAGGGTTAGCTGACCGCCGGGAGAGCGTCCTTGAGTTTCGGCAAAAACGCCGACTGTACCCGCTAGGTTCATTTGGTTGGCGCTGAGGGTGACGCTGCCGCCTGCGGGGTTAGTCGCCGTCTCGCTGGAAGTGGCGGTGATTCTAGCGGTTTCTGATAGAACAAAGTTAGGCGTATTAATCTCGATATCACCAGGTCTGCCCGCACCGCCAGCCTCGACGGAAATGATAGGGGCAAAGTCTTGCACGCCTTCGCCTAGAAAGACGGACTCGCTGGCGTTGATGGTGATGCTGCCGCCGTTACCTGCGTTTGTTGTTTCGGCGAGGATGCGATCGCCCTCCCCTAACCTTAAGTGAGCGGCTTCAATCAGAATATTACCGGCAGCTCCACTACTATTGGCGTTGCTACTAATCGTACTGTTATCAAAGATAATCTTTTGACCGAGACTGGCAATGTGAATGTCACCGGCCTCCCTGCTGCCGTTAGCATCTCCTGTGATACCAACATTAGCTAGTGAAATATCGCCAATGCTGGTAATAGATGTGCCGCCAGCTTGTCCTACATTGCTGAGGTCTATTGTAAAAGTGTCAGATGGGAAATTAGGATTCACAAGTTCAACCTGACCACTTGTCGTTATTTGCAAGTTTTCCACTGTCAAGCTGCCGTAGGGATTGTGAATGCTGACGTTACCAGATTCACCAGAATTCGAGATTGTAAATAGCTCTAAGCCAGATATGCTAGACGCTCGAAGTGTAATGTCGCCGCCTTCTCCTGATTGGCTCTTTGAGAGCGAAGAAGAAATCAACTGAGTATCATTTCCGAGAATGTGGCCTTCGTTAGTCGAGATTGAGATGCTACCTCCGTAACCAGTGTTTGGGCTATAACTGGTGTCGTCATAATAGATAGCAGCTGCAGTAGAAGACCGAATCGGTGCCTCTAAAATAATATCGCCGGAAATTGAAGAAATAGAAATGTTTCCTCCATCTCCAGCATCAGCATAGGCTGTATAGTTACGGGCTCGTAGAGAACCGCGACTGGTAATATTACCAGAGTCCGAAGCAATAGAAATTTCTCCACTGTTGCCACTAGAACCGACAGTCGAAGCAGAAGAGACATTTAGCGAAGCTTCTGTTGTGATATTGCCTGATTCCGAACGAACAGAAATGGTGCCTCCATCGCCGCTATCGCCGTATGCATTAGCTTCAGCGCTAAGGATTCCCTCAGTAGTGATATCACCAGAGATAGAAGAAATGTTGATTTCTCCAGCAGCACTATTACCGCTTGCAGAATTACCGAAAGCAGATACCAGTAAAGGCTTCCTAATAGTGATATCACCAGAGTTAGAAGAGATTGTAATTGTGCCACCGTTTGCGTTATTTCTAACCCACGCCGACAAATAACTTTGAGTAGTGATATCACCTGAAGTTGAAGAGATAGAGATTCTGCCGCCATTCCCACTATCACCGTATGAGAACGAGGATAAGGAAGAATCTATGTTTCCTTGAGTCGTAATATCGCCAGAAATTGAGGAGATAACGATTGCGCCGCCATCAGCGCCCTCTGAGCTGGAAGTGTCGATATTGTTCACAGTAATATCAGAACGACCAGCATCTTCGCCTACGGTCCGTAAAATGACCGCCTGGCCGCTTGCTAGCAAGTCTTCATCTGAGCCCGTCCCATCTGCAGTTAGCACTGTGTTCGGTCCCGTTGCAGTAATATCTCCGGTATCGATACTACCTGCAGCCTCTACCTTCAGGGCCCCGCCGACATAATCACTTAGCGTCACGCTGCCTGTTGCAAATACTAGTAAGCCACTGTTGTTTGTAATCTCTTCAGCCTGTAGCGTTACATCGCCGCCAGCCTCCAGCTTCCCTTCTAGCTGAAGTTGATTGCCTAGCAGCGATAGGTCTTGTCCGGTTGCTAGCGTACCTGTACTAGTAATATCTGCTTGGGCTGTGTCATTGAGTTGAATACCTAGTGGTACGCTGATACTCAGCAGCGACGTATTTCCTGGCAATGCACTAAACTCGCTACTGTTTGCGAACGCAAAGCTGTTAGCGGCGCTAGCCGTAAACGAACCGGGAATATCTAACTGTGCTTCTGGGCCAAACAGAATACCGTTCGGGTTTATCAAGAACAGATTTGCCGTACCATCAACGCCTAATAGTCCATCAATAGTCGAGAGATTGTTGCCGGTGACGCGGCTGAAAATATTGTTGATCTCACGAGGGCTAGCGAAGTAGACAGACTCGCCTGCATCTATGTTGAAGTCGCTGAAGCTGTGGAAGAGATTTTGGCCTCGCGCTGCGCCGCCTTCAATCAGCCGAACTGAATTGTTATTGACGACACCGTTGCTAAGGGTGGAAGTTTCTGTGCCTAGGGTGCTGTCAGGAATGAGCTGAGCAGAGGCGATCGCACCATCAAAGACCACGCAGCCGCTAGTCACAGCGCCTAACAGATAGCTAAGACATCTTCGAACAGGTGAGTTAGTCAACTTTTCTATCCTCTACGCTCTGTTATAGCCATATTGCTAGCACTATCACAAGATGGCTAGTGGGCTAGCTTAGAGCATACCGCGTTCTATCGACCTCTCAATTTGAGAGCCGTCCTTTTTATGATGCCAGTAGTCTCAGCTTTGCGATGACATCTTTACTACTACATCATCTGGCAACACAAAAGAATTTTTTAGCAGCGTTTCATCGCTTTTTATCAGCTCAGGAAATCGTATGCCTGGTAATACAGTTACTGAAAATATCTCTTGAACATCTCCCTCAAACTTTAGAAAACCTAGAATCTCAGCCGTTTCAATATTCACTACCCATACCCCACAGATGCGCTCAGGCGACGCTTCAACAATCGGCAGTCCGCTAAACACAGCCGACTCTCTCACTTGAGAGAGCCCAATAAAAGCCAGTGGCCCGAAAAAGTCCATTCCTCGGGCAAACCCAGGCAGCGTTACGACTGTGTTTAGCTTACCGGACTCAATATTCACGGTTGCGAGGCTGCCTTGCCCCGATTCTAAAACCCACAACTGGTCTCGATACCACCGAGGTGAGTGCGGCATCGACAGCCCGCTTACCAAAATCTCATCCGTGGTGATATCCATCAGAATGCCACCGTCTGCCTTATTCTCTCGCCATCCCTGGGCGGTATTGGTTTCTCCTAGCGCTGTCATGTAGTGGGGCTGATTATCTTTGATCGCCAGTCCGTTTAGATGGCAGCGATCGCCTGCATTATATCCACTGATAAAAGGCGGTCGCCAGCGGGGAACAAAGCTACTGTTGTGGTCAAAAGTGCATAGACAAGAGAATCGCGTATTGACAAACCAAAGCTCGTCTCTGGCGTAGGCCATTTCATGAATGTCAATATTGCCAGTCACATGGCGATCGCCTAACAGATAACAGGCATCATGCCGATCGGGTGGCTCCAATCGCCCTACTACCGCAGGCGCATTGCGAAACACGCAAATTTCGTATGCCGTGCCGATTGCCAGCTTGTTGTCGGCTGCTGCTACTCCCATCGGCTTATTCAAAACCCGAAAGTGAGTATTCACGCTCTTCCCTTCAGAGCGCACTACGATCACCCGCCCCGCTTGATAGGTAGACACTATTAGCGAGATACCACACCGATTCAACAGATTGCAAAAGCTTTGAGTATAGATGCTCCGAAAGGGGGCAGAAGCCATAGTTCTCAAATCCTTGCCTGCGATCGCGTCACTATTTCTTAGTCGGGCAAATCTATTGCACGTAGTTAGAGTTCTTCGCACATACTGGACTTACCTATTGGGCGAGCGTTGAACACATAGCACCAGTCGCTTGCTTTTAGCTGCTTGTAGGAGATTCGGCCTGACGAGTGACGTAGCTGGGCGCGTTGGCAGGTAGGCTGCCGCCGAGCTGATACTGGTAGGATTGGCTCATGCTGTTTCCTGAAATGTGCGGGCCTTTCAGTCGTGGAGTGAAGGTTATACGGTATCGTGCGCTTTAGCTCGCTAATACTTCTTCGCAGATAGTTTTATCTTCTTCGGGATGTGTATCGAAGTATTCCTGGAGCCAGTTACAGCCTTTTACAACAAGGCTATCGAGGTTGCGATCCCATACTTTGGCAGTGCCATCTTCACTACCTGTGACAACCGTGCTGTCATCTGTGGAGATAGCTACGGACAAAACCCAACTACCGTGGTCTAAGGTGCGAGGCTCTGCGGTTCCTTCCGCCCATACTTTGGCAATGCCATCATGACCACCTGTGACAATCGTGTTGCCGTCTGCAAAGATGGCTACGGACCAGACCCAACTACCGTGGTCTAAGGTGCGAGGCTCTGCGGTTCCTTCCGCCCATACTTTGGCAATGCCATCTTCACCACCTGTGATAATCGCGCTGCCATCTGCGGAGATGGCTACGGACCAGACCGAACTACCGTGGTCTAAGGTGCGAGGCTCTGCGGTTCCTTCCACCCATACTTTGGCAGTGCCATCTTCACCACCTGTGGCAATCGCGCTGCCATCTGCGGAGATGGCTATGGATTTGACCGAACTACCGTGGTCTAGGGTGCGGGGCTCGGCGGCTTCTTCTGTCCATACTTTGGCAGTGCCATCTTCACCACCTGTGACAATCGCACTGCCATCTGCAAAGATAGCTACGGACCAGACCGTACTGCCGTGGTCTAGGGTGCGAGGCTCGGCGGCTTCTTCTATCCATACTTTGGCAGTGCCATCTTCACCACCTGTGGCAATCGCGCTGCCATCTGCGGAAATGGCAATGGATTTGACAGCACTACCGTGGTCTAGGGTGCGGGGCTCGGCAGCTTCTTCTGTCCATACTTTGGCAGTGCCATCACCACCTGTGATAATCGTGCTGCCATCTGCGGAGATGGCTACGGACCTAACCCAACTACCGTGGTCTAGGGTGCGAGGCTCTGCGGTTCCTTCTGTCCATACTTTGGTAGTGCCATCACCACCACCTGTGGCAATCGCGCTGCCATCTGCAGAGATGGCAATGGACCTGACCGAACTACCGTGGTCTAAGGTGCGAGGCTCTGCGGTTCCTTCCACCCATACTTTGGCAGTGCCATCTTCAGCACCTGTAACAATCGTGCTGCCGTCTGCAAAGATAGCTACGGACCTAACCCAACTACCGTGGTCTAGGGTGCGAGGCTCTGCGGTTCCTTCTGCCCATACTTTGGCAGTGCCATCTTCACCACCTGTAACAATCGTGCTGCCGTCTGCAAAGATGGCTACGGACCAGACCGTACTACCGTGGTCTAGGGTGCGAGGCTCTGCGGTTCCTTCTGCCCATACTTTGGCAGTGCCATCACCGCCTGTAACAATTGTGCTGCCATCTGCGGAGATGGCTACGGACCTAACCCAACTACCGTGGTCTAGGGTTCGGGGCTCTGCGGTTCCTTCTGTCCATACTTTGGCAGTGCCATCACCACCACGTGTGATAATCATGCTGCCATCTGCGGAGATAACTATGGACCAGACCGTACTACCGTGGTCTAGGGTGCGGGGCTCTGAGGTTCCTTCTGCCCATACTTTGGCAGTGCCATCTTCACCACCTGTGGCAATCGCGCTGCCATCTGCAGAGATGGCAATGGATTTGACAGCACTACCGTGGTCTAGGGTGCAGGGCTCTGAGGTTCCTTCTGCCCATACTTTGGCAGTGCCATCACCACCACTTGTGATAATCATGCTGCCATCTGCGGAGATGGTCCTCAATTCCTCTGTAAACCGATTCTTCTCTTGCACCTGCTCTACTGCTGCGCCCAAGGAGAAGGAGACTTCATTCACTGTGGAAGACAACAACGGTCTCTTGTATTCTGTTTCCAAGCGCTTTAACTTTTCTGCACCGTCGAGTGCCGTCAACAAAGCCTCAAATGGATCGCCCTCGAAGCGCTTGGCCTCGGCGATCGCACTCAGGATAAGTATTTCAGTCTCTTGCTTTTCAAATGTGGTGTCTCTAACTACCTTTCTCGACCAGACTCCTATTCCAATACTGGCCAACACCGCAAGGGCCAGCAAGCCAGAACCGAACTGAATCCTGCGTCTGGCCTTGTCGTTAGCATCAGCCAACAGCTTACTTCGCGCTTGCTCTGCGGCAAAGGCTTCTGCCTTGTCGGCTTTCTCCTGCTCTCGGCTAGCCTGCAAGAATTGCTCGTCTTCGCTACTCAGCCGCTTACCTTTCGCCCAAGCTTCTGCATTCTCTAAAGCTTCCCCCCGCAACAAAAAAGCCGAATCCTGATTGCCTGACTTGTGCCACGCACGTAGTGCTTCTGCATAAAAAGGCGGACGTAGCTCGCCCAAACAGCGCTCTACCCATTTATTGTCAAACACCGCCTTGTAAATGGGGTTATACACCTTTAGCTGGCCATTGCGTCTTACCACCAGTCCAGTTAGCCGTAGCTGAACCTGCTCATCGCTATCATCTGCGGCAATGCCATTTTCTAACAACACTCGCTGATACAGCCCTAGCAGCAGCCCACGTTTTTTCTCATCAATGCGTAATATTCGCTCCTGCAAAGTCCCCAGATGTTGAGGCACATCCTGAGCTTCCCAACGGTCAATCACCCGCTCTGCTACCAGTCCATCCATCCAGGCTGCCAGGTCACTTGCTGGTTCATGCCCGGCGGCTATCTCACTCGTCACCAGTGACAGTAGCTTTTGAGTCAAAAAAGGTTGTCCCCCGGACCAATACAGCACTGACTTCAACAATCCTTTAGGATCAGCAACTTTCCCTTCTAGCCCAATTATTAGCGGCTGAGCTTCTAGAAACGTGAAGCCACTCATTTCAACAGCGATGCCAATGTTAAAGGTGGAGCCATGACGATGCTTAATCAAATCCGTTGGCATGGCTACGCCCACCAAAGCAAAAGAGAGTCGCTTTAGCTCAGGATTTTCAGTGCGGTTTTCATAAAACGCCCGGATTAAGATGAAGAAATCATCTGCCGAAAACGCCAAACTCAGCAGCGAATCAATCTCTTCTACAAAAATCACAATCGGCTGCGAAACGCGAGGCAGCAGTACGTCTGTAATAAATAGATAAAAGCGCTGCACAGACGGAACCGACTGCTGGTTCAGCCCCTGCCACCACTGGCGAAGGTCAAACTCAGGCGCTAGCCTAAATCCTTGTACTAGGCTTTTTATCACGCCTGCGTACCACTGGTCTTCACGGACTTGTGTCCCAATGGTTTGCGGATCGATCACCGCGCAAGCCACCCCTGCCGCCTGCAAACGCTGCATCGCTCGCACTCGCAGGCTAGATTTGCCCATTTGGCGAGCGTTAAACACGTAGCAACAATCCCCTGCCTTCAGTCGCTCATACAGCTCAGTATCTGCCTGGCGAGTGACGTAGCTAGGCGCATCTGCGGGCAAACTGCCGCCAATTTGGTAGCTGTAGGGTCTACTCATACCGCAAGCTGCTCTCTAAAATACTCCTGATATACCCGACACAAGGGCTCAACGTCATTACTCACCCGCTTAATCAAGCCCATACTCACCAGCCTGTGTGCGTCTTGCGACTTTATCCGTACTAGCTCATCTGCCTCTACCACGCTCTGCATCGCCTCCTTTAGCTCAGGGTGCTTTTCTAGATAGATTAATCTTTCTCGCAAATGTGAGCTGTAGATCCCCGCCTCAGTCGCTGCGATCGCCATAATCTCTGATAGGCTACTTTCTCCTAAAGCTATCGACGGTAGGATCAAATGCACTAGATGAGGATGACCACCGGTCAAATCCATCAGATTGGATAAGTCTTGCTGATCGAAGGTCAGCCTATACTGAGCGCTTAGCGCTTCAACTTCGGCCTGCGTCCAAGGCCCTAGCTCAATGGGAAAACCCACGTTGAAAGGTGACTGGTTAATATCTTTAGGCTCGTAAGACTCCTGTGAATATACAATGACTAGGCGCAGCAAATCCCAGCGGTCGTCTCGCTTGGCCTTTTCGTGCCAGCCTCGCAGCAGCGCGCAAAAGTCTGTCTCTATTTGGGGATAGTCAAATAGCCGATCGAAGTTTTCTAGTGCCAGGGTCAAAGGTTCGCCCGTCAACAAGTAGTCTTGGAAGTAGTCTTCGCAGTTGCCATTCGGGCCAAACATGTCATCCCAATAGTCCTCTGTCCGCTTCCGAATGCCTAGTGGCTTACCCACTGACGCACAAAACCACTTGGCAAACTGATCGAGATCTTGAAAGAACTTTTCGTTGGTTGCTTTGAAGTCGATCGTCACCGTGCGGTGGCCCTGGGCTTTGGCATAGTCGAGCACTCGAATGGCTAAAGACGATTTGCCCATGCCGTGCGAAGACTTGATGCGTAGTAGGGCCCCTGGCCGGTTGACGGCTTCGCAGGCTCGTTCTTCTAGGGGCGATCGCACATAGAAAGGTGAATCTAGATCAACGGCCCCATCTTGAGAGCCCAGACGCAATATTTCCGCGCTGACGGAGGGCGGGCTAACCGCCTCATGCGGCACATCTTTTGTCGGCTTATAGACGAGCGAGATTTCTCTAGTGCTGTTACTTCCCTTCTGACTGGCCGCAGCGCCGCTGGTAGACTGATAGGTAGGCAACCTTCTGCCACCTTTGAGAATGCAGACAGGGGTCTGTCCTTCTGGAATGCCCTGAAAAGAAATCGCTCGACAGGCGAAATGAAAAGCAAATTCAAAATCGAGCTTTTCTTTTGTGCCTAGTGCTCGATAAAACCCAGCCGCAAACTCGATGGCCGCGCGATCGCCAATTGGAGCATTCATGCCAACGGTATAGGGAACATGCGCTGCGATCGCCTCTGCTTGCACTTTCGAGAAACAGGCATTGAGCACTACGCATTTGATAGAAGGAAACAGCCCAAATAATCCATATAGCTCTTTCGACGGCACTGGCTGCTGTAGCCCGCCCTCTCCTTCTAAGATAAGTTCACCTACCGAGCTACCATGCCCTGAAAAATGAACAATCTGGGGGTCTACTTCCAAAAGCGCATTTTGCATTTCCCTAGGTGGCGTTGCCCAGCGCTCTTCAAAAGTAAAGCTGTCGCGATATTTAGCCCGACCTAATCCATCTCGAATTTCTTCCACTTCAGCAGGCAAATTCAAATATTCCGTGTCGCGCGGATTTGCTGCAAAGAATAGAATTTTTCTTTTACCAAGGTTTTCGGGGGCCATCATGCCTCGTGCTTTGTTCATATCAGCAGCGCTGCTAACAATAGGGTATGCGATATCAGCAGTGCTGGATCGTAGTTTATAACTAAAGCTACCAAACATTCAGCTATCAAAAATAATGAGGGATTGGCCTTTGAGAACGAGCTAGGTCAGGTTCACCTTGTGAAAACTGCAGCCCTAGCTAATCTATTCAAACTCTTCAAAGATAGGATTAAGTGTGTTGTAAAGAAGAAACAATATGTTCATGCTGCGACTGTCGCTTTCGGCACTTGGCTGAGGTTCAGGGTTTAGGCTAAAAGCTCTATTCTCTTCGAGAGCTTCAGCAGGACTAGAGTACTTACTTAGCGAACCTTCTGTAGGGTAAAAAGGTCTTCTGTAGAGTGGAAAAAATAGAGTAAAAAGATTCTAACCAGAACCGAGTGTACTGCATATTGTTCTCACTTCAACTGTATAGCTCCTTAGGTACAGCAGCTTGAGTCGTCACTCTTGAAACAGGTGCTGAGCCCTCAACCTATCTCATAGTGAGGATAAGTTTCATGAAACCACGCTTTTTTTCGTTTGCAGCATTACTTGCGATCGCGCTCACTCTTCCAACCCAGACCTTCACTACCAATGCCGCACCAGCGCAGATGCAGAAGCCTGAGACCTCCTCGGAAAAGCACGACACTTCTTCTAGTCACGGCCTTAAGCAAGCAAGCACAACCGTCCCTTTACCGGGTACTAACCCTAACGAAGATCCCGGACCCTCTCTTTCTGATGCGCTAGGAAACCCTAATGAAAACGGTAGTCTGACTCCGCACGTGAGTACAGCCGCTGTCGCGCTTTACTACACCAAAAGAGGGGAAAGCGCTGGCCTGACGGATCGATATGTCCAATACCAGACAGATGATGGCAGCAACTGGACAGTGCAGATTAGTCCATCAGGACAATTCACCCACACGCGGCAAGGCGCGAACTCGGGTCATACAGACACGATCATCCGCTACCTAACTTGGGACGGGCAGATCTGGACAGCGACTGTAGATCCTGCGAGCAAACTGTTTACCCATACGCGGCAAGGCGATGGCCTAACGCGCACTAGTAACATTTTGCACTACCTGGCTTGGGATGGCTCACAGTGGGAAATGCGACTGCAATAGCAGCTTGAACACATCAGCAACAAGTCTGCTCCGCACAGCAAAAAATATGAGTCGGATCTGCCGTGGCTTCTTCTTTTGACCAGTCTCAGTTCACTGTCCAGTCTGCTGCTCAACCGTCTGCCCAGTCCCAGACAAGGCTAGAACTCACGGGCTCGCGGCAGTTCACGGCATGGCTAGCTGAGCAATTCTAGAGTAGGCATTCTCCCAGGCTAAATTCTCTCACTTTTCATATCTAACGAGCAAGTTATTTTACTTGCTGCTTTGCTTTAAACCTTTTCACAAAGATACAGACACATGGCTAACTTTAACGACGTCGATACGTTTGCTGAGCTACAACAGGCGCTGCTAGCTTCTAAGAATAACGGTCAAGCTGACACCATCAACATCACAGGCGATATTACCTTGAGCGGTCTGCTGCCGCTGATTGAAGAAGAGTCTGCACTAACGATTACAGGGGCAGGTTCCAACTTCACAATTAACGGAGATAATGCCCACCGGCTTTTCTTCGTGAAAAGCGGCACAGTGAACTTTAGCAATCTAGTGTTTGCTGAAGGCTTGGCGAGGGGCGGGGATGGTAATAGTGGCGGCGCGGGGATGGGCGGTGCCTTGTTTATCTATGATGGGAC
>NZ_JADEXO010000074.1 GCF_015207105.1 cf. Phormidesmis sp. LEGE 11477
ATGTTAGATATCCTTCAGCGCAATAATTCAAAGCCTACAATAAGTATCAGAAAAGATATTACTAAACTGTCACCTGAAATCGTAGACACTCAAAGATTACTTGATGGTGCTATTTTAGCAGCCTGGGAAGATGCTATTTGCACAAAGCAATATGCGTTACCTAAGCTGACAGCTACACGCTGGGTCTGGAGACTCGCTGGCAGTTACCACACGACTCACAGCACGCCAGCACTTTTAAGGCGCGCTGCCGAACGATTTGTATCGATAGGACAGTGGGATTTAGCTCGATGGGCATCTGAGAAAGCGGTAGAAGAACAGAACCACGACCAGTTAGCTCTGCTAGATATCGAAGCTATGGGACATGATCCGATAACAGTCGTCGAAAATCTAGTGCCACCTGCGGCAAGAGAACTCGTCGACTATTTTTCTATACAGGTTGAAGCGGCTAATCCGCTGGGAGTGCTCGGCTACTCATACACGCTTGAAAGGTTAGCAATGAGAGTGACTGACTCAACCGTTGAAAATGTTGAGAGTATCTTACCAAAGACAGTTAATGCGACAAGATGCTTACGAACCCATAGCAGTATTGGAGCCGACGCTGACCACATAAAAGAGAATCTTGAAGTCATTGCCAGACTTTCGTTGTCTGAGCAATATAGTATTGCTATCTCCTGCTATGAAACTGCCAAAATGTGTTTTACTCCACCAGAAGAAGGCCATATTTCTGAATTTGAATTGCAATATCGCCTACAGTCCAAATGCCAAATCATCGACACTTTTCAAAGCTTCTCTTCGTCTACAAAAGCTTTGTTTAAGAAGCTATCCACTATACAGCAGCCTATCTTTGATCGTAAGCCCTATCCAAAAAATGTAACCGAACAGCTAGATTATTTGTTCTACGTCCAGTTGCAAGACGGATTACCTAACGGGATAGATGAAGCCTGGTAGCGTATGGCTAAAACCACGTTATACATTTGGCGACTGCTGGCCCTTTGCTCTGTATGCACTAGAGATCTCATAGATTGAAAATGTACAGAGCTAAGTGGCAGCATTTATAGCATAAAAGCTGTTCAGACCGACTGAAAGGCGTAAACACATCATGCTCTTTTCAATCCAGAGTTGGAGCTGAAAATTTAGCAAGCACCCAACATTCTTACATTTGCCATCGTAGAATCCGATAGACCTGTAACGTTCTGGATATTCGTATTTTCATAAGGCTTCGGAACGCTCAAAATTCTTATGCATTCCCCAGTCTTCACATTCCAAAGTCTAACCGTTTCATCTTCACTGCCAGTCGCCAATAGTTTTCCATCTGGACTAAAAGCGAGCGACCACGTTAAGCCCGTATGCCCCTTTAGTACAGATGAACACTCTAAAGACTGAGCCTTTAAGAGCTTAATCGTAAAATCTTGATGGCTACTAGCAATCAGTTGAGCATTTGGACTAAAAGAGACCGCATGCAGCCAGCCATTAGCTTCTTCCAACATGGCTGAGCATTCATAGCCATCGGTTTTCCATAGTCTGAGCGTTCTATCTGGACTAACACTAGCAATTAGCTGGCCATCAGAGCTCCAGTCAACTGACCAAACCCAGAGCTTGTGTCCTTCTAGTCTGCGAATCTCTTTGCCTGTGTCAACATCCCATAATATTGCAGATTCTTCAAAAGCACCACTGATCAATTGAGTACCGCAAGGACTAAACGCAAGCGAAAAAATCGCGGCTTTATGCTTATTTAGAACATGTATGGTTTTCCCTGTTTTGACATTCCACAATCGGATAGAAGCATCATCACTGCCACTTGCTAAAATTTGTCCATTAGGACTAAAGGTGACTGATTGAATTGAACCTTTGTGACCTTGCAATGTCCTTACAGGAAAAGCTGTTTCTGTATTCCACAGTTTGATCAGCTTATCAGTGCTACCAGTTGCTATGGTCTGGCCATCAGAGCTAAAAGAAATTGTTCGAATAGCCCCTTTATTACCATCAAAAACTTTAACCTGATTCCCCGTCTCGACAGACCAAAGCCTCAGCTTTCGATCCTGGCCACCGGTCGCCACTGTCTGGCCATCTGCGCTAAAGGCCACTGCGTTAAATTGATTAGAGTTTCCTTGAAGCAGCTCGACACATTCATCTTCTTCGACGCACCACGTTCTGACAGACTGGTCACGGCTACCGCTGACGATCAGGCGATCGCACGCACTAAAAGCAACCGATACAACAACATCTGTATGTCCACTAAAAGTTCTTAGACACTTACCAGAAACAACATCCCATAGCTTTACCGTCTGATCAGAGCTACCGCTCACTAGCCGACGCCCAGTTGAGTCAAAACATACCGAAAATGTGTGATGTGAGTGTCCACAAAAAGTTGATAGACACTTATTCGTTTTGAGATCCCAGAGCTTGATGCAACTGTCTTCGCTGCTACTCACCAACTTAGTTCCATCAGGGCTATAAGCAACAGATCTCACTTGACCTTTATGTCCATCCAAAATATCAAAACACTGGTTCGATTTCACACTAAAAAGCCTTATCTTATGATCGCTACCACCTGTTGCTAGTACTTTCCCGTCAGGGCTGAAGGCTACAGCAACCGCGTGGCTTAGAGGCTGCACCAAAGTATTTATACAAGTCCCTGAACAAACCTCCCAAAGCTTAACGCTGTAGTCGTCGCTGCCACTAGCAACCATTTTTCCATCAGGACTAAAGGCGATGGCCCAAACCTCGTTTTGATGACCGTCGAAGGTGCTGAGACATTCTCCTGTCTCAACATCCCAGAGTTTGACCTTATGATCCGTGCTACCACTGGCTACTAGCCTGCCGCTGGGGCTAAACTTAATCGACGGAATCCAGCCAGAATGTTCTTGAGACAGCCAAAGATGTCCTTCACCTGAACATAATTTGCGTAGGCAAACATTGCCATCCATATCGCCAGTTACTAAGAGCCGCCCGTCAGGACTCAAGGCTACTGAAAAGATACCGCTGAACGTCTCAGCAAAAAGACTTTTTTCAAAATGAGTATTCTGAAAATTTACATCCCTCAAACGAGTCGAGCGGAAGTCTGCTTGCAAGATAGCTAAGTCTGAAAAGTCACAGCCTGAAAAATCCTTGCCCAGAAAAGCTAGAAAATTAATGATGTTTCCAGCTGCATGTTGCCTTTTTTTGGAAGATGTTCTTTGGAGTGAATCTAAGATATCAAAAAGGTGATTTTCAATATCCGCTTTTCCACCTAGAACCTCACACAATCGATCGTACAAGGGTTCTAAGGTCATACGTTTTTGAATATTTTGAATATAGTGCTTGGCAGTTGCCTTGTATAAAGCATGAGAGCACAGCAAATTAGGTTTCTGAGTCGCTATTTCCTGGCAAACTTTTATTACTAAACAAGTAGTCACATATTCTATAATTACAGGCTGAAGCATAAATAATTTAGCTTCTTTTTCAATCAAAGAGCGCCTGGTCAAAGATTCTAAAGACTCTATCAAATCTTGGATAGGCGTTTTGATGACCATATCCTCTCGCAAATCTGAGAGTGATACCGGTTCTCGATTAATAGCCAGCCAGTACATCAAGCTTTTTTCTAAGTCCGTCAGTCGGTCAAACTGACGATCGAGTAGATCACGAATATCACCAAAGATTACCGTTTCTTGTTGAAGAAAGTGATCGATATCGCCGTCAAACAAGTCTTGAATAGTCGTTGAAACAACTTTTAGAGCCAACGGATTCCCTGCATACAAATCGATAAGTGCCTGACAGGTTTGAGCTGAGCCAGAAAGCTGCTTTAAAGCTAGCAGCTCTTGTCCGGGTGAAGTTTTTAGTCCCTTGAGAAAGAAGGAACGAACGGGAAGTTGCTCACCTTCTAGCGAGGCGACTTCTCTAGGTTTTTCACGCGAGGTGATCATTAAACAGCTAGTATGTTCAGTCTCTCCGACGAGGCGCAAAAGGTGGCCATATTGCTCACAGCCCTCAGAATAAAGGCCCACTCGCCTTCTCCCATGCAGAACTGTTTCAAAGTTGTCTAGAACTAGCAGGCAACGGTTGTTTTTGATAGCTAGATTGAAGGCTTGTAACAGATGAGCAAGTGGCTTGCTTGCCAAGTCAGTTTTTATACTCTGATCATCTGATATAAGCTGAATAACATCAGCTAAGAACATTTCGACTGGCATTGCATCTCTGAGTGAACGCCAGATGACATATTCAAATCCATTGCCAACCTGTTCTACAAGCTTAGCTGTAAGAGAAGTTTTACCAATGCCACCCATGCCCAGCAGCGCAATTAATCGGCATCTATCTTGTAAAACAGACTGGCGTAAGCAGGCGAGTTCTTCAGTTCGGCCATAAACAGTGGAGACATCGACTTTTCCCTGAAAGTCTTTACGCCGGCAGATCCCGCTAGAAGCGGCGGCTGCCGCAGGCTTGATATAATCTTGATTGTCCAAAAGAAGATGAAATCCCTTGAAGAAGCGAGTAATAGAGCGCTTATCTACGCCTTCTCTGCGTCCTAGTATTCGACGGATTGTCCCATTGTCTAGTCCGGTTTTTTCGCTGATTTGCTCTAGTGTGTAGCTTTTGCCCTCGTTGCTTTCAATTTCATGATCAAGCTGTGCTTGCCAAAGCTTTTGGTAGCCTAGCTTCGTTAAAATGACACCGCGATTGCGCTTTGGTTTAGATGATCCCATGACGAACCTACCGAGAAAAGACGGTCGATACCTCCCGAACAGAGCGATTTTCTCTGCCCTCCGTATTAATCCTGAGATAATGCTTTTACAAGATGGCACACAGTTCGTATATCTGGCTAGATCGGTCTGATACTTTTTGACCTTTTTTTGGGTTTTTCTATTAAAGGCTCTCCCATTACCTGAGGTTTCTCAGTCGGTTTCTCGCTGATGCTTACACAAGGAAATCCCCACATAAAATCTGTTCTGAGGTTTACAGATGTCTGCTTTAACGCCTTGTTATTTCCTCGAGGAAAAGCTACAGCAAAGCGCGGATGCATACTCTTCGAGAAGGCACTAGCGAAGCCATGCCGAAGGCTATAGCCTACGCACTTTGTCTTGGTAGGCGTTCCCTGTCTTGGTGAGCATTCCCTAGCGCCGTGCGACGACGCGATCTTCCTACCGCTGCTATGGCACTTTGCGTTGTATGACAAGGGGTGTAGCCTTTCGTGGTGTAGTAAGCAAAGTGCGGAAAGCTATATGTAGCGATCGCTACTTTACTCTGCACATCTATCAACAGCGAAATCCTGACCACAAAAGAGTAGAGTGGTCAGCTAGCATACGAATATAGCCGCCGCTAGCTATACATTGGGTTCAATCTTGTTGTTTGCCTCTATGAGATTATCCGCCAATTTGTGACATCGTTCGGCTGTACAGGGCGGTTGAGGCAGCAGTTGTGCCAGAATCACGCGCCTTGAAGTGGATGGTGTCTTTTGCGACTAAAAGTGCTGCCACCTGGTCGCGGATGTCCTGGACGGATTGTTTTTGCCTGAGTGCCTGTCGAAGATTTATCTGGCCAGTTTCATTGAGTAGGCAAGGTCGCAGCCAGCCATCAGCAGACAATCTCATCCGATTACAGCGATCGCAAAAACAGTCAGACATTTGACTAATAAAGCCAATGGTTCCCTTCGCCTCTGGAATCTTGAAGACATCAGCAGGTCCGTACCCTTGTATGCTAGCAGTGATTAATCCCCACCGAGATCGAATCTGCTGCTGCAAACAGGCTGAGTCTATCCATCCTTTTGATTGAAACAAATCCTGATTACCGATGGGCATAAACTCGATAAAACGTACGTGCCATGCCTGATTCAAGGTCAGCGCCGCTAGCTCTAAAATCTCGCTGTCGTTCACACCAGAGATGACTACTACATTTAGCTTCAGCGGCGAAAAGCCAACTCGATGAGCTGCCTGAATTCCAGTCCATACCTTTTGCCAGCGAGTTCGCCCTTGGCCGCCTGTAATCCGTTCAAATGTCTCAGGCTGGAGCGAATCTAAACTGATATTGATACGGCGTAAGCCCGCTTGATACAAGCTATCGGCCATATCGGCTAGGCGATAGGCATTGGTTGTCAAAGAGAGATCCTCTGTGCCTGATAGTGCTGCGATCGCTCTAATCAGTGTTATGACATCTGGTCGTAGCAGCGGTTCTCCACCGGTCAGCCGAAACTTCCGAAAACCCAGCGGTATAAAGACAGATTCAACCAGATTAATGAGCTCATCGACGCTCAGCCAGTTTTCTTGCAGAGCGTAGCTTATGGTTTTTCCCTCTGGCATGCAATAGACACACTTAAAATTGCAGCGGTCAATGAGGCTGATGCGAAGATAATCAATACGATTTTTGGACATTGCTCTCGATCTCAGCTATTAACTATTGCCTTTAAAGTATTGTCGCGAAAGGGCTATGGACATATTTTTATTGAACAGAATCCTTTCTTCGATTACGAACACCTGCTGCGCCTAGTTTATTGTAGCTTTGAACAATTTCGCGCGCGTAGTGATAGTTCAACGCGACAATACCAGCAGCGTCAGTCAGGGTCCATCCCTCAGCTACAAGCCACAGCAAATGCCAGCGGCGCAGCTCGACGATATCTTTACTCGACTGATAGCGAGATTTTAGTTCATAGGTTGTCAAATGATCAGCTAAGAAGATTCTTTTAGGCATGCTCGTGAAGGTATATTTCTATCGGGCAGCGATCAGATTTACTGCAGTATTTGAGCTGCATTGTCTGAGATAGACCGGCTATGCCAAAGCTGTTGTCAGAGCACGAACTACCGCAACGCCAGATAGATAGGCAACATAGTCAGCAGAAACGCCCTCACAGACGATCGCGCCCTTGCTGGCAAACGCTGCCAAAACCAAATCGTTGACCTGTGCTTCCACTGTTGATAAGACTGCCGCCATTGGTAGATTGCCCGTCAATAAGACTTCTATGGCTGATAACCGCATTGGGCTAAAAGCACTGCCTGCAAGCGCAATTCGACACTGTTCAACAGTTCCACTGCTATTGGTTTGTGCAGCTACCGCAGCACCACAGAGCGTATGGCCGCTAGCTGCGTGCTTGAAAAAGGTGTAGGCGCTAGTTGATGGCTGTGCAGACGGAAATTCTAGCCTTGTTACCAGATATCGACTGTTTGAATCGGCTGCATCCGCCGCGTATAGGTCGGATATAAACGCCATAGCTGAGTGCCGCTGGCTACCCGCAGCCGTCTCTGTCACAAAGACAGCCTCTAGCGTCAGCGCGGCAGCCAACAGATCGCAAGCCAGCTGACGATAGGCAAACACATCGCCTAGACGTCCCCAGTTACGAATTTGCACATCCCCAATCGCCGCAGCGGCGGTGGCAAGGACAGGATAGGCCAGCTGAATTCTGCTATCTTCAGCAATTTGACGATAGCTAGCCATCGCGCCAACTTTGAGGGCGATCGCATCAGCTGGCGTCCAATCAACTGTCTCTAGCCCTGAGATACGAGAAAGATCGATCAGCACAGAAGGCCGTATTTTGTCCAGCTTAATTGCTGCCAGCAGACTGTGACCGCCCGCTAGAATCTGCGCTAGCGGGTCATGAGCAATCAAAGCAACAGCCTCTGCCAAAGACTCTGGAGCGACATAGCCAACTTGTTGATTAATAGAAAGAGAGGCCATCACAAAAACAATCCTTTACTAACTGACTGCGACTCGGCCCTTTGCCTAGCCCGCCAAATTTTTTCATTAGTCACTGGCATATCCAAATGTGTGATGCCCAGATCTTTGAGTGCATCACAAATGGCATTAACCACAGCTGGCGCGGCAGCCGGATTGCTGACATCACCAGCCCCCTTCGCGCCTAGCGGGTTGTGTGGCGTGGGTGTCACCGTCCGCGCCAGCTCGAACATAGGCAGATGCGACGCTTTAGCAATAGCATAGTTAGAGAATTCATCACTCACTAACCGCCCGTTCTGACGATAGACCGTCTCTTCAACCAGAGCCTGGCTAATCCCTAGGTGGATATTGCCATGAGTTTGGCCATCGACAATCATCGGATTGCCTACATGACCAAAATCATCAACAGCTACATAGCGAACCAAATCGACTTCGCTGGTTACCTGGTCAATCTCTACTAGCGCAATATGCGTGCCAAATGGATAGTTAAAATCGGGCGGATCGAAAAAGGTAATTACCTCTAGTCCAGGTTCCATCCCTTCGGGGAGATCCCAGGCATACCAAAGGGCCAGTGCGATATCTTTGAGGGTCTTCACCGCTTCAGGCTGGCCTTTAACAAAAAACTTACCCGGCTCTACAACAATCTCTGTTTCGGGCACTTGCAACAGATGGGCCGCCATTCGCCGGGCCTTTTTGTTGATCTTTTGCGTTGCCTGATAAATTGTGGCACCTTCTACACTGTACGTGCGCGAGCCATAGCTTCCCTGAGCATAAATGGCTCCTTTGGTATCAGAGTGCAGCACCTCTACCTGTTCTATATCTACGCCCAGATGCTCACCAACAATCTGAGAGAAAACAGTCACATGCCCCTGGCCGTGAGGCTGAGAACCGGTAATAACGCTAACCTCTCCGGTCGGATGTACCCTCAGGTGGGCACTGCCCCACGTACTGCCATTGAGCCCAATCTCTCTGGCCATGACGCCACTAGGGCCAACCCCGGCGATCGCAACATACGTTCCGAGTCCCATGCCTAATCGCTTGCCTCGGCTTTTTGCCGCTGCCTTTTGCTGTGCCATGTTGGCGTAGTCGATTTTGGCCAACGCCTGGTTCAATGCCACTTCGTAATTACCGGTATCGTAGGTCCAGCCCAGCCCGTTCGAATAGGGAAAGTCATTGGCGGGGACTAGATTTAGCCGTCGCACCTCAGCGGCATCTTTGCCGATCTTTTGGGCATATAGATCGACCATACGCTCGATTAGATAAATTGCTTCAGCTCGGCCCGCCCCCCGCATCGGTCCGGTCGGCACCAAATTAGTAAACGCGCAGTACACTTCGTAAAACGGATGGGCGATCGCATAGGCCCCAGTGATACTACAGCCAGTCAACACAGCCGGTGCCCCCGGACCGTTCGTCGCCGGATACGCCCCTAAGTTGGCATAGCAAGTACAGTGCAGGGCCGTAATTTTCCCGGCTTTTGTACCGGCAAGCGTGACGTACTGGATTTGGTCTCGCGCCTGCACGGTAGAGTGCGCTAGTCCTCGCCGGGTATCGACCCACTTCACAGGATGGCCCAGACGTTTCGCTAAAAACAATGCGATCGCCGTATCTGGATACAGATATCCCTTCGAGCCAAATGCCCCACCGATATGAGGCGCGATCACCCTCAGCTTGTTGTAGGGAATGCCCATCACTAGCTGAGAGAGTAAAAACCGATTGCCGTGAGGAATCTGTGTATTGGTCCAGAGCGTATAGTCCTGCGTTGCGGCGTTGTAATCGCCAATGGTCGCTCTCGTCTCGACGGCATTGTGCGTCACTCGCTGATTTCGCAGCCGCTGTTTTACCACCACTTCTGCTGACTCAATCGCCGCTAGCGTTGCTGCTTTACCACCGTGGCTGACATACTGATTTAGGTTGTTAGGCACCGTTTCGTGCAGCTGAACACTTTCTGGCTGTAGCGCGGCTTCAGCATCGGTCACTATAGCCAAAGGTTCATAGTCCACTCGAATCTGAGGCAGCGCCTCGTAAGCCTGCTGACGTGTTTTGGCCACGACAATCGCGACAAACTCACCAATATAGCGAACGCGATCGGTCGCCAGCACTGTCTGAGCGCCCGGTAATCCATAGGGATGGGGTGGAAAATGCGCGGCTTCGCCAGCGGGATTCATAATGCAAGGCAGCGGCATCATCTCGGCGGTATCTGCGCCGGTGATGATCTCTACCACTCCAGGCATCTGCCGAGCGGCGCTTAGATCAATGTCCTTGATTAGGGCATGGGCATAGTCGCTGTGAAGAATCGCCATGTGCAACATTCCCGGCAGCGTAATATCTGCGGTAAATTTGGCTTCTCCATTCAAAAATGCTGCATCTTCTCGACGCGCAATCGATTGACCTAAAACCTGTTGAGCCATGCTTTTTATTGCCTTTGGGCAATCCGTAAAAGACCGATAAGAGACTAAAGACGCTAAACTATCCGATTGAAAAATCTGACAAGAAGCTAGCCGAGGTAATCTCATGTGCAGATTGCCGCTTTAGCACCGCTAAGACCGTATTGTCTTCAGCTAAAGCGATCTGCACATTGCGCCGCTGACGACCGCGCCCTTGAGTTACCTTTAGCTGGTCAAACGTCAGCCCATCGAGCAGCCCAATGCGATCAAGGCCCATCTGAAAATCTGTAATCGTATCGAGCCCTGATGTTTTAGCGATCGCGAAGATATCTTGGCTAGGCCGATTAAATCTTGCATCTCCGGTCAGGCGATCATCTCCGGCTCCACCAAACAGAATATCTTCACCCTCACCACCGAGAATGCGGTCATCGCCAGCGGCACCTAAGAGCGTATCTTTCCCTGACCGACCCATAAGGAAATCGGCCCCTGCACCACCGTCTAAATAATCGTTGCCAGCGACCGATTGATAGCGGCTGTTGTAATCGCCTATCAAGATATCGCGATCGCTGCCACCAAAGAGAGAATCACTGCCTTTTCCCCCAAATAGAATATCCATGCCCTCGTTGCCAAACAGGGTGTCGTCGCCCTCTCCGGCCTTGATGCGATCGTTGCCTTCACCGCCGTAGGCTTTGTCATTGCCGGCTTTGAGTACAATGTTGTCGCTGCCGCCATAGCCATAAATTTGATCGGCAAAGGCTCCGCCGACGAGCCTTTCTTTTGACTGAGAGCCGAAGGTAAACTCGACTGTTTCACCAGGACTCAAATCGGCTTTCCAGGTACCTGAGCGCCGAGCCCCATCGCTATAGGCTCTGGCATCTTCAAAAAAGTGAATAAATTCAACTTTGTCGTTGTCGGGGTTGATCCGAATGTTGTAGGCAATTGGCGTATCGTGCAGTATGCCTGTGTTGCGATCGCGATACTCAAACCGACCGAACAACCCTACATCTGGGCCATGCACCACGACATCGTCAATATAGAACTTAGTAATCGGATCGCTTAGATCGTTCGCATCGGCCAAGCTGGCAATAAAAGCCTGCGCCCCCCCAACACCCAGCCATTCTTGAGTTGGGGGGGTAATTCCAAATCTCTCATGGGCAAACGAAACCGAATAGTCCTCAATATCTTCGTTGTAAACTTCGTAATAGCTATTTTGGCTCTCAATGATGATGTACTTTGAGGGGTCTAAGGCATCATCTTGAAAATTTTCGGCGATATATTCAAAGATAGTATCGTCAGCAAAAGCTCTAAAAAACCCAATTGCCAAATCGCGATACTTAGCTTCAGACTCTGGCGTGAAGAAAGTCTGATCGACGGCATCGTCTATGTAGCCTCTAAAGGCGGGAAATTCTTCCAAATAGGTAGAGTCTGTCTCTGGCCCAGCTTCGATAAATACGGCTTCAGTGACTTCGTTCACAGCTGTGTTTTTCACCAGCGCTAGCCGCTCACCAGAAGCCGATAAGCGAATATCAACATCATTTCCCTGCTGCGTTATCGAGAGGCGATCAAAAGTGATTTTGGTAGAGAGTTCAACAATCTCTTGGCCGTCGGTCGAGTCTAACAGCGCTGGCGCACCGACTAGCTTATCGACAGTGCTGTCAAAATCTGTAATCGTCAAAAAGCCTTCATCCTCAGCCGCTGCAATGTTTGCATCAGACGAGAGCACGAAAAAGTCTGCGCCAGCACCGCCTGTAGCCTGGTCAAAGCCAATAAAACCCCAAAGAATATCGCTGCCTGCGCCCCCTTTTAGTCGGTCATTGCCGCTACCACCGTTGAGATAGTCATCACCATCGCCGCCCCGCAGCCGATCGTCTCCCTGGTAGCCAAACAGCTGGTCTCGCATCTGTTTAGGATCGCGATCGCCGCGTAGCATTTCTCCCTGTCGCGACCCCCATTGCACGGCCACCGGATGAAGCGCAGGCAGGGCACTCTCATTATCAGCCCATAAAAAGCCATATTGACCGTTCCAAGTCCCTTCTACCCGCGAACCTGCCGCATAGGCAAAGGAATTGTCCATGTAGTGATACAGCTCAATTTTGCCAGCATCGTTCAAACGAACGTTAATTGCAAAAGGAGAGCTGACAAAGTTACCCGTTCGCGCATGGACGTAGCGAAGGTAGCCATAGACTGCAACCTGATTGCCTTGAGCAATATATTTAAGGTCGTTAAATGTGAAAAATTCACTCTGAAAATCAAAGTCTTCGTCTAGCGCTGTAATGAATGCTTTAACCCCTTCAGGCCCGATAAACTCAGTCGCCTCAGGCACCAGTTCAACCCCTTCATGCGCTACTCGCTCGCTGCTATAAGCATTGGTGTCTGCCAAAATTTCGGGCGGGGTAGGCTCTCCTGCACTCAGTCGAAACACCTCGTTGCCGTCCGCATCTAGCCCGTCGTAAATCTCTGGGCCGCCTCGACGAATAATAAACCTAGCACCGTCAGTGAAGGCGCTATCGATGTAGCGATCTAGCTGGCTGATTTGGCTAGGGTCTTCGGCAACCCGCCGAAACCCTTCAAAAAAATCTTTTAGAAGATCAACGTTTCTATTCTCTTGTGCAGTGTATACCATTTCTAAGTAAGCTCGCTATATTGCTGCCATTTAAAGAACAAGTTAGAAGAGAACAAGTCAAAAGCTTTTTCGAGCAGTTCAACCGTCAACAACAAACCGTTGACGCCGAGCCATTAAACATTTTCCACATCACCCTAGTGAACTTTAGTGAAAAAATTTTCTGCAAACAACAACTATTCTTTGTGTGTGAGTCTGATATCTTTAGATGCTCGTTAGAAAGAATCTGTTTTTAATCAGTGAAGCGCTGTAGCTGCAAAAGATCGGCTGTTGTGTCAATGTCTATCGCACTTGCAATATCCTCGCAGCTCACTTCGCACACCGAATGTTGTTGCATGATTTGTTTCATACCGCGATCGCCGCTAATTTTCTGCCCTGCTGACCATAAAGGACGGGCAACGAGAACAGGGTTTTGGCGCTGGCAGTCGTAAGTAGCTACCGCCAGCATTGCGCCCTTTCGGTAGGCGGCGGTTAATCGTTGATAGGCGATCGCACTGATTAATGGCTGATCGGCTAGGCCAATGCACACGGCATCTACTTGCAGATCAGCTGCGAATGTCGTTAGCGCACACCGCACACTAGAGGCTATCCCCGTCTGCCAACTAGGATTGAAAACAACATGAGCCCCTGTGGGTAGGCTAGCGATGACCTGGCGTGCCCGATAGCCAACGACCGTCACAACAGGGTCAAGGCCGCTCTCTTGCGCGGCTCCTAGCGCATGACTGATTAGAGGACGCCCCTTGAACAGGGTAAGCGGCTTGGGCAAGGGGCTTTGCAGGCGTGAGCCGCGACCGGCTGCCAAAATTGCGATCGCAACCTTTCCCAACATCACTCACCGCTTACCGTCAGCGTCATTTGTCGCTCAAGCAACTCAGCAATTTCTTCGTGTCTCATCATCTTAGCCATCTCTAGCGGCGTCTTACCCTCCTGCGAACGAACGCTCAAGTCAGCTCCTGCTGCAATCATCACCGCTGCCAAATCAACATGATTTTGCCAGATAGCATCATGCAGTGCGGTATAGCCGTTATAAGGGCCTTGCTGATCGAGACTGATACCGTAGGCAATCAGTTGCTTTGCGGCCTCTGTTCTCCCAGCAAAAGCAGCCGCATGTAACGCTGTTGCCTTCATGTTTGGATCGACTGCTCTCGTATCAGCACCGGCTTGTAGTAACAGGGTTACAATCTCTGTATACCCGTGATAAGCTGCCATGATTAACGGCGGGTTTTGGGCATCTAGCTGATTGACATCGGCACCTTTTTCAATCAGCTTTTGTACAGAAGCAACATTGTTGCTCATAATGGCATCCATTAGCTTTGTCATTATCTTTCCTCTATTTCAATATTTCTTTCTTGCGCTCGGACGAATGAGCCGAAACCTTTGCTGTTTCGATCTGCCAGGCTGCCGCCTGAACTGCCTTGACGATATTTTGATAGCCAGTACATCGACATAGCACGCCATCTAGCCATTGACGAATTTCGGCTTCGCTAGGGCGAGGATGGCGCTGTAGCTGATCAACCAATAGCAAAACCATCCCAGGCGTGCAAAAACCGCACTGAAGTGCGTGATTTTCCTTAAAAGCGACTTGCAAAGGATGACGCTGATCTGACGTAGAAAGCCCCTCAATCGTTGTCACGGCCTTACCATTTGCCTGCGGCGCTAATATCATACAGCTCTTGACAGATACCCCATCTAGCAGAATCGTACAGGCTCCACACTGCCCCGTATCACATCCGCTTTTTGTACCCGTCAGCCTAGCATCCTCCCTTAGAAAATCCACTAAGAGCTGCTGTTCCTTGACCTCTGATTGATAGAGCTGACCATTTACTTTGATTGAAACAAACATCGCTATTTATCCTAGAAGGAGAAGTATTGAAGCAAATTTGAAAGTAAGAAACCAATAGCGAGCAGATGTTGAGAAGAAATAGAAGCGCTCTTGAAGTTAGTATCTTCTTCTCCAACCTTTGGCTGAGGCTTTAGAAGGTGAACTGAGTCCTTAAATTAAAAACAAACAAAGAGGGGTTGTCACTGAAATTATTCGGCTCTGTCACAACGTAGATAGAGGGAAGTAGAGCAATTCTGTCAGTTACCGGATAGTAATAGGCGATTTCTGTTTCAAACTGTGTGCCCCCATTACCCGCCCCAGATGCTAGAAAAGACTGTCCGCTCAGGTAATCTTGTGGAACCAAGAAAGAAACTGTACCCATCGCTCCCCGCTTAAACAAGTGAGGAAAAGCCATACCTAGCTGGTAAGACTGAACATTAATATTGCCACCTTCTCGTCCTGACGTTAATGGAGATATCCGCATGTTGCCATAAGAATAGCGGCCAAAAACACCAAAGTCAGGCGTAATCTCCCAATCAGCTCCAATGGTAGCCACGTGAGCGGTGGCTGTATCTACTGGTCCCCCAAAACCATCGTCTACAATCCCGTACACAGGCTCTCCGACCCCACCTGGACCAATTTTCCCAAAAAGAGGTTTTAGATTTGAATAGTTGTACAGCAACCGGATACTCGCTGCTGGCGAAGGATGATAGGTCAGCTCAGCGGTTAGAGAATTTGTGCCTGCAAATAATCCGTCAGAAATAGCTGTATTAAACAAATCGCTAGGTAAGAATTCGTTGTTTTCTGCTAAGTAGGCCGCTCTTAGCTCTAGCCGATCGGTCATATTCCACAGTGCGATCGCCCCTGTTCCCCGATCAAATGCATTGAACAAGGTGCTATTAGCTGAATTGAAGCTGAGATAATTAAAAGCAGGCGGCGCATCCTCAGAGAAATAGTAAGAGAAGCGACTGTAGTCAAAATAGCGAAAAACGTTGACCCGAGGCGCTATGACCAAACGCAGATCATCGCCGGCAGGGAATTCATAAAACAGCTCTCGAACAACCAGCTCACCGGGAACCACTCCACCGGCCTGATTTGTGAAATTAGCCCCCCCTGAGTACTCTAATCCGGCAGAGACTAAGTTGTTGACGACTGGTGTGCCGGTCCCAAACGCTAGCTGTAGTAACAACAAATCGTCTTCCGCAAAAGAGGTCGAAAAGTCCAGCCAACCATAGGTACTAAAAATCGGATTGGGTTCTTCCGCATTTTCAACCACCCGCTCACGGCTACCAAGCGCTACCCGCTCACCAGTCTCTCGCCTCAAATCACCTGAAAAAGTAGCCGCATTCGCATCCATCCAGAGAATGCCATTTAGCTTAATCCGTGAGGAAGTCGACTCCAAGGCGGCGACCCCTGACTCCATCTGAGTTAATTGAGCATCCAAGCTGTCTATCTCAATGCGAAAGCTCTCTTGCAGACGCTGCATCTCAGCGAGGGTTTGATCCGAAACATTCCCCGCTAATATTTGCTCGGTAGCAGCAGATAAACAGGCATCTAGAGCAGCCGCAAACTCACTGCGAGTCAGCGCCTGATCACCTCTAAAAGTACCCTCTGGATAGCCCGAAAAACAATCATAATTCTCTGAAAGTTTCTGCAAAGCTTGAAAAGCCCAGTCGCCTGGTCTCACATCTGACAGCTCATGAACCAGAGGAAGTGTTGTTTCAGCCTGTACCATTTCTGTAGCCTCTTCTATAGGCTCTATAGAATCGGACTCTGTGAAATTAGATTCTGTGGAATCGGAGTCTGCTGGCTGCACCTCTTGTAAACTAGACTTAATTAAAAACGGCGTTTCGAGCATAGAAGCCTGAGAGACAGAAGTCCAAGAATCTGGTGAAACAAGCATGTCATCAGATCTTATATTGTCGCTGTTAAGGCCACCTTGCTTGGGCGACTTTTTTTCGGGGTGAAGAGGAAAGGAACGTATCAGTTGCGGATCAGACTGAGCCACTATCGCCGCCTGAGTGGATGAAGCAGTAAAGACACCCAATGCCAAAGCTGTAGTTAGCAACGAATTCAAACGCTGTTTGCAAAGCCCACGCTGATAGACGACAGACTGTGGCTGCAACGATGAGCTTTCCATTGTAGTCTCCCCCAAAAATCGCTAGCAACATGTAGCGCTGTTACTTTAGAAACTATTGAAGAAATACGAGCATCACAACGGCCTTTTTTTCGCCATGAGTTCTTGTTGTTTAGAAAAAAGCGAATAACCCGAAAACAGATATCGCTCCTCGCTCTACATCCGATCCAAAAAATACTCCCTTCAATCTAAAAATAAGGTTTGCATTTTCAACAGATGACGCAGTAAGTTGTGCATATTGAGCAAGAGCTATGAAAGAAATTCACGATATCATTAATGCCTATCAGTCGATAGCACTCACGCGGCGACCAGTAGCGCTAGCAACACTGGTCAAGGTTGAAGGCTCTGCCTATCGTCGACCGGGTGCTCGGATGCTGATTACCGACCAAGAGAGCTGGGTAGGTGCCTTGAGCGGTGGATGTTTAGAGGCAGATATTTGCGATCGCGCTCAACAAGTCATTCAAACCAACAAACCTGCCTTAGCGATCTACGACACTACTCACGAAGATGATATCGTTTGGGGATTAGGTCTTGGCTGCCAGGGCATCGCCTACGTATTGATCGAACCGATATCTCAGGCCACCCACTGCAATCCGATATCGCTACTAGCAAGCTGCGTAAAGCAGCGGAAGGCAGGTGGTATAGCTATTCTCTTTAGATCGCACAAGTCACCGTCTGCGAAGGCGCTAGCGAGGGAGTCGCTGGGCTCTTTGCTGTTGCACTATCCAGACAAAGCACTTTGTTATAGTGAAAGCTGGCCTCAGCTCGAAACCGAAACGATCAGAGGCGAAATACTCAGCGATCTGCAGGCAGCCCTTCTAAATAACCAGTCAGCCCACAAGACCTACGCCACTCAAAAAGGTGAAATTGAAGTACTGCTACAGGTTGTTCGACCCGCCATATCCCTGAGCATCTTTGGTGCCGGTCATGACGCAGTTCCCCTGGCTGTGATCGCCAAGCAGCTTGGGTGGTCTGTTACTGTCATCGACACCCAGGCAAGACCATCTAGCAGAAAACGCTTTGCTATTGCCGATGAAGTTTGTCTAGCAACAGCCGCCACCCTGCCACCTAGCAGCCATGCCATAGATAGCCGCAGCGCTGCTGTTATCATGACTCACAATTATCACGCCGATCTTGCTCTATTGAAATCTCAGCTGTTCGAACCCTGGTCTTATCTTGGGCTGCTAGGACCCAAGTCACGTAGAAATCGACTAATCATAGAACTACAAAGTCAAGGATTAGCCATCAAACCTGATCAGATAGAAAAATTGAACAGTCCTGTGGGGCTTGATATTGGAGCCGAGACACCAGAAGAGATCGCGCTTTCTATTCTTTCTGAAATTCAGGCTGTACTAACCAACAAACCAGGGCGTAGTCTAAAACACAAAATCACTGCAATTCATACACCTAGCACCCCTGTATCAGGTTATACCTTAGCTACGTAACCTGTCTATATCGCTTAAATAGATCATCTTATCTTTCGTTGGATAGTCTCATGCTAGTAGACAGCGTCCGTCAAAAAAGGCAATATCGTTCTCTGTTAGAAGACCGCATTCACAAGCCCCGATACCAGGGTGGTATTTCCTCACCAGACTATACTATGCGGTGTCGAAACCCTTTTTGTGGCGACTGTATCACAACAACTATAAAACTCTCCAAACAAGCCGATAGAATTGAACTTATTGGATATGAGGCAACGGGCTGTGGCATCTCTACAGCATCTGCAGATTTGATGGCAGAGGCTCTTTTAGGATGCTCTATTGCCGAAGTCGCCGAGCTTTCTAAACGCTTCTCTGAAATGCTTTTTAATAAAAAAGAAATGCCAAAAGCATTTAAAGAGCTAAACGCACTCTCTGGAGTCGCTCAATATCCTATTAAGATAAAATGTGCTTTGCTCTGTTGGCAAACACTAGACCATTTAATCAGTGGAGAAGCTAGCCTAAACAGAGAAAGTTAGTCAAATATAAAAGTCTTGTTCCATATTTACAAGTCCTGCCTATAATGTGTGAAGCCAATATCAAGTTACTTGCATACTCGTCTGACGCAGCCCATAGTTTGGGATGTAATCATTTGTGTGCAATCACCTGATAAAGGGCAACGTTCATAAAAGTCAGAGAATAAAGTCAAAAAGTCATTCAAGGAGAAATCTCGTGGAAATCAATAATGCGATCGCGCTAGTTACCGGTGCAAGCGGTGGAATTGGATCTCACTTTGTTGAACAACTTTTGCACTCAGGTGCGGCTAAAGTCTATGTCTGCGCTCGTAGTCTCAACCGTTTGGATGAGCTAGTCGACCTCAATCCAGACCGGGTTATTCCTGTTGAGCTAGACGTGACTGACCCGGATTCTGTTATTGCCGCTGCTAATCAGTGCAGTGATGTTAATCTCCTCATTAACAATGCTGGCATCGCTCTCAATCAGGGTGTGATTGCCGCAGATGATCTTAAAAGCGCTCGGGCTGAAATCGAAGTCAACTATTTTGGCATGATGTCTATGTGCCGAGCATTTGCCCCCATTCTCAAACAGCAAGGCGGTGGCACTATTGCCAACCTCGTCTCTTTGGTCGGAAAAGTGAACCTTCCTTTTAGCGGTTCTTATAGTGCGTCTAAGGCAGCCGCTCTATCGATGACACAGTGCGTGCGCGCCGAGTTGGCAAGTCAAGGAACGCTTGTTGTTGCAGTGATGCCTGGTACTGTAGACACATCCATGGCCAGTGAATGGCCTGAGCCAAAGGTCGCCCCCGCCGAGGTCGCCAAAGCAACACTTCAAGGCATTATCGACGGCCAAGAAGACGTTTATCCAGGTGAGCAGGCTGCTCAGGTATCAGAGCAGCTATTGAGCAATCCTAAAGGCGTAGAGAAATATATGGCAGGATTCTTGCCTGGTATGGCGCTAGCGGGTGCAACAGCATAGCTTCACTAAGGGCTTCGGCCAATCCCAGCATGTATCAGGTTGATCATGACAGCGGTTAGCTTGCGTGTGGCATCATCGTCAATAGTGATGGTGCTTGCGGTCGGGATGGCCGTGAGTATCAAAGCGGGTGAGTTGGGTTTCGGCTAGTTGTCCAGCAGGAAGATCTGAAACCTTTATGCTGAGAGATAAGTTGGCCAGAGATTCTAATACTGAAGAATACCTAACATCGCAGAGAATACCATCATGACTGCCGAAGAGCTTCTGAAACGTTATTCTGCTGGAGAGAGATACTTTTCCGGCGTTGACCTTAGC
This sequence comes from cf. Phormidesmis sp. LEGE 11477, assembly GCF_015207105.1. Lineage (GTDB taxonomy): Bacteria > Cyanobacteriota > Cyanobacteriia > Phormidesmidales > Phormidesmidaceae > Phormidesmis. Next base: position 19,823 of record NZ_JADEXO010000074.1, read on the forward strand.
GAGGCTCAACTGAACCATGCCATGCTGGAAGGGGTTAATCTGAGCAAGGCCAATCTAACTAACGCTGCGCTATTTATGACTAACCTGAGTAGTGCCGACCTGAGCGGTGCTAGGCTTGACGGTGTGCATGCCAACGGAGTCATTTTGCGAAACGTTAATTTGAGAGGAGCTACTGCCACTAGCGAGTATGCCTCTTTCCTGGGAGCCGACTTCACGGGTGCCGATCTAACTGGAGCGGATCTGAGCAAGTCCGATGCTCATGGTGCCAACTTCACCAGTGCTATCCTGAGATGGAATCGTGGTCCCGTTACAGAGAATACTTTCTATCGGAATACCATCATGCCCGATGGCAGCTTCGAAGAAGGCCCCCTGACGATTGATTGACTGCGCTTCTGCTTCCGCAAGCAAAAATGAGAATGCTGTCGGCGAGGAAAGGCGTGGGAGAAGATTAAGCTCAGTGAGTTTATCAATGTAAGAAGTATCAACTTGCTAAGTTCGCCAATCATTCTAATCTTGCTTACTATTCACCATCATTCGCTTATCAGGGAGAAACTGACCACTAATAGGAAAATTCGGCTTTTCATTAGGCGTCGCAATAGCGGTGATGGCTGTTTCAAGATTGATATCCTTGAGTTGTTGAATAGGTGCCGCAGCAGCATGCTTGATTTGATAGACGCTGCATGTTGACCTTAGAGCAGCAAGCCCTTGATGAGTCATTTTGCGACCAAGCGGGCCGACTGCAAAAGACTGTTTTGTATTCGGTGCAAACGAAAACTCTCTGTCAGGCCCTGGCTGCGAATACAGCACAACATCATTATCCTATAAAGACACCCTATAAAGATACCGTCACCTCTCCTTTTACTTGTAGTGTACTATTGTCCTTCGTTTGATTAAAAGCAAGATCGATCTGTTTCAAAGCGAGATTCTTGCTTTTGTCAAATTCTTCAGCATAGATAGCTGCCGACGCAACATGCTCTGGCTGGCTTGCAAGATTGTTTTATGAAAAGTAGATTGAGGAGAGACAGGCAAAGAAATTAAGTTGTTTTAACTTAAGGTGTCAGTTTGTTGGAATGCCAAAGTTTTGAGGGTTTTTGGGAGATTGTTTTTCGAATTATCGACGCAGCTATCAGAATCTAGGCAGGGGGCAGATTCACTTCTCTACTGTCTAAAACTCATTTCTCTAAAGCTCATTTTTCCGCTAACAACCTTCCTCAAAACCTTTAGAATAGAACATCTTCGATAGTCAGACTGCTCTTCGAGAACAGTAAGGCTTCAGGGCTCTAGGGCTCTGCTCACTCCTCGATGCATAGACGCATAGTGTAGTCTTTAATACAAGCACCCTTTTCCTCTTCCCAATTCCCTACATGCTCCCCACCATCCAAAAGCTCGCTCGCAAACTCACGCCTCGCTTGGTCGAAATTCGCCGCCACATCCACGCTCATCCTGAACTCAGCGGCCAAGAATACAAAACTGCTGCCTACGTCTCTGGCGTGCTCTCTTCCTACGGCTACCATGTTCAAGAGATGGTTGGCAAAACAGGGGTCGTTGCTGAGCTTAAAGGTAAAAATAGCCCGGATGACAACGTTCTCGCCATCCGCGCGGATATGGACGCGCTGCCCATCCTCGAAAAAGCAGACATTCCCTTTGCTTCTAAGAGTCCTGGCATCATGCACGCCTGTGGACACGATGTGCATACCACGGTTGGTCTCGGTGCTGCGATGCTCCTTTCTGAGCTGACTGAGGCGGGCGATCGCCCCTTCCCGAGCACCACCCGCTTCCTTTTCCAACCCGCCGAAGAAACAGCGCAGGGCGCAAAGTGGATGATTGCTGATGGCGTGATGCAAGATGTCGCTGCTATTCTTGGTCTGCATACTTTTCCTAGCATCCCTGCAGGCAATATTGGCCTGCGTCAGGGGGCGCTGACCGCTGCCGCCGACGATCTCGAGATTGTGATTACTGGCGAATCTGGGCACGGTGCTCGCCCACACGAGGCGATTGATGCGATCTGGATTGCTGCTCAGGTGATCACACAGCTACAGCAGTCTATTAGCCGGACGATTAATCCGTTGCACCCGGCGGTGATTACGATTGGCCAAATCGCTGGTGGCCGCGCTCCGAATGTGATTGCTGACCAGGTTCGTTTGACTGGCACTGTGCGATCGCTTCATGCCGACACCCACGCCCTGCTACCCGACTGGATCGCTCGCATTGCCAAGGATATCTGCGCGCTTCACGGCGCTACCTGCACTGTCAACTACACCCGTGGCTGTACCTCTGTACTCAACGATATCGATCTCACCAATCTAGTTGCGACCTGTGCTACAGAAGCATTAGGGAACGATCGCATTCAGTGGATACCCGATGCCTCTATGGGCGCAGAAGATTTTGCCAACTTCACCGACATCGCCCCCGGCACCATGTTTCGCCTGGGGGTGGGTTTCCCAGAGCGGAACGTCAACCATCCGCTACATCACTCCCAGTTTGAAGTCGATGAAAGCGCTTTGACCACTGGTGTGATTACAATGGCCTACAGCGCTTGTCGGTACTGGCAAAGCAAAGAAAAAGAATAGCAAAGCAAAGAAAAAGAGCGGTATGTTTTTCTGCTATGTTTTTCTATCTAAGCGGCTGACCAAAACGACCGAACTGCGAGCGGCCACTGGGATCTTGTCGTTCTTCTTGTAGGTTTTTCTACGTTTGACGAAGCCTTCTGATTTGGTATCGATCAGCAGTTTCCACTTGCGGCTAGCCCAGTCGGCGTTCTCTGGATCGCGCAGCCTTTCTGGTAGAGAAAATTCCAGCGTCTCATAGTGAGCATTAAATAGCAGCAAAAAGCTATCGTCTATCACCTGCTCACCTCGGTGATTAGGCGTGGCAATCTCTTCACCGTTTAGAAAGACAGTGAGGGTTTTGACAAATCCGGCTGTCCATTCGTCGCTCATAGGAATGCCATCGACGTTGAACCAGCCGATGTCGTGAATGCCAGAGCCGTGAATTTGCCTACCGTAGAACCAGTCTCTACGGCGGAAAATCGGATGGTCTTTAACTAGCTTGACTAGCTTTTGGGTGTAGCGCAGCAGGTCTTTTTCTGTTTGGGCTAGCTCCCAGTTCAGCCAGGAAAGCTCGTTATCATGGCAGTAGGTGTTGTTATTGCCCTGCTGCGATCGCCCCATCTCATCACCCGCTAACAGCATTGGCACCCCTTGAGAGAGCATCAGCGTGGCCAAAAAATTCCGCTGCTGCTGTAGCCGCAAGCTTAAAATCTCAGGATCATCCGTCTGTCCTTCAGCACCACAGTTCCAGGAGCGATTATGGTCTTCGCCGTCACGGTTATCTTCGCCGTTGGCGTCGTTGTGCTTTTCGTTATAGCTGACTAGATCGCGCAGCGTAAAGCCATCGTGCGCCGTCACAAAGTTGATACTGGCATGGGGTCTACGCCCGGTGTGCTCATAGAGATCAGAGCTGCCGGTCAGTCGCGCGGCAAACTCGCCTAGAGCGCTGTCTTCACCGCGCCAAAAGTCGCGCACCGTATCGCGATACTTGCCGTTCCACTCCGACCACAGCAGCGGAAACTTGCCCACCTGATAGCCGCCATCGCCGACGTCCCAAGGCTCGGCAATCAGCTTTACTCTAGAGAGCACCGGGTCTTGATGAATAATATCAAAAAAGGTCGCTAGCGTACCGACCTCGAACAGCTCACGCGCTAAGGCAGAGGCCAGGTCAAAGCGGAAGCCATCTACGTGCATTTCCTGCACCCAATAGCGCAGACTATCCATAATCAGCTTCAAAACCTGCGGGTGGCTCATTCGCAAAGAATTACCGCAGCCCGTAAAGTCCATGTAGTAGCGCTCATTGCCTTCGACCAAACGGTAATAGGCAGCATTGTCTATCCCCCGAAAGCTCAGCGTCGGCCCCATATGGTTACCTTCGCCCGTATGGTTATAAACCACATCTAGGATCACCTCGATCCCAGCAGCATGTAGGGCCCGCACCATCGTTTTGAATTCTTTTACCTGCTCCCCGCCCATGCCAGCAGCGCTGTAATTAGAGTGGGGGGCAAAGTAGTTTAGCGAATCGTATCCCCAATAGTTGCTGAGCCCCTTACCGACAAGATAGCCAGGCGTGGCATGGAAATGATGAATCGGCATCAGTTCTACAGCAGTGATCCCAATAGATTTGAGATGCTTGATCGCCGCCGGGTGACCTAGCCCGGCATAGGTACCCCTAAGCGCTTTAGGAACTTTGGGATGCTGCTGGGTAAAGCCCTTTAGATGCGCTTCGTAGATGATGGTCTGGTTCCAAGGCGTTTTGGGATATTCGTCCCCCTGCCAGTCAAACGTGGTATCGACGACCACGCACTTTGGCACCGCCTCGGCGCTATCTTCTATATTGCAGCTTAGATCTTCTGCAATATCACCCCACTGATAGCCAAAGATCGATTGCCCCGGCGTGACGTTGCCATCGATCGCTAAGGCATAGGGATCGATCAATAGCTTATTCGGGTTAAACCGATGCCCCTGCTCTGGCTCAAAAGGGCCATGCACCCGAAAGCCATAGCGCTGTCCGGGCCTAATCCCTGGGAAGTAGCCATGCCAGACAAAGTTGTAGACCTCAGTCAGCTCGTAGCGGCTTTCCTTACCCTTCTGGTCGAAAAAGCACAGCTCTACTCTGGTAGCGTTCTCAGAGAAGAGGGCGAAATTTGTGCCGCTGCCGTCCCAGGTAGCGCCTAAGTGATTCGCCGTTCCGGGTAGCTGCAACTGTTGAATAGCCATAGACGAATAATCTGAAAAAGATACGCGATCGCCCTGCTGACAAATAAGCGCAGGTGCAGATCTTTATAGCACTGCTCCCTCAAAATTGCTATGCCGACCCTGGCATACTAGCAATAGGATCTTTTGAATCTTTTGGCTGATTGCTGCCATAGCGCTCTCAGGTTGCTGTCAAAAGCACCGTCGTATTGCTGTCAAAAGCACCGTCATTAAGTCACAATACTTGCTCGAATCCGAAGGCGGGCAGCGTAATTTCCATGCCGTCTGGCAGAATGACACCGACTCTAAACTGCTCTTGCTGCTCGCCTTGCACCTGGGTATACAGATAGGCTGTGCTCGATGCTTGAGCGAGGACTTCTTGGGCAATCACCTCGTTGCGATCGCGCACCCGCAATTGAATACCCGCTGGCAATATCTCTCCGACCTGTGGCCCTAGCAGCAAAAACAATGTCCACTCGGGCTCATTAGCCGTTTCTACTGGCCATACCCAGGCGTATATCTGACAGATGCAGGTTCCTCCAATCGATATTGGACTTCCCGCCCCTCTAGCTACTGCTGGCAAATTAATACCCTGCTCAGCAAGCGTTTCTAAAACAGTATCCACAGAATTTCTGACTGGTCGCATCGCAGTCGATAAAGGGGGAAGCAACACCCATCGCATCTGTTCTGCTGCATTGTCTAGCTGGCCTTGCAGCCAGGCTGCCGCGTTGATTACGCTTTCAGTAACTGCTGTCCTCCCGGATCTAGCCCTTTCAGCAAGAGTCGTCTGTTCTGTTGCTTCTCTAGCAACTTCTTCATTTCTCGCTTCAACAGGTTCTAAACAGTTCAGATACAACAGAATCTGTTCTGGCTCAATATCAAAATAAGAGACAGGTACGGCCAGCGGTTCTGCGCTAGTGCGAGCCTGCTGCAATCTTTCTGCGCCTATCCTTTGCAGCAGCTGATCGCGCCGCAGGCCAGCTAATACACAGACTTGATTGACTTCTTCTTGGACTTCAACAATCACATATAGATGCGCGATCGCATCCATCCAAGAATCTGCCGTTGGATCTAACACAATCTCAACTCGGTCATCGCTCAGGCCGCCCATCGCCAATATGCCCAAGCGATAGCCACCTACCCTCAGAGTAGCGGCAGGAGTAGCGGCAGGAGTAGCAGCCAGATCAGCGGCTGTTTCCGTAGAAGCTTCGAGCGCCGTATGCGTCACGGCCAAAGGCGTTGCTCCTTCTCCTAACCACTGCTCAAAACCGGCGATCGCCAGCGCCTTTAGAGCAGTCTCCCACTCTTTACCCGGCTGGGCGCTAAGCCGACTGGCCGTTTGACTGGCCGTTTGTGCTAGCTGATTAGCCGATGCAATAGCAGCATCCAAAAGTTCTACAGTATTGTCATTTAGTGGCGTCATATCATCGAAATAACCGCCCGAATCAAGAATTATAGCTGTCATGGTTTTACAGGTAGAGCCTTAGCAAGCGTTTAAAGGTTAGTGAAAACAGATAATAGTGAAAGACAAATCGTGATAATTCAGCATAGATGACGACAAACAATGCCGATATTTCTTAGTCAAGACTCCCATTTAGGGTGAAGCTTTCACAGCAGAAAGAACAGAAGGTAGCCGAGCACACAGCCGCTGAGCGAACTTACTTTTTGCTTGTCTATTTTTAGAAACCTGGGCTTCAGCGGCAGCTTCGGACATGACCGCTTCTGTCTCCTCTGTCAGCACCGCTTCTAGCTGCTTGGTGATCGTCGATAGCCGAGCTGGCGCAATAAACTGAAGGGCATCTGCTTTCACCTGCTGCTTTAGCTGATTAAACCAGTGAGCACAGACTTCTGTTCTAAACCGCTTGAGTTTTAAGAGCCGAGTCACCTGCACCTGAGAAGAGAGCCCGATTTTCTGGGCGATCGCACCCATAGAGAGTCCCCGACAGTGAAACAAATCCAGCGCCGACAAAAATAGCTTCCCCTTCGACGGCTGACGTTTTTCGTAGCCTGTGGCATAGCTGCGTGCTACGGCGGCGATCGCCTCGTCTAGACTGGCCAGAAAATGAGCGCGATAGCGCTGTACAAATTCGTCTTGCGCCGCGCCGGATTCGGCTTCAGCTTCAGATGGTGATGGATCGGCCACTTGTAGATAGGGCTGGTTATCGATCGTCGCATCTAATGACCGAGTCATCGGCATGCCCCGGCGCACGGCGATGCGGTGCTCTCTGAGCTGACTAGCCAGTTCACTCAACTGCTGTAAAACTACGCCAGGTGGACTGCCGGGTGATATTTCTAATAGCTGCGCGTCGGTAGGCGCTAGGCAGCGACTGGCACGGCCTGATTGCTGGCGTTGAATGATGCGATCGCGGCGATATACCTGATGATACGCCGTCAACAGCGTCTCCTTCTGTTTTAGCGCTGCTGTACTCAGACCGGGCAGCGCTCTGGCTAAGCGGCCTACGGACGTATCGTTGAGTAAGGCCCAGTCGCTAATGCGGTACAGTCCTCGCTCTAGGCAAAATCGATTGATCTCAGGATGCGCTTTTGTCACTCGGCTCGCCCAGGTATTCAAAGCTGCCTGACTGGGGTCATATCGCTCTAGAATGCTGACCGATAAGGGTTGATAGGTTAGTGTGACACGGCCATCGTCATCGAGTACCAGCGGCAAAAGCTCGGCAGTCGTAAAGCCGTAGCGCTGGCCAAATTGGCTAGCTAGCTGAGAACAGATCGCCGCAATCTGATGAGAAAGCCAGCAGCGTAGGCACAAGAGCGCTATGGACGATTCTTGCTCGCCTGCTTGCCAGCGCTGCCACAGATAGGTTTGTACTTTTTTGTCATCGCTAGTGCGATCGCTATCATCTGTACTCTCTAGATTGTCCAGATGGATTTGACACCAGCGTTTAGCCACAGGCATCGCTTTGATTTTTCGCTGCCCAGCGCTAGTTAATGTCACCATCTGCCAATACCGAGGAGTCAGGGCCATAGCTCAAGGAATGAAACAATTTGTTGTTACCATAATTGAAACCAGCTGCTCAGTCATACTTCTACCCGGTAGCAGCCTATTCATCCCAACCCTGAGATCGGGCTAATTCACTCCAATCTTGAGATCATAGGTGGCATTGCCTCGGCTACCGCCCACAATAATTTTGTAGTCACCCGTATGCGGTAGAAATATCTCCGCCTGCCGTAGCTCAGTGCCCAAGATCATATTGCTCGGTGAAACGACGTCAAAAACGGCATTGTCCTCAGCAGAGCTAACCGAAAGCGTCATCATCTGCCCACCCTGGGCGGTGACTAGATAGACATCGCGATCGCCTCTGACCACCGCGTTGCTTACAGTCGTCGCACTCTCGCCAGCGTCAAAGAACACCTGCGTTGTCTTTAGGTGATTAGCACTTTCTGTTAGATCAGCTGCCTCTAGACCGTCCTCATTCTGAAAGGCTTTGCTCGCCACCACGCACTTTTCTTTTTCAAGTGTGGCACTGTCAGTCTTCAGCGCACCGTCGCTGACTTTCCAGGTTTCCTGACGGTTCTGCTGATCGTATTCGATCCATGTCGCCACATCCAAATTTAGATTGCTGCCGTCTATCGTGCCATCGAGCGCCTGCACGTAGGAGGTGTAGTAGCCGTTTTCTTCGTTGTGAATAGTGCTTTGCACGTCGCCGACTACTCTATCTGCCGAATCAATCGACAGTCGCACATAGGTCGTTTCAAAGTCGGTATCGGTTGAATAGCAATATCTGCCCGGCTGGAGTACTGGCAAGACAGGATCGGGCGTGGGCTTGTCTTCTGCTACTTTGCCGGGTTTGGTAGGTAGCTCGCGATCGCTCTGGTTACCCTCGTTAGCTGAGCTCACACTATTCTCTATAGCCTCTCTCACCTGCTCGCTTTCACTTGATTCTACGGTCGAGCTACCTGTCGAACCGCAGCCAGCTAGCAGCAGAAGTGCGAACAGCGGACCACAGCATTTGCCAAAAGTTCTAAACATCATTCTTATTCAATATTCATTCAAGAAACTATAGATAACCACCGATCTAGAGCATGGAATTACGGAAACAGCCTATCGCCAACTAACGTTTGAAGCAGAGGATGTCCTCTATCTTTAATGCAATGTGTCTAATGCGATACGTCTAATTCAATAGATAGCGCGATAGATCAAGAATTACCCATTGCTTGGTCCAAAGTGACAAACTGCAAACTCAAGCTGGCAAACTCGAACTAGCAAATTAGCCCAATCAAGCAAATTCTCAATCCAAAGTGGGCATAGCTGATCGGGAAAGCTAAAGACGGTGCTCATCCTACCCTTTTCAACCCAACAGTTATGGCTCAGTCTTCGACGAGTAATAGTGTATTTCTATCATTGTCTCACCACAGCCAGGATCACCTGGCAGGGCGTGTCGAAGATCTTTCGATCCCAGATTTTATTGCGTTTTTAGAGCGGACGACTAAAGATTTTAGACAGTCTCTCAAGGTGATTGATCTAATCAACAATCAGTCTTTAGAGCCCATGCTCGATGAGCTGCTAGAAACCTTTACTCTCAAAATTGGTCAGATTTTGCAAGCTGAACGGACGACCATCTTTGTCGTCGATGAAGATCGCCAAGAGCTGTGGTCTAAAATTGCTCAAGGGACAGAATCTGACAGCTTGGAAATTCGACTGCCGATCTCTCACGGCATCGCTGGCTACGTAGCCACGACGGGCGAAGGGCTAAATATTCCAGATGCCTATGCAGATAGCCGATTTAGCGATGCTACAGACAAAAAAACTGGCTACCGCACTCGCAATATTCTATGTATGCCGGTGGTGAACGAGGATCGTAAAGTCGTCGCGATCGCTCAGCTACTGAACAAAATCGGCGCTCAGCCTTTCTCTAAAGATGACGAAGTTCGCTTTGCGCGCTTTGCGCCCTCTATCGGCATCTTGCTAGAAACCTGCCAAAGCTTTTACCTGGCCGCGCGTAACCAAAAAGGAGTCGCGGCGCTGCTCAAAGCCATTTCTTCTCTAGAGCAAAGCCTCAATCTTACGGTTACTCTGCAGTCTGTCATGGCCGCTGCTCGTCAGCTGATGAAGGCCGATCGCAGTACGCTTTGGCTACTCAACGAAAGTGAAGATGAGCTTTGGACGCAGGTCCGCAGCGCCGACGGTAAGTCTTTAATCGACCTGCGTCTGCCGGCCAACAAAGGCATTGTCGGCCATGTCGCGGCCACTGGCGAAAAGCTCAACATTCCCGATGCCTACAAAGACGAGCGCTTCGATGTCTCTTCTGATCAAAAAACGGGCTATCGCACCCGCAACATTTTGTGCATGCCCGTTTTCAACTCCAGTGGCAAACTGATCGGCGTCAGCCAGCTGATCAATCGCATCCAGGGTCAGTTCACAGGGCTCGACGAATCCTTTATGCGAGCGTTTAACACCCAAGCCGGAATTGCCCTCGAAAACGCGCAGCTTTTCCAAGAAATTTCCTTAGAGAAGCAGTATCAAAAAGACATGCTAGAGAGTCTTTCTGATGCTGTGATCTCAACCGATATGGCCGGGCGAATTGTCACCATCAACGAATCGGCACTGAAATTGCTAGGTGCGCCGGTTGGCGCAGTCGGCGGCTGGGCTACGGCTGCGATCGATCGCGAACTAGATGACAGTAGAGGCCAAGATGCCAACGAAAGAGTCAACGAGGCGATCGCAACCCAATGGCAACAACAGCTAATAGGCCGATATCTCTGGGATGTCGTGCTTTTAGACCGACTGCAGCAGCGGCTAGAAGACAGCCTGACCTCCGGGGCTAGGCACTACGTACCAGAGCAGTCATTAGTCGTCTCTGTTGCCACGATCAAAGTGCCCAAAGGGCCTAGTCCTTGCCTTTTGGTCGTTCCTAACGAGTCGGGTAGCTATCGGCTGTGGAGCGCTAGTGAAGAAAGCATCACTGTTGGACAGTCCGAGATTGAGCAAGTCGCTGGCTGGGATCGCAGCACTAACCTGACGGTCAGTCCGCTTAGCGATCCACAAGGCGGCGTGCGCGGTGGCCTAGTCGTACTAGAAGATATTAGTCAAGAAAAGCGGATGAAAACGACGCTATATCGATACATGACGCCAAGCGTCGCCGAAAGGGTCATGGCGCTTGGTGAAGATGTGCTGATGGTAGGCGAGCGCAAAGAGGTCACTGTTTTGTTCTCTGATATTCGCGGCTACACTAGCCTGACCGAAAAGCTAGAAGCCGCCCAGGTCGTTTCTATGCTAAATGAGTACTTTGAAACGATGGTAGAAGCAGTCTTTCACTGTGAAGGCACGCTAGACAAGTTCATTGGTGACGCGCTGATGGCGGTATTCGGTGCGCCGCTGCCGTTGGAGAATCATGCCTGGTCAGCTGTGCAGTCGGCGCTAGATATGCGTCGCCGACTGACGACATTTAACGCAGAGCGACGCGCCAAAGGACAGCCGGAACTACGCATCGGCGTCGGCCTCAGCTCAGGTGAAGTGGTTTCTGGCAACATCGGATCGCAGCGCAAGATGGAATACACCGTCATTGGCGATGGCGTTAACCTTAGCTCTCGGCTAGAGAGCATCACCAAACAGTACGGCTGTGACATTGTGCTGAGCGAACACACCTACGAACTTTGTCAGAAGAAGATCTGGGTACGCGAACTCGATTTGATCCGAGTCAAGGGCAAGCAAGAGCCCGTCAAAATATACGAGCTGATTGGCGATCGCACTCAGCCTCTAGACATCAAAACCAAGTCATTTCTCGATCTGTATACCCAGGGTCGCGAAGCCTACAAAGCGATGTCGTTTAATCTCGCTATCTCGCTATTCCGATTGGCCCAGGCGCTAAGGCCAGACGATCGCGCCATTGAGCTGCACCTTTCTAGAGCCAAAACGTACTTGCTCAGACCACCCGCCGCAGACTGGGATGGGGTTCATACAATGACCATGAAGTAGACTGCGGTTACAAATCGACTCTATAGCTTCTGTCACTTGGCTGAGGTACAGTTTTCAAAGCTGAAAGCGCTATATTGCAATAGGCCAAGTGACTCGCCTGTAACGAATGCATCCGGTACAGGCTCTATCGATCGACATGAGCAAAAGAGATGTATTTCACGAAGCCGTCAAACGCGGGCTCGAAAAAGAACAGTGGCATATTTCCAAAGACCCGCTAAAGCTAAGGATCGAAGATTTAATAAGATGCACATTTTCTGCCGCCCTTACCCTAGCCCTCTCCCGAGTACGTGTCTAGCGTAGTTGTTGGTCAGCAGCCTACGTTGCTTACCCA
>NZ_JADEXO010000205.1 GCF_015207105.1 cf. Phormidesmis sp. LEGE 11477
GGAGGATGGGGGAGTGTCATTCTGTCTTGCTTTGGCAAGTCGCACCACAATGTTGTCCGCCTCATCCTGCCAGTGCTCTACACCTAGCGCCGAGAATTTGGCCAGTAGATATTCGTTTATCTCATCTTCTACGCCACTGGGCGAATGCAGCATCACCAGCTCAGAGATGGTATCGAAGAAGTGGTCGTCAGTCCAGGGGTCGCGTTCTAGCTCGCGCGTTTCTAGATGAGCTGCGCCTAAGTCAGCCTTTTTAGAATGAGTGTTTCTAGGTGGGGTGGAATCATTCATTATCTTCGCTATCGGCTGGCGTTGTTGAAGCGGTAGGGTTGAGGACTTCGGCGGCGGTGATGCCTTCAGTGGGGCTGCCAAAACGCCAGAGCACGGCTGCCGTCTCAGCGCGAGTCGCTGCCTTATCAGATTGGAAAAGCGTGGTATAGCCGAAGGTGCGACGAATATTTGAAAAGTCGCCTAGCTGATGGTCGGCTATCAGGGCCTGGGATACGCGCGGATCGATGGTGTCGGCATCTTGAAAGCTCCAAGCCTGCTTGACAGCGGTGGCGGTGGCTTCGGGTAGCGGCTGCCGGGTATCTAGCGGCACTTTCCACAGCAGCAGATCTTTGCGGGTCAAAGGCGCATCGGGCCGGAAGGTGAGGGTGGTACTGCTGCCAGTCAGGGGGCTAGGAATAATGCCTGCTTCGGCGAGTCCTTGAATCGCGGCAAAGTCAGCGTCGGTGACCGGAACGTCTTGAAAAACGGGTTGGCTACTGGTTACGCCGGGGCGGATTCTGCGGTTGGGATTGCCTTGATAGAAACGATTGTTGGCGGCTAATAGCCAGCGCGCATATTCTCGCCGGGTCGTCGCTTGGTTGGGCCGAAACTCATTGGCTGACGGCGATGGTGTTGTGCCTTCGGTGGTGGTGGCTGGCGATCGCACCGCCAACAATTCTAGCGTTAGCAAGTCGTCTAAATAGGGCCGAATCTCTGCTGGCGCTTTATCGAGATCGACATAGCCTGCAGCTCCTGCTGCTTGATCAGACGCTTGACTATCCGAGTTAACGCTATCTGAGTCCGAGCTGGTTTCGGTCGCAGCCTCGTCTGGGTCTGCTTCAGCGTCTTGGTCAGTTTCGGTTGCGGGTCTAACCGTTACCCTTGGGCTAGCCGTCCTATCAGGATCGGTTGATTCACTCGGACTATTACGTTCAGCTAGCTGTGGGTCTGGCTCTAGGCTTTGACCTACGCGATCGCCCAGATTGCTACCGGCGCAGCTAGAGAGCGTCAGCAGGCCCAGAATCATCACCACGCCAGCGGTAGCTGCTCTTGCAGACCGCTGAGTAATCTTTTGAACAGTCGATTGTTCGTCTAGTTGTTGAGTCATCACCGCCGCCAAAAAGTACTCAAAAGAGACTTTGGATAAATGAGTTCGCCACAGCTTCCTTAGCGTTTCTCACTTGGCTGAAGTACATACTTACAGATTAGAAACCCTGCAGTACAACAGGCCAAGTGACTCGCGTGTAACTAATGCATCAGGTACACGCTATATGGATCCTAAGCTATCGCAAAACGAAATCCTTCTGCCGGATATTAACTGTCATTGACTGCGCTCTTGGAAGAGGAGAGTCTAATGTAAATGGTGCGATCGCTATTTCCCTTTTTCTCGATTGTCTTTATCTGTCGGTCTCCGCACCTTGCTAAAATGATCCCAAACTTATCACCCGGCGAGCTATGGCCTACACCACCGCCCAGCTATTAGACATTCTCAACGCTGAGATGAAAGCCGCTGTCCGGGGCGATCGCCTGCTGCTAAGTACAGACAGCCGCATCGACGATCCGGTTATCGCCAAAGCTATCGGTCCGCAAAAGCTCAGCCAAATCTACGCTTTCCGCGATTTTCGCGAACAAATTCATCAGTATCAAATCGCTGAGGGGGTCTCAGGCATCGTCTGGCGCGAGTGTCGATTTAGAGGAGAATCCGTTCGCTTTCCAGAAATTCATCCTCAGCTTACGGCCACTGCCGAAGACAAGCTGCGTCTAGGGGCTGCCAAAGGCGTAGTGATTTCTTTTTGGCGACGGGCGATCGCAGGTCTCAATCTTTGGCGAGCGGGAAACCCCCCTGAACCCACCACCCTAGCGCGGGTCGAGACCCTGATCGAAAACGCAGAGTGGGCCGATGTCGAAGCCACCCGCAGCGAGCTGTATCTACTGCTGTGCTGGGGAAATCCTAAAGAGAGCTACTATGCCTGGGCCTACCCTGAATCGGGATGCGATCGCGTGATTGCCGCCCAAGGGCAGCCCAGCGGCATCAAAGTGTGAATGATGAACGATGAATGGGGAGAAGTCGTTGCCTCTCAGCTCAGGCAGAGGCGTATGATTAACCCAGCAGCGTGAGTAACCCATCAGAGCACTCACTCATCATTCACATCCTTTCTACTTCCTCTTTCCCCTATGCCTATTGCTGTTGTTACCATCGAAACTCACGGATTTCCCGCTTCCCTAGCTGCAGCAGATGCGATGGTCAAAGCTGGCCGCGTTACCCTAATCAAAATTGCGCCGGCTGATAGCGGTCATCAATATGTCGTTGTGCGCGGTCCTAATGCGGAAGTCAAAGCTGCCCTAGAGGCGGGGCTCAAAGCTGCTAATGCCTGCTATGGCGACGGTGCATATGCACATACCCTGATTCCGAATCCGACTCCAAATGTGATTACTACGCTAGAACTAGACTATACAGAAGCGTCTTTGCCATTCATTGAGTAGCGCGACGCCGACTTTGCTCGGTCACCACTCGTTACTAATGGGCGCTACAAAGCTTGCTACATAAACCTTGTGATGCTATAGCTTTTGTCACTTGGCTGAGGTGCAGTTTTCAGGCTGAAAGCCCCATGTTGCAATAGGCCAATTGACTTACCTGTAACGAATGCATCCGGTACAGGCTATAGAGCTAAGTGCTTCGCAATCCGCCGAATGCAGCCAACAAATTGCTATACAATCAGTGATGGAGTTCATAGAGTCACTGCAATGAGCGATCGCGTGACCTCCATTCACGTTTAGGAGAGCATAGATGGGACAGGCAGTTGGATCACTCGAAACCAAAGGGTTTCCTCCCGTATTGGCGGCAGCAGACGCGATGGTTAAAGCCGGTCGAGTGACCCTAGTTTCTTACATCCGAGCTGGCAGCGCTCGGTTTTGTATCAATATTCGCGGTGACGTTTCAGAGGTTAAAGCTGCGATGGAAGCTGGCGTAGAAGCAGCTCAGAACGCGCCAGGCGGTGTGCTAGAAACCTGGGTAATTATTCCTCGTCCCCATGAGAACGTAATCGGCGTTTTGCCTATTCAGTTTGATGAAAGTGTTGAGGGTTTCCGCGAAGCTGTAGAAGTCCCTGTTATTCCTGGCAGCAGCACCATGGGCCGACAGTCGTAGAAAACGTTAGTTAGTTATAGCTTCTTCCCATGCCTGCCCTACTCACCAACAGTACTCCAGATACGTTTCCGCTAATGGCCGTGGTCAGCCAGGACTCGATCAAATTTGCGCTGTTGCTCTGCGCGGTCGATCCGGGCCTGGGCGGTGTGGTGATTGCCGGACGCAGAGGCACGGCAAAATCTGTGCTGGCTAGAGCGCTCTATCAGCTTTTGCCCCCAATTGAGATTATTGAAGACTCTTGTAACTGCGATCCGACCCAGCCAACCGAATGGGATGACGAGACGGCAAGCCGATTTTCGGCTGAGACACCGTTTGAGGAACTGCCCACCAAAATCATCAAGGCTCCCTTCATTCAAATTCCTTTGGGCGTAACTGAAGATCGCTTGCTAGGGTCTGTGGATGTGGCAAAATCTATTCGGTTAGGAGAAAGTGTCTTTCAGCCAGGATTGCTGGCAGAAGCGCATCGGGGCGTGCTTTACATCGATGAGATTAATCTGTTGGATGATCAGATTAGCAATCTGTTGTTGACTACGTTGACAGAAGGACGCAACAAGATCGAAAGAGAGGGTATTAGCTTTCAGCATCCCTGCCGACCGCTAATGATTGCAACGTATAACCCGGAAGAAGGGAACTTGCGAGAGCATCTGCTGGATCGAATTGCGATCGCCCTTTCCGCAGATGCCGAACTCACCCTAGAAGATCGCGTCGCCGCCGTCGAACAGGTCAATCAGTTCGCTAACGATTCCAAAGCCTTTCTCGCCGATTTTGAAGAAGAGATCGACACGCTCAAGACTCAGATCGTCTTGGCGCGTGAGTGGCTAAAGGATGTGACTATCACCACCGAGCAAATTAATTATCTAGTCACCGAAGCGATGCGCGGTGGGGTAATGGGCCACCGGGCCGAATTGTTCGCGGTTCGCGTTGCCAAAGCCTGCGCCGCTTTAGATGGCCGCGCTACTGTCAATGCCGACGATCTGCGTAGCGCTGTAGAGCTGGTGATCGTACCGCGCTCTAGTGCGATTCCACCGATGGAAGACGAGTCGCCGCCGCCACCGCCGCCACCGCCGCAAGATCAGCAGCCAGAAGATGACGACGATCAAGACGAGTCCGATAGTGAAGACGACAACGAAGACGATAGCGAAGAGCCAGAACAACCCGAGACGCCGCCTTCTATTCCCGAAGAATTTGTCTTCGATGCTGAAGGCGTAGCCCTAGACGAAACCCTGATGTCTTTTGCTGAAAGCACTGGCAAGCAGGGCTCATCGGGTAAGAATAGCGTTC